>JBKJQZ010000042.1:0-3608 GCA_046594835.1 Acidimicrobiales bacterium | reverse complement strand
CACGCGCGGGCGCCCTCGCGCAGGGGCGTAGGCGACGGGCTGAAACTTGCGACGGCGCACACCTCGCCGTCTTTCATTACGGCGAGGTGGAAGGCCCCAGCCATGTCGTCCTCGGGGAACACGACATCGCTGTCCTCCATGCCCTTACGGAGCACGGCCCTACGAAGGGCGTGCGTCTGGGCGGAATCGATTAGCTGCGTGATCGGAATGGTCGCTCGCAGTCAGTCCAGCGTGACGGGTTGGGCTCCACCTGGGTTGAACCCACGACCCTGGAACAGGTAGTTCGCCGGCCTGCGGACCACGGCGTCGCCGTGGGGCAAATCACCGACGAGGTCCGTTCGCAGAAAAAACGCGTTCACACCGGTCAGGTCCGTGTGCACGAGCGAATACCCCTTCGCGGCGCCCAGTGCCACAAGCGCACCCACCGACGCCCCGAAATCTGCGTTGCCGGTCCACGAACGCATCGGATCGTACGGAAAGACCTCCTGGCCGTCGACGGGCAAGGTCCCGTTGTATTCGATGACGACCACCGCCGGGCGGTAGCGCTCAATTCGTTTCCAGATCCAGTAGTCGGCGCCGTCGACGTCGATGGAGACAAGAGCCGGCTCGAGCGGCACGTTCATCTCCGCAAACACATCCTCGACGTTGTCGGGTGTGACCATTACGCACTTCGACGCCACGGCCTCGTTCGCCCTGTACTTGGCCGCAAGCGCTGCGGCATCGTCGGCGTCGGCCTCAAGAAAGACCCCGGGCCAACCAGCAACCTCAGCCAGCAACACTGCGTTGCCCTCGCTGCCGCGCCCCGCCCCGAACTCAACAAAGAAGGGCTCCACCGCCAGACGTCGAAATAGCTCGTGCAGCACGCCGTCTTCGCCATTCTGCGAGAACACACGACATTCAGCCTGGGCCAAATTTGCAAGCGGCGTTGCGCGTGCCGCGAGTTGCGCGAGCGCAAGGTAACGACGCCACTGCACATCGACGGTGCGGCCGAACGCATTGGTCACGGCGGGAAGGAGAGTCTTGGCGATCTCGCTCTCAACCGAGACGCTGACGCTCTCGAGTATGAGTGGCCGCAGGATGTCCTGGAGCCGCGTCGCTATCCATCGTCGAAGGCGTCGCACCACTACATCCGCCCGGCGCGCGCCGCCGACAACTGGACTTCGGGCCATTGGTGTGCCTGGATCGCGTCCATCGCCGCGATCAGCGGCGCCGCGCAACTCGTGGACGTGAAACGAGATGCGTAGGCCTGCAATACCGTGCGTTCCGGAGGATTCGCCGCAACACGGCGCATCGCATCCGCGAAGGATTGAGGATCGGCTTCGACGAGCGTGCCAACGGGACCAGCCACCTCGATGAGCGCGGTCCGTGCGACGGCTACCACGGGCGTACCCAAACTGAACGCCTCGATGACGGGGATGCAAAAGCCCTCCTGGTAGCTCGCAACGAGCAGAGCGGCTGCATCGGCCAGCAGCCGGCCGTACTCGGCGCGATCGACGAGGCCAACGACATGCACGTCGCCCGCCAAGTCGCATCCTGCGTGCTCCAAGATCTGGCGCCCGAGCGTGCCTTCAATCGGGTCGGTTGGTCCGTCTCTGCCAATCAACACAAGGTGGTGCTCCATGCCCGCCGCTCTTGCGCGCGCCCAGGCGTTGAGGACGAAGGGCAGGTTCTTCCGCGCGTGGAACCAGCCGACCTGCGCGACATACGGACGCTGAACCGGGGGCTGCGGACCAAGTGACGGGAAAGGCCGAACCGCAGGTGAAGTCACAAATGAGCGATCGGCCCGAATGCCAAACTCCCGCACCGCTCGATCAGCGGTGTACTGGGAGTTACTAAAGACGGCGGTAGCACCCGTGAGCGAACGCACGGTGACCTCGGCCATCGCCTGCTGAGGTCGTGCGGGAAACCAATGCCACGGGGAATCCTCGAGGAAGTCGGTCTCGTGCAGGAGCGCCAGTTGCGGCAGTTCATCAATGACTGGATTGGGGAAGTTGGCCCAGGCGATGACAGCATCGACGCACGCGCCGCGAATCGCCTTCGCTGCCGCCCACTCGGTCCCGGCGTCCCGCGCAACCAGGGCGTGGAACGCCCGCGGGCGTCGACGAAACCGCACGAGCCGATGTGGTGGGGGCACATCAATCGGACCGGCGTCATCCGCCGCGATCACAGTGACCTCGTGTTCGTCCTGCGCGAGCAGTCCTTCGAGCAGCGACGCCTGGAACGCTCCATGCCCGCTCGCCCACGCAGCGGGCCAATACAAAAAAGCAGCCTTCATCGCGCACGCGCGACGACGCGCAGGTGATCACCCAGGCCAACGCTGTCGACGGAGTTGGCAAACTTCAGGAGCGCGCGCTCCGCCCAGGTGCTCGCTACGCCGGAGTCCACCGCCAGCCGCTGCCGCGCCGCTGCGAGTTGTGCGCCTGGTCGCGTACGAGCCAACCGACTTTGGATCACGCGACGCCCCGTGCGAACCGCCGAGAACCAGCGAGACTGCGGGTTGAAGAAGCCGAGCGCGTAAGCGACGCCGATACTTCCGATTCCCGGGTAGACGCCCGTGATTGTCTCGTGGAAAACCACGTCGTAGCCCGCCTTGTCTAGCGTCGCTGACAACGTGTCGCGGTTGAAGAACGTGACGTGGTCACCGGACTGCCAGTGCGACCACTTGTCGCGACGGACTCGTCGAGCGAGACCGTCGATGTGCGGCACCTCGATGAGCAGCGCACCGCCGGGGGCCAGGACGGCGCTGCGAAGATGCGTCAGGAGCGCAACCGGATTCGTGAAGTGCTCAAGAGTCTGGCCGAGCGCAGCAACCTCGTACGGAACCTCTGGTTCGAACTCCATCAAGGACTCATTGATCAAGTCGATGCCGAACATCTCCTTGGCTTGCGCCACCGCCTCTGGAACAAGTTCCAACCCGTCGCAGTCCCAGTCGAAGTGGCGTGCACGATCGACGAAGTGGCCCAGGCCCGTCCCGAGGTCGATCATTCGGCCACGGCTGACGCCGGCGCGTTCCAAGGCCGCCAGGCGGTCGTCGGAAAGCCGATCGCAGTACCACTGCGCATGGACATAGTCGGTTCCGAACGCCCCCGTACCGTCGTGATATTGGCCGTCGTACACGACGTCGTCGGGAACCTTCGGTGAGCCGTACGTGAGGCTGCATTCGGCGCAGCGGTAGATGGTCGTCGGACCGATACTTCGCAGCGCGCTCCGCGACTCTGCATCGCAGAACGGGCAAGCCACAAGCGCGACACCCTTGCTCGCAACGAGCGTGGCGCGTGGATGCAGAGGGTCAACGAGCGCGCTTGTCACCCACTGGATGGCATCGGCCGGAGCTGTGGCGACGTTCCAACCCAGCCGTTGCCAGCCGTTTTCGGTATCGGCTACGTGCACGCCCTGTTCCGCAGCGGGACCACCTAGCAACGACTCCGTCGGCATCAGAAGCGGACGGCCCGCCGCGATCGTCGCGCGGTGCCGATGGTCCAGCGACCACAGAAGTGACGATGGCTCGACGACTTCATCCACTTCAGTGATCCACTGATCGTCGATCACGTGCCAATACCGAAAACGGCTGGCAACGGCTGGGTTGGAACGTCGCCACAGCTCCGGCC
>JBKJQZ010000013.1:0-19125 GCA_046594835.1 Acidimicrobiales bacterium | reverse complement strand
TCGTTGTCGATCGTCTTGGGTACGCCCACGACCGGGGACCCCGCCTCTGTGAGCCGGTGCGCCATCCCGAGGGTGTCTTCGCCGCCAATAGCGATGAGTGCGTCAATGCCGTGACGCGCCAGGGTGGCCTGACAGGCCTCAGCGCCGCCGTCGATGGCGGTTGGGTTGGTCCGGCTCGAGCCGAGGATGGTGCCGCCCTTGGGCAGCAGGCCTCGGCACGCTTCGATATTGAGCGGCATCGACGTGTCATCGACGAGGCCACGCCATCCGTCAAGAAAGCCCACGATCTCGTCGCCGAAGTGCTTCTCGCCCTTTCGTACAACAGCCCGGATGACTGCGTTGAGGCCGGGGCAGTCCCCTCCCCCGGTGAGCACACCTAAGCGCATGATGGTCTCCCTCGTGTGGTTGCCGCCGGGGTACTACTCGCCAACGCGCCGGGGCGCCTTTGGATCAGTCTCCTTGGTGAGATTGCCCACCTCACGAGCGAAGTCACCCGCGTCATCGAAACCCTTGTAGACGCTCGCGAAACGCACATAGGCGACTTCGTCGAGACCGCGCAGACCTTCGAGCACGGAAAGGCCGACCGCTTCGGTTGTCAGTTCGCTGCCGACAAGCCGCGACTGTTCTTCGACCTCGAAGGCGAGCGCCTCCATCTGTTCCTCCGACACCGGGCGATTCTTCGACGCAGCCCGGATGCCTTCGACGATGCGCGCCCGCTCGAAGGGCACCACCGCGCCCGAGCGCTTCACCACTACAAGCGGCACTTCTTCCACCCGCTCAAAGGTCGTAAATCTGCGGCCACAGCCAAGGCACTCTCGGCGCCGACGAATCGCACCGCCTTCTTCGGCCCCGCGGGAGTCGATGACTTTGTCGTCATCCACTCCACACAACGGGCACTTCATGCCCGCCAAGGGTAGTCCTAGGGCATTTCGATGGTTTCGCCGACCTGAAGTGGCTGACCCCCGTAGGTGTCGATCAGCACTGAGATCAGCGGCCGCACGTCGCCCGAGGGCTGCACGCGGCGCGCGATCGACCACAGCGTGTCGCCCGGCTGCACGATCGCCTTGGACCGGCCAATGAGCTGCGGTGCGGTTGCCGACCGTCCGGCGACGGTGAGGGGGCCGTCGCCAGACGTGTCGGCTAGCTGGCGCAAACCGGACCAAGCGAGGAAGGCGAAGGAGACGATGCAAAAGAGCGCCACGAGACGCCGGCGCCGATAGACCGCCTCCGAGGGACGACGGCGCGCGGAACGCAGCGTCGGCACTCGCAATTGGGGGTAACCGGGGTGGATCGCCTGCATCTCTACTCCTTGCCTAGTGGCTCGAAGGCCTGTTGGGACTGCTGACTTGCTGTTGTACCGGAAGGGTGTGACACCCGAACGACAGTTCGAACCTTACCGAACACGCGTTCGTTGTCAAGGGAAGACTCGAACGGATGTTTGCAATAACACGCGGGCGTCGTTACCGTGCAGCAGAACACGTGTTCGCCACATCGGAAGCGCCGCAGGAGGCAGTCCATGACCACTAGTAACGACCCGCAACTCACCGGCAAGCGCCGGGAGATCCTCGAAGTGATCGAGGCGTCGTTGCGCGACCGGGGCTATCCCCCGTCGGTTCGCGAGATCGGCGAGTCTGTCGGCCTCACGTCCTCGTCATCGGTGCACGCGCACCTCTCGACCCTGCAAAAGCAGGGCTACCTGCGCCGCGACCCCACCAAGCCCCGCGCTATCGAAGTCCGTTTCGACTCCAACTCGGGTTCGCAGATCGACAAGGCCCGCGTCCGCCATGTCCCGCTCCTAGGCCACGTGGCCGCGGGCACTGGCGTGCTCGCCGACGAACACGTCGAAGAACTCCTGCCGCTCCCCGAAGACTTCACCGGAACCGACGCCGCCTTCGTGCTGCGCGTGCGCGGTGACTCAATGATCGACGCCGCAATCCTCGACGGCGACTACGTCGTAGTGCGCAATATTCCCGAGGTCCGCAACGGCGACATCATCGTGGCCGGAATTCCGGGGGGCGAAGCGACCGTCAAGACCTACCGCAAGAAGGGTTCGACGATCGTGCTCGAGCCCTCAAACGAGCGCCTCTCCCCGATGGAGTTCCGCGCCGACGAGGTCGTCATCTACGGCAAGGTTGTAAGCGTTCTCCGCAGGCTGTAGCTCAGCATCAGTGCCGCGCCCGCAAGGCACGCGAAGCCCGCCAGCACCACGCCTACGGGGACGGCATCGTCGCCACCGGTTTGGTTCAACAGCAGCGCCGCTTGACGACTGAACGTGGTAGTCGTGCGTCGTCCGCCGTTGGCACCCGCATCGAAGCCGAAGTTCCCCGGCGTCGTGGTCGTCGGGCCGGAGCCCGAGGTGGATGACGAAGACGAGGACGAGGTGGCCTTGTTCGACCCGTTCTTTCCCCCACCTGAGGAACCCTTCGAGGGGGCGTCGTCGACGCCGTTGCCCATGGGGCCCCCAGCGATGACGCTGTTGTCGGTTGTGGTGACGCCCAACGCCTTCGCGGCATTCAACCGGCCGGCACAGTTCGAACCACACTCAACCGGATCGGTCGTCGACAACAACGTATCCACTACCGCTTGGCGACCAACGCCGCGCGCGAACAACATCGCAGCAACCGCACTCACGTGCGGTGCGGCCATCGAGGTACCCGCCAGGTAGGCGTAACAATTCGACGCGTTGACAGGTTGGCACGTGTCGCCCGCGTAGGTCGACAACACCATGCGCGCTGTGTCCTGGTCGTTTTGGGGGTCGCCGCCCGGCGCAACCATGCCCCACTTGGCATCGCCGATAGGCGTCGAATACGACGCGACCTGGTCACTCGGGCCCACGGCTCCGACGACGATCGCGTCAAGGTCGCCATAGCCCTGCGAGCTGTACACCTGGCTGTTGCCCGCGGCGATAACCGGCAGCGCGCCGCGCTGCCAGACCTCTTCAACCGCGCCCTTCAATGGGCTGGAGCAGTTGGCGAAGACCTGGCAGACGTTGAAGCCTTGGTCCTCGGCGCCGATGCTCAGGTTTACGACCTTGGCGCCCTGATCGAGCACCCACCGGATGCCCGCCTTCACGTCGTCGATAGTTGCCGTCGGATTGCCGTTCTGGTCCCGCGAGAACACCCGAGCCACCACGAGCTGCGCGCCCGGAGCGGTACCCGAAACACCTTTGCCGTTGCCCGTGAGCGCGGCGGCGATGCCGGCCACGTGAGTGCCGTGGCCGTCGATGTCATCGCCCTGGTCTGTGCCAGAGGCGCACTGCGACGCCGAGCCGGTAGTGCCGACACAGGTTGCGCTTGCGGCCACCCGCCCGGCGAGGTCTTCGTGGTTTCGGTTCACTCCCGAGTCCACGATGCCAATCTTTATGCCCGATCCCGTGCTGACGGACTGCGCGCTAAGCGCGTGGATCTGCGTGAGGTTCCACTGCTGATTTGCATACGGATCGTCGGCGGCCTGCGCAGAGTGCAGGCTGGCAGCCGCGATCATGAACAGCGCGGCAAGCCCCAGTAGCCGCGACGAACGACGGGTTGTGTGTTGCATGGGGCCACCATCGTGCCACGGCACCTTCGCAACTCCACGTCAGGGAGCTAGGAAGTGACGACTCCGACCACCGTGGCCCAGGCGGCGGCGAGTTGGTCCCGCGTGACGAACTCGCCCTGGGTGTGAGCCAGCAGCGGATCGCCAGGGCCGAAATTCGCCGCCGGGATGTTTTGCTCGGCAAAAAAGGCTACGTCGGTCCAGCCGAGTTTCGCCCGAGGCGCGCGGCCCGACCGGTCGACCAGGCTCGCCAGCAAAGGGTGCCCGAGCGATGGCATGGCTCCGAGTGACACGTCGATTTCGTGCCACGCGTCGCCCGACGTTTCATCGAAGGCGTCGCCGATTACGGCCTGGACCGCGGCGCGTGCCGCGTCGAGGTCGTGGTCAGGCGCGAAGCGGTGGTTCACCGTGATCGTGCAGCGATCGGGGACCACATTGCGCGCCACGCCGCCCGTCACGAGGACCACCTGCATCGCCTCGCGGTACTCGCAGTCGTCGATGACCGGTTGACGTCCGGGCCACTCGCGGATGCGGTCGATGGCTACTCCGGCGCGGTGGATTGCGTTGACACCCGTCCAGGGCCGGGCGCTGTGGGCGCGCTGGCCCGCGAAGGTCATCTCGACCGAGAACGCACCCTGGCACCCTGCCTCGATCCACGCGTCGGTCGGCTCACCCAGGATCGCTGCGTCACAGGCGGTGAGGTCGGGGCGTTCGCGGAATAGCTCAAGCAGTCCGTTGTCCTCTCGCGCCACCTCTTCACATGCGTAGAAGATGAAGGTGAGATCGACGCTCGGGGTGATTTCGCCTCGTCCGATCGCCAGCGCGAGTTCGATAAAGACCGCAAGGCCACTCTTCATGTCCGACGCGCCAAGCCCGTAGAGCGTGTCGCCCTCGACCCGCGCCCGGTCGTTGTCGTTGACCGGCACGGTGTCGGTGTGGCCCGCAAGCGTGAGGCGTTGGGCGTGGCCGAAGTTCGTGCGCGCCACAAGGTTGAGGCCGACTCGGTCGACGCGGAAGCAGTCGAGGCCATCGAACAACGAGGCGAGGTGATCGGTGATCGCCTCCTCGTTGTGGCTCACCGATGGGATGTCGATGAGCTCGGCGGTGCGAGCCATCAGGTCCGGTGTGGTCACACGTTCACGCCTTGATCGCGGAGGATCTCGTTGAGCTTGGCCTTGTTGTGGCGCTCACCCTCGTTGAGGTGCTTCACGATCAACACGCACGGCGCCCCAAACGTGCCGCCCGCAAACTCCTTCATTCGCCAGCTCTGCACGGCGACCGACCACGACGGGATCACCCCGCGCGAAATCTCCTCGCCGGTCTCGGCATCGATCACCGGGATCGTGGGGTTGAGCATCGTGCCTTCACCCACCACGCAGCCTTCACCAACGCGTGCACCCTGGGTGATCATCGCCCGGCTGCCGATCATCGACTCGTCGCCGATGATGACGGGAGCGGCCTGCGGCGGCTCAAGCACGCCGCCGATGCCGACGCCACCCGAGAGGTGCACGTTTTTGCCGATCTGCGCGCACGAGCCCACCGTCGCCCACGTATCGACCATCGTGCCGCTCCCGACACGCGCGCCGATGTTCACGTAGCTCGGCATCAGGATCACACCGCGCTCGAGGTAGCTCCCCCACCGCGCCGAACCTCCGGGCACGACCCGTACACCGGCCTCGATGTAGTTGGCCTTGAGGGGCAACTTGTCGGCGAACTCGAAGGGGCCCGCCTCGATGGTCTCCATGCCGCGTAAGCGAAACAGCAGCAACACGGCGCGCTTGAGCCACTCGTGCACCACGACGTCGTCGCCGACGAGCTCGGCAATGCGCGCCTCTCCGGTGTCGAGCAAATTGATCGCTTCGGTGACCGACGCCAACGCGTCGGTGCTGGAGGGCGACAGCTCGTCGCGCATCTCCCAAAGCTCGTCGATGGTGGACTGCAGGTCGGCCATGGCGAAGAAGTTAAACGCCGAGGCGCTGGGCGACGAGTTCGATGCGGTCGTCGGGTTGCACCACGGCGACCCGCACATAGCGATCGCCTGCCGCACCGAACGTGTCGCCCGGGGTTACGAGGCACCCGCCTTCGCGCGCCAGCCGGTCGACGAAGGCCCACGCGTCGCCACCCGGGGCCTCGGCCCACAAGTAGAACGCGCCCTGGGGCATCGTGGCGTCGAGGTCCACCGCCTTGAGGATCTGGGCCATCCGCTCCAGACGGTGGAGGTAGCGCTCGGCTTGTGCGTCGACGTGGGCGTCGTCGCCCAACGCCGCGACGCCGGCGGCCTGCGCGGGCCCCGGCACCATCATCCCTACGTGCTTACGTACCTCGGAGAGGTAGTGCACCATTTCGGCGTCGCCGGCGTAGAAGCCCACGCGCACACCGGCCAAGTTGGATCGCTTCGAGAGCGAGTGCACGGCAATGACACCTTCGGTGCCGTGGTGCAGGATCGTGCGCTTGGGTCCGCTCCAGGTGAACTCCACGTAGCACTCGTCGCTGAACACCGGCACGTCGTTGGCGCGACCCCACGCGGCGGCGGCACCAAGGTCGTCGAGTTGGCCTGCGGGATTGCCCGGCGTGTTCACCCACAGGCACAGCGCGCGAGCTGCGTCGGCCGCGTCGATGGCGTCGAGGCGCAGCGTGAAGTCGGCATTGACGGGAACCGCGACCGCCCGACAACTCGCAAGCGTCGCGCCCATCTCGTAGGTGGGATAGGCAAGCTCGGGATACAGCACGGTGTCGCGTGACGGGTCGCGCAGGGCCAGCCACTGCGGCAGGGTGGCGACGAACTCCTTGGTTCCTACACATGCGGCGATTGCCGACGGCTCGATGGTTACCGCGAGCCGACGGTCCATCCACGAAGCGGCCGCCTCGCGCAGCGCCGGCGAACCAATCGATGCCGGGTAGCCGCGCTCGGTGTTGCTCGTAGCCAACGCGTCGAGGACGACCTTCGGCGGTGGGTCGCACGGCGTGCCGATCGAGAGGTCGACGATGCCGCCGGGCATCGCGGCGGCCGCGGCCTTCAGGTCGTTCAGCCGGTCGTAGGGGTACACCGGCGGAACAAATGGTAAAGCGGGTCCGCTTGCGGGGCCGCTCCTCAAGCGCTCACTACCCAGTTCTCGAACCGAGCGGCGCCCGCCGTGTCGACACGCACTTGGACGCGGGTACCGTGATCGCCGTGCTCCTCGGCGAGCACTTCGCCCTCGCGGTGCACCGCGGCCAACACGTCGCCGCGAGCAAAAGGGATCTCGAGCTCGACAACGCTGGACCGGGCCCGCAACCGCTCACCCAACAGTTCGAGCATCCGGTCGATGCCCGCGCCCGAGGTCGCGCTTACGGCAACTGACCCGGGGTTCGCGCGCGCAAGGCGATCGGCTTCGTCGGGGTTGAGGTCGGCCTTGTTGAACACGAGGAACTCTTCGATCTCGCCTCCACCGATCTCGTTGAGGACTTCACGAACGGTCCGGAGCTGCGCCTCGGGGTTCGGCGCGGACGCATCGACGACGTGGAGGATGATCTCGGACTCGAGCACCACCTCAAGGGTCGAGCGAAACGCTTCGACGAGTTGGTGGGGCAGCTTGCGGATAAATCCGACCGTGTCGCTGACGAGAATCGTTTCGCCGCCTTGGAGTGCGAGGCGCCGCGTGCGGGCGTCGAGGGTCGCGAACAACCGGTTCTCGGTGTGCGCGCCTGCGTCGGTGAGGGCGTTGATGAGCGTCGACTTGCCGGCGTTGGTGTACCCGGCGATCGACACGTTGTGCAAGCGCGAGCGGTCTCGCTGGGCCCGTTGCACACCCCGCTTCTTGCCGAGGGACTTGAGTTCTTGTTCGAGCGCGGTGATGCGCCGTTGCAGACGACGACGGTCCACCTCGAGTTGGGTTTCACCCGGACCACGAGTCCCGATGAAACCGCTGCTGCCACCCTGCTGCGAGAGCGACTTGCCGCGACCCTTCAGGCGCGGCAACCGGTGACGCAGCAGCGCCAACTCCACTTGCGCCTTGCCTTCGAGGGTGCGCGCGTTTTGGGCGAAGATGTCGAGGATCACATCGGTGCGGTCGATCGCCGTGCGCCCCAGGATCTTTTCGAGGTTGCGCTGCTGGGCCGGTGACAGTTCGTCGTCGAACACCACCGTGTCGGCGTCGACGGCCAGCGACAGCTCGTGGAGTTCCTCGGCTTTGCCCTTCCCGATGAACGTGGCGGGATCCGGGGCGTCGCGACGCTGCAGCACGCGCGCTTCCACATCCGCACCCGCGGTATCGACCAATAGCTCCAGCTCATCGAGGTGGGCTTCGACCTCGGCGACGTCGGCTCGACCGAAGGCCACCCCCACGAGGATGATCTTTTCGCGAAAACTTCGGTCGATAAGGGTCATGCGGTGTCCTACTCAGTTAGTTCGATAGTGCCGATGCAGCTGACCGGGCCGGCCAACCGCACGTGATCGGTATCGGTGATGTCGACCGCCGCATCGCCGCCAGGTTGGCGAACCGTGACGAGCGTGCCCGTGACGAGACCCCACTTCGCAGCGGCGACGGCGACCGCGCATGCACCGGTACCGCAGGCAAGTGTCTCGCCCGCACCGCGTTCGTGCACGCGCATTTTGACCGTGTTGGCGCCGCTCGTCTTGGCGATGACTTCGAGGTTGACGTTGGGGTGGATCAATCCGGCTGCTACTAGGTCGTAGGTCGCGGGCTCGGGCACGCGGCGTACTCGGTGCGGGTTCCCCACGTTGACCAGCACGTCGTCGTCGTCGCTGCCCTCGATCACCACCGCACCCATGTCGACGCGAATCTGATGGGTTGTCGCCATCGGAACCGTGACGTCGGCGACGAACGCGCTGCGTATTCCCGCGCCCGTCGAAACCGATACCGACTGGCCTTCGAACCAACCGAGGCGGAGCGCTGCCTGCACGAGACAACGCAGCCCGTTACCGCTCATCTCCGCGACCGAACCGTCCGCGTTGTGCAGGGTCATACCCAGGTCGGCATCGGTGGGCCGGCTCAGGTGCAACAGACCGTCGGCGCCGACGCCGAAGCGACGGTCGCACACGCGTCGCGCGAACTCGGCCGTAACGGGCGTCGCGCCGTCGGCGTCGGCCAGCACCAAAAAGTCGTTGCCCCACCCCTCGTGTTTGGTTAGCCGCACCACGTTCACCAGTCTTGCCGACTGGCAAACGTGGCTAGGTCACTTTCGGCGTCGAGCCACGCGATCCGCGGGTCGCGCCTGAACCACACCCGCTGCCGGCGCGCGAATTGCTTGGTGATCGTGACCGCCTCGGCCACGCACTCGTTAAGCGGCCGGCCCGTCTCAAGGTGCTCGAGCAACTGGCGGTACCCCAACGCCTGGCGCGCCGTACGCGAGATCGGGTTACGCGATGCCCCAAGCGCGCGGACCTCCTCCAGCAGTCCAGCGTCCATCATCGCGGCGAACCGAGCCTCGAGTCGCACCGCGAGCGCCTCACGTGAAGGCCACATACCAATGAGGCGAAACGGGCTCGGCGCGTACGCGTCAAGGCCCGGGCCGAAGCTCGAGAACGGCCGGCCGGTGCCCACGCACACCTCCAGGGCGCGCACGACCCGGCGCCGATTACTCGGCTCCATCTTCGTCGCCGCCCGGGGATCAAGTGTCTCCAGCCGCGCGAAGAGCGCGGCGGTGTCAGGCTCGGCTTCCAGTTCGTCTTTTACGCGCGGGAAGCGCGGCGGCACGTCGAGACCATCGACCGCAGCGCGGACATACAACCCGGTCCCACCCACCAGTAACGCCCGCTTGCCGCGCCGCTCGATCGCGCGCAGGGCGTCTCCACAGTCGAGCTGGAAGCGGCTGAGCGAGTAGTCCTCGGACGGGTCCACAACGTCGAGCAGGTGGTGGGGCACCTCGGCGCGATCAGCGGCGCTCGGCTTCGCCGTACCGATGTCCATGCCGCGGTACACGCACATGGCATCGACCGAGACGATCTCGAAGTCGGGGTTGACCCGAGCCACCGCCGTGGCGAACGCGGATTTGCCCGAGCCCGTCGGCCCGAGCACCACGACGTGTCTAAAGGGCGGCAACCGGGATGCGTGTCTTGTGCTTGGGAGAGGCAGTGACGGCAACGACCTCACCGAGCAGGTGGTACCGACCGCCGTGGGTCACGCGCACATCGGCGTAGGCGCCAGCGGCAACGCCTTCGATGCGTGCGAAGTGAATGAGCTTGTTCTGGCCGGTACGCCCCGACCAGCGCGTGTCGTCGCGCTTGGATGGGCCTTCCACAAGCACCGACTCGATGCGACCCACACGCGCCTCGTGCTTCACATGCGCGCTGGCCTCAAGGACTTCCTGCAGACGGTCAAACCGCGCGCCGACGACCGCGTCGGGCACGAACTGATCGGTCATCGTCGCCGCCTCGGTGCCGGTACGAGGCGAGTAGATAAACGGGTAACAACTGTCGTAGCCAACTTCAGCCGCCACCTCGAGCGTGGCGGCGAACTCAGCATCGGTTTCGCCCGGGAATCCCACGATGATGTCGGAGGTCACGGCGAGGTCGTCGATGGTCGCTCGAGCGAGACGTACCTTCTCGAGGTAACGCGCCGCGTTGTAGCCGCGGTGCATCACAGCGAGGATGCGGTCGCTACCCGATTGCAACGGGAAGTGGAGGTGGTTGCACACCGCGGGCGTCTCGGCCATCGCCTCGAACACGTCGGGCCGCATGTGCTTGGGGTGCGGCGAGGTGAAGCGGATACGCCGGAGGCCCTCGACGGCACCGAGCTCACGTAGCAACTGCGCGAACAGCGGACTGCGCTTGGTCAGGTCGCGGCCGTAGGAGTTCACGTTCTGCCCGAGCAGCGTTACCTCGGTGACGCCCTGGCCCACCAGGCCGGCGACTTCGGCGACCAACTCGTCGAGGGGCCGACTGATCTCTTTCCCGCGCACCGAAGGCACGATGCAGAACGCGCACGAGTTGTCACAACCAATTTGGATCGTGACCCACGCCGCGTAGGGCACGTCGCGTCGCACCGGCAAAGCCGAAGGGAAGGCTTCGGACTCTTCGAGGATTTCTGTGATCGGCCCGTGCGCGGCCGCCTCGCGCAACAGTTCGGCGGCGCGTCCCACGTTGTGGGTGCCGAACACCGCATCCACATAGGGTGCCTTCGTCTGGATCAGATCGCGATCCTTCTGGGCCAGACAACCAGCGACCGCGATCTGCATGCCCGGCTTGGCACGCTTGGTCGAGGCGAGGTGACCAAGCGTGCCGTAGAGCCGGTTATCTGCGTTCTCACGAATACAGCAGGTGTTCAAGACGACGACGTCGGCGTCATCGGCCGACGTCGCCGCCACAAGTCCATCTGCTTCGAGCAGGCCCGCGATGCGCTCCGAGTCGTGCTCGTTCATCTGACACCCGAAGGTGCGCACGAAATACCGACGGGGCTCGCTCATGGCGGCCCCAAGGGTACCGGCCCTTCCGCCGCGGTCCGCTAGTCGATATCGGCGAGTTCGATGGGCTCGTCGTCGCCCTCGAGCTCACCCAGCGGCACATCGTCTTTCTCGCCGATGCCCGAGGCCTTGAGCACCCGGTCATACAGCGTGACCATCAGCTCTGGGTTTTCGAGCAGGAAGGTCTTGGCGTTCTCACGACCTTGGCCGAGTTGCTCACCTTCGTAGGTGTACCAAGCACCCGCCTTCTTCACGATCCCGAGGTCCACCCCGATATCGATGACCGAGCCTTCGCGGCTGATGCCCTTGCCGTAGACGATGTCGAACTCGGCCTGCCGGAAGGGCGGCGCCACCTTGTTCTTGACGACCTTGACGCGGGTGCGGTTACCCACGACCTCGGTGCCGTCCTTGATCTGTTCGATGCGGCGAATGTCGAGCCGGACCGAGCTGTAGAACTTGAGCGCCCGACCACCAGGGGTTACCTCGGGCGAGCCGAACATCACGCCGATCTTCTCTCGCAACTGGTTGATGAAGATGCAAACTGTGCCACTCCGGTTGAGGTTGGCCGTGAGCTTGCGCAGGGCCTGGCTCATCAGGCGAGCCTGGAGGCCGACATGCGTGTCGCCCATTTCGCCTTCGATTTCGGCCCGGGGCGTGAGCGCAGCTACCGAGTCGATCACCAACACGTCGAGCGCACCGGAGCGGATCAGCATGTCGGCGATTTCCAACGCCTGCTCACCGGTGTCGGGCTGCGAGATCAGCAACTCATCGGTGTTCACGCCGATGGCCGCCGCGTAGATCGGATCCATCGCGTGCTCGGCGTCGATGTAGGCGCACGTGCCGCCGTTGCGCTGCGCCTCGGCCACGACGTGCATGGCGAGGGTCGACTTACCCGATGACTCAGGACCAAAGATCTCCACGACGCGGCCGCGGGGCAACCCGCCCACACCTAGCGCCAAGTCGAGCGCCAACGCGCCGGTGGAGATGGTTTCGATCGTCATGTTGGGCTTGTCGCCCATACGCATGACAGCTCCCTTACCGAACTGCTTCTCGATTGCGCCGAGTGTCGTTTCCAGTGCCTTTTCGCGCTCCACGTGGAGCCCCTCTCTCTTCGTGTTGTTCTTCAACGAGCGCCACCCTACGGAAGGGGTGTAACAACGAACACGAGTGTAATTCCGAACAACCGTTCGATACAACGACCCTTGCCACAATTCATCCCATGGGCACCTTCGAGGAACTCGTCGCCGAGGCCGAGGTCGCGCCGATCACGGGGTGGGACTTCTCCTGGCTCGACGGGCGCGCCACCGAACAACGACCCTCATGGCGCTTCCGCGACCGCGTCGCCGAACGCGCCGCCCGAGCCGCAACGCTGTTGGATATCGAGTGCGGGGACGGCGTGCTGCTTGCCTCACTCCCCCATCGGCCCGCGCTCACGGTTGGCGTTGAGTCCTACCAACCAGGCCCCGGCGC
This sequence comes from Acidimicrobiales bacterium, assembly GCA_046594835.1. Taxonomy (GTDB): domain Bacteria; phylum Actinomycetota; class Acidimicrobiia; order Acidimicrobiales; family JACCXE01; genus JACCXE01. Next base: position 6,720 of record JBKJQZ010000013.1, on the reverse strand, counting down.
GTTGGCCTCGACCGGCGACGCACTTCCTCTGCGCAACAGTGCATTCGATCTCGTTATCTCACGGCACCCCGTGGTCGCGCACTGGGACGAGATCGCCCGAGTGCTCGCGCCAGGCGGTACGTACTTCGCGCAACACGTCGGTCCGCGCAGCGTGTACGAGGTGGCGGAGTTTTTCCTCGGGCCACAGCCCGTCACCGTGAACCGAGAACCCGAGACCGCTCGGCAGCGCGCCAACGCGGCCGGGCTCACCGTGGTGGACGTGCGAGCAGAGGAATTGCCGATGACCTTCAGCGACGTTGGCGCGGTCATCTACTTCCTGCGTCTCGTCGTGTGGATCGTGCCGGCCTTTACCGTCGAGCGCTTCTACGACCGCTTGCTCGACCTGCATGACCAGATGCCGTTCCACGCCACATCGACGCGTTTTCTCATCGAGGCGAAGAAACCGCGTCGCTCATAGAGCGAGAAGCCTCCGCCGTAGGAGGTCCATCAGTGAGATCGCGGCGAACTGACGCACGCGGTCGCGATCACCAGGTAGACGTCCTTCCACCGCTTCGCTCGTGCCGTTGATGCACACGCCGTAAAAGACCGTGCCAACCGGCTGGCCGTCTTGCTCGTCGGGGCCGGCAACACCGGTGACGGACAGGCCCACATCGGATCCGAGCGCCTTCACGGCGCCGAGCGCCATGGCCTTCGCGGCGTCTGCCGAAACGACCGGTCCATCGGGCACGCCGAGCAAGGAGTACTTGACGTCGGACGCATACGACACGATGCCGCCGCGGAACCAACGCGATGCACCCGGCACGGCGACACACCGCGACCCAACGAGTCCGCCCGTGAGTGACTCCGCAAGGCCGAGGGTGAGCCCGCGCGCAACGAGCATCTCTCCTGCTGCGTGCTCCATGGTTTCGGCGTCCACGCCAAACACAATGTCGCCGAGCAAACCGCGCACTTCGGCCTCTTCGGTCTCGATTGCAGCGAGGGCCTCGGCGTCGGTCGGCGCCTTCGCCGTTATGCGCACCTTGATGCCTTCGATACCGCTGGCGAGGAACGCGATGGTTACTGGCGCGCCCGAGGCCGCAAGTGCGTCGAAGCGGGGAGCGATCGTTTCTGCGAGAGTCGACTCGGCAAGGCCCCACGTACGCAGCACCTTGCTCCGGATGGTGGCCTGCTCGCCCGATCGACGCAGCAGGTCGGGCAGCACGGCGCGCTCGAACATGTCCTGCATCTCGTAGGGCACGCCCGGCACCGCGTACATGACCTTGTGGCCCACCGGGCAGATCAGCCCGGGCGCGGTGCCCTTGGTCTGGTCGATAACGGTCGCACCTTTGGGCACGTCGGCCTGCAGCAGGTTGTTGGCCGCCATCTCGCGACCGCGACTCGCAAACATTGCTTCGATGCGCGCCGCGATGTCGTCGTGGCGTTCGAGCGCCACGTTCATGACCGCGGCGAGCGCGTCGCGGGTGATGTCGTCTTGGGTCGGGCCGAGTCCGCCGCAAATGATCACCGCGTCGGCGCGCGCGAGCGCGCCGCGCAACGCCTGCACGATGCGGTCGAAGTTGTCACCAACCGCAGTCGAGAAGTGCCGGTCCATGCCCGCGGCGGCGAGGTGTTCGCCGAGCCACGCCGAATTCGTGTCGACGATCTGACCCAGCAACAGCTCGGTGCCGATCGCGACTACTTCAACTCGCACGGATCTTTCGGCCTCCCTCGAGCAGGTACTGCGCGCCGGTTACCAGCGTGAGGACCACCGCTACCCAGATGAGCGACGTGTACCACCAGCGGATATTGGTCGTCAGTGGCAACAACGCGAAGCCAATTGCAACTTCGGTAACCACGGTTTTTACCTTGGCCAACCATCGCGCCGGCACGCTTACGCCGCGCTGGGCGAGCACGCTTCGGAACAACGAGACTCCAAGCTCGCGCACGCCGATGAGCCCCGCCGGCAACCACCACAGGTCGCCCCGCGACACCAGAGCGAAGAGCGCACCGAGTACCAGCACCTTGTCGGCCAATGGGTCGAGGAACGCACCCGAACTGGTCGTGCCGTGGCGGCGGGCGAGGTAGCCGTCGATGCCGTCGGTCGAGGCGAGCGCGATCCAGAACGCCACCGCCGGCCATGACGCGCCCTGCGACGCGATCATCACCAAGAGAATCGGGCTGATCAAAAGCCGCGTAATCGTGACGAGGTTCGCGGGCGTCGCCAGCGCAGAACTACCGAAGCTCGACTCGGTCTTCACCGCTAGTTTGCTTCCAAGTCCACGCCGGCCACACCCGTGACGGTAACCGTCTGCACCGAGCCAACGGGGAGCGTGTCGGGCACGCGCACGATGCCGTCGATCTCGGGTGCCTCACGGTGGCTGCGCGCTATGCCGGGAGCGTCGATCAACACTTCCTGGGTGGTGCCGATGAACGCGGCGCGGCGAGCACGGGTGATGCCATCTTGCAGTTCGTCGGCTTCGGCGAGGCGCTCAGCGATGAGCGACGCATCGAGGTGACCATCCTGGGTGTCAGCGTGCGTGCCCTCTTCGCGCGAGTACGCGAACAGACCGACCCAGTCGAAGGACGCCTCGCGCATGAATGTGAGCAGGTTGTCGTGATCTGCTTCGGTCTCACCGGGGTAGCCAACGATGAAGTTCGAACGGATCGTCGCCTCGGGAAAGCGCGTCCGGATGTCGTTGATGCGGGCCAGAAACTTTTCGCCGTTGCCCCACCGACGCATCCGCTTGAGCAGCGGCGCCGACGAATGCTGCAGCGACAGGTCGAAGTACGGGACCCCGGTTGCACCGATCACGTCGATCAGACCGTCGGTCAGATCCGACGGATACAGATACAGCAATCGAACCCGGTCGACGCGCTCGGCGACTTCTTTGACGAGCGGGATAATGGCGCGTCGTTGATCGATGTCGTTGCCGTAGGACGCGAGGTCTTGGGCCACAAGCACGACCTCTTTCACGACCAGCGCGTCGACCTCTTCGAGGATCGACTCACGCGTGCGCGACCGCTGCTTGCCCCGGAACGACGGGATGGCGCAGAAGCCGCAGTTTCGGTCACATCCCTCCGCCACCTTGACGTAGGCCCAGGGCCGATCCGATTTGGGCCGGGGTAGGTTCAGCAGGTCGAAGGCGGGAACGTCTCGGCGCTTGCCGAGCTGAATCGGCACGCCGAACCCGGCTACCTGATCCACCTCGGGCATCGCATCGCTGATCTCAGAGCCGTAGCGCTCGGCCATGCAGCCCGTTACCACGAGGCGGGCATCGGACCTCTTGGCCTCACCGAGCTGAATGACGGTATTGACCGACTCCTCGCGCGCAGCGTCGATGAACGCGCACGTGTTGACGACCACCACGTCGGCGTCGGCGGGTGAGGATGCAGGCGCGTAGCCGTCAGCCTCGAGCTTGCCAATGAGCTTGGCCGAATCGACCTCGTTCTTCGGGCAGCCGAGCGTCTCGACCCAGTACGTCTGCGTTGTCATGGCCCGTACAGAGTACGGGCTAGCGGTTAGTAGTTCAGCTTCAGGCCGGGCCGAGCCCACGGGGCCTTGGCCAGTTTGCCCATTGCCGACAGCGTGACCCACGCGGTGACCATGTCATCGCCGCCAAAGCAGATATTGGTAGGCAACGGATCCGGGAACTCGACCTTCTCGACGATGGCGCCGTCTGGGTTGAACACGGTGATGCCCGCTTCGTGAGCCAGCGTCGCCACACAGATGTTGCCGTTCTCCTCGATCGCGAGGGAATCGAACAGTCCCTGCGGAGCGCCCGCCCCGAGGTAGATCCCGCCACCGGTGAATGGGTTACCGCCGGCGAGCTCGCCCGCTCCCGCGATGTCCCACGCGTACAGACGCGCCGTGGATGTCTCCACCGCATACAGCCGCGAGCCGTCCGGCGACAGGCCGACGCCGTTGTAACCGGTGTGGCCCTGCGCCACCTGCTTGATCTCCGAGCCGTCGGGCTTGGCCCAGTAGATGAAGCCCTTGTCGATGTCGCGCTCACGCGTCTTGCCCAGATCGGTGAACCACAAGCCGCCGTCCTTGTCCACCACGATGTCGTTCGGGCCGTTGAGGCGATGGCCGTCGCAATCGGTGTAGAGCGTGGTCACATCACCGGTCGCGATGTCGACGCGTTGGATGGAACCCGAAACGTACGCAGGCGGCTGCGACAGGCCGCCGTGACCGACCGGGAAGTTCATGTCGCCGATCTCGGTCCAGAGGAAGCCACCGTTGTTGCACACGTACAGCGCGCCGTCTGCGCCGATAGCAAGACCGTTCGGTCCCCCACCAACGTCAGCGACGGTTGTCTTGGCGCCGTCGGGGGCGACGCGAGTGAGCGTGCCGCTCTTGATCTCGGTGAGGATCACCGACCCGTCGGGCATGGCGACGGGCCCCTCCGGGAAGCGCAGGCCTTCGGTAACGATCTCGACGTCGCTCATGACGGGTGGCTCACTTTCACGGTGGTGTGGATGCCACCGCGTACGAGCCAGTCGGTGGTGACGGTCATCGACGTCGGCTCGAGCGCGGCAACCAGATCATTGATGATGCGGTTGGTGACGTCCTCGTGGAACGCCCCTTCGTTGCGGTATGACCACAGGTACAGCTTCAAACTCTTCAGTTCGACGATCTTGGCCGCAGGCACGTATTGGATTGTGACGGTGGCGAAGTCGGGCTGACCCGTCTTTGGGCACACGCAGGTGAACTCCGGCGTGTCGCACGTGACGGTGTAATTCCGCCCGGGGTGCGGGTTGTCGATCGCTTCGAGGTCGCATGAGGGCTCACTAGGCACGGCGTGCGAACTTACTGCGACAACACGAGGCCGGTTCGATCCGGCTCGAGGCGTACGGCCCGACCCGCAACCTCAAGATGCGCGAGCAGTTCCTCACCAATCGCGCGGAGCCGGCTCGCCTCCCTCGCAGTCCTGACGGCGAGCAGGGTGGAACCGGCGCCGCTCCAGCACGCCCCGAGGGCGCCGCCTTCACGTAGGCCGCGCATGAGTAGGGCCGACTCGGGGAACAGCGGTATGCGGTAGGGCTGATGTAACGAGTCGTCCATCGCGCTCGGCGCGAAGTCGTCCGCGTTCGCGAAGCCTGCGATGAGCAAACCGAGGCGACCAAGGTTCGCCGCCGCGTCGGCGAGGGGCACCTCGGCGCGCAACGCGGCGCGCGCATCCTTTGTCGACAGGGTGCGATCGGGGATGAGCACAACGAAGGCGAGTCGCTCGTCGAGCGCGAGACAACGGGCGACGGGCGCGCCGTTGACAACTGTTGCGGCAACGAGGCCACCAAGCACTGACGCCGCCGCGTTCTCCGCGTGCCCGTCGACCTTGGTCGCGACCGCAAGCGGATCGGCCGCTCCGGCGGCGGCGGCGGCCGCCGCGGCGAGCGCCGCGCTTGAACCGAGTCCGCGCGCGACGGGAATGTCGGAGCGCACCGTGATCGCGACGTTGTCATGCCCGAGCACTTGGCGCGCAACAACCGCGGCCATGTGCGTTGCATCTTGGGGTAGTTCCGCGCCGGCACCAACCGTGGTCACACTGAGCGCGTCTGCTTCGACGATCTCAACGTCGACATACAGATTCAGCGCGAGTGCGAGCGCATCGAAGCCGGGGCCGAGGTTCGCCGAGCTAGCCGGACAGCGTGCGCGCATGCACGCACGCTACGCGAACTGTTCGAGATTTCTGTCACCTATTGCAAGGCGGAATGGTCAAAAAGCTGACGGGAAATCAACACCACACTTCCCCTCCCGTCAGGAGGCAGTACCAATGCATGACTTCCTCACCGTCGCCCTCGTAGGACTCGGCGTCTTTGCAGTCGCCAACTTCCTTGAGGACATCGTTCCGGCGCTTCGTCGCTACCACGGGTTCGTGATGTTGGCGCTCGGCGTGGGTGCGGCGTACTGGATGGACTACAGCTTCTTCCGCGGTCTCAATGTCTCGCTTCGCACCGACGACATGGGCGTTTGGCTTACCGGCTTCGCACTCGCCGGCTCTACCAGCGTCTGGCGCGGAATCCTTCACTGGATGGGCACGTCCGAAGGTGACGAGCCTGAAGTACGCAAGTCGCACATGCGGCTCGCTGCGTAACACCACAGCTTCATAAGCAGTACTGGAAACGAGGGTTCGCGCAATGGAGCGCGAGCCCTCGTTTCGCGTCTGCGGAGTTAGCGCCAACACATCTGTGAGTGATTCGGTCGTCCTAGGCGACCAAATCACTCACAGAATCACGAAGGTGCGTTCTCGAGCGCTTCGAGCTCGTCGACGCTCATGAGCACGGTGCGCGCCTTTGAGCCTTCCGACGGCCCGACGATGCCGGTCTCCTCGAGCAGGTCCATAAGCCGACCCGCGCGGGCGAAACCAACCTTGAGCTTGCGTTGCAGCATGGACGTTGATCCGAGCTGGCTGCGCACAACCAACTCGCGTGCGGCGCGCAACAGCTCGTCGTCCGAGTCGTCGCCCGTCGCGCCCCGAATGCTGGAGCCGCCAGGGCCGCTCTCTTCGCCTTCGACGCCTTCGACATAGTCGGGACGACCCTGGCGCTTCCAGTGCGCGGCGACCTTGCGGACTTCTTCTTCGCTCACCCACGCGCCTTGGACGCGACGACCGCTCGACGAGCTGGCGGTGAGCAACAACATGTCGCCCTTACCAACGAGCTTCTCCGCGCCGGGTTGGTCGAGGATCACGCGTGAGTCGGTGAGCGACGACACCGCGAACGCGAGACGCGACGGCACGT
>JBKJQZ010000343.1:0-3643 GCA_046594835.1 Acidimicrobiales bacterium | reverse complement strand
GCGACGTCTTCGCACGCGCAACTGTGCCAATCAACGACACCGTCTCCTCGGCCGAACTCACCGCCCAACTCGCAGACGTCGGCGCAACGCTGCTCGTCGATCAGCTGGCCGAAGGTCTCGGCAATGCTGTCGCCCAGGAGGGCGAAGTCACCTACGCCGAAAAGCTCCAGCCCGAAGAGCTTCAGCTGGACCTCACCAAACCCGCCGAGGAGCTTGCACGATTGGTACGCCTCGGACGCGCCTGGACCACGGTCAATGGCAAGCGCCTGATCATCTGGCGGGCGCAGGTGAGCGATGGACAGTTGGAACCGCTCGAAGTGCAACCCGGAGGCAAGGGTCGTATGGCCGCAAGTGACTGGCTTCGTGGCGTGGGCGACGCGCCTCTCGGCTCGTGAGCACTCGAGACACCGCGGCTCGCGTTGTGGCTCGCGACGCGTTGCTGCGGATCGACGAAACCGACGCGTACGCCAACCTGGTACTGCCACCAATGCTCGCGCGCTCGGGGCTCGACGAGCGCGACCGGAGGTTTGTTACCGAGCTCGTCTACGGGGCGACGCGGATGCGACGTTCGCTCGACACCGCGATCGCGCCCCATGCGCGTCGCGACCTCGACCCCACGGTGCAGGCCATCCTGCGTCTCGGCGCCTACCAGCTGCTCTTCGCGAACGTCCCAGCACACGCGGCGGTAAGCACCAGCGTCTCGGTCGCCCCCAAGCGCGCTCAGGGTTTCGTCAACGCAGTCCTGCGTCGCGTCGCCGAGCATGGGATGCCTGAGTCCACGGACGCGGCGTCGCGGCTGTCGTATCCCGACTGGATCGTGCGTCGTCTGATCGACGACCTTGGCGAAGACGACGCGATCGGCGCCCTCGAAGCGATGAACCGCCCATCCCGGCCGCACGAGCGCGCCGACGGCTATATCCAGGACCCCGCGTCGGGTTGGGTAGCGGGCCTCGCCGACGTGCAGTCGGGCCACCGCGTGGCCGACGTGTGCGCAGCGCCCGGCGGCAAGGCCACAGCCATGGCGCACCTCGTGGGTGACGGGGTGGTCGTTGCCGGCGACGTGCGCCCCGCCCGCACGCGCCGCATCGCCGAGAACGCAACGAGCACTGGCACGCACGCACAGGTATCGCCGATCGTGGCCGACGCCCATCGGCCGCCGCTGCGCCCCAGAGGGTTCGACCGGGTGCTGGTCGACGCACCGTGTTCGGGGCTTGGGGTCCTGCACCGCCGGCCCGACGCCCGCTGGCGGATCGAGCCCGACGCCGTCGCCACCCTCGCGTCGAACAGCTGGCGGTTGCTGCAAAGCGCAGCACCCCTCGTTGGTCCAACCGGGATGCTCGTGTACTCCGTATGCACCATCACGCGCGCGGAAACGATCGACGTCGGCGAGTGGGCGGTCGATCAGCTCGACGGATTCGTAGCGCTGCCGCCGCCCGGCGGCCCTTGGCACCCCCACGGTCCAGGCGCGATCTTATTGCCGCAGATCGCGGGCACCGACGGCATGTTCGTGCTGCGCATGGCGCGTTCGTAGAATCTGTCGGTGCCGATAGAGATAGCGCCGTCGATCCTTGCCGCCGATTTCGCCCACCTCGGCGATGCGGTGGCTGCTGTTAGCAACGCAGATCTGTTGCACGTTGACGTTATGGACGGGCACTTCGTACCCAACCTCTCGATCGGCCCGCCCGTCGTGAAGTCGCTGCGCCACGCGACGGACAAGCGTCTCGATTGCCATCTCATGATGACGAACCCGGGGGACTACCTCGAGGCGTTCAAACAGGCCGGCGCGGACAGCTGCACGATTCACATCGAGATCGGCGGCACTGCTGCGCTCATCACGCAGATGCGCGCGCTTGGCCTCGGTGTCGGCCTCGCCATAAACCCCGACGGCGACTATTCGCTTGTAGAGCCGTTCCTCGGCGAGGTCGACCTGTTACTCGTCATGAGCGTGTTCCCGGGCTTCGGCGGCCAGTCCTTCATGCCCGGCGTGCTCGACACGGTCCGCGTCGCCCGTGCTGCGATCGACGCGAACAACTGGCACGCGGTGGTGCAGATCGACGGTGGCATCGACGCGACAACCATCGGACTAGCGGCCGCGGCCGGAGCGACGAACTTCGTTGCCGGAACCGCCGTGTTCGGCCAGCCTGACCCCGCCCAGGCTGTGGAAGCGCTGCGCTTCGCCGCGGCAGCCGCAACCGCGGCATAGCCTCTCAGGATGCGTAGCCGCCTCATCCTCGCAGCCGTTGCCCTCGCCAGTGCCTCCGCGGTTGTTCCCTCGTCTCCTGCCGCAGCCGCAGGCATGCCCGCCATCGTCACCGGGCCCGGCAACGGCGAATCGCCCGACGTGCACGTGTACGACAACACCGGAGCACTCGTCACTTCCTTCACCGCAGGCGCCGCCAAGGCAGGTGCTCGCGTCGCGGCCGGCGACGTAAATGGTGACGGCAGCCCGGAGGTAATCGTCGTCGGCGGTCCCGGGGCACCCGCGCAGGTGATGGTGCAGTCGCTCAACGGCGTATTCAACGGGTCGTTCACCGCCTTCGGTGGCTTTACCGGCGGCGTCAACGTTGCCGCCGGTGACCTCGACGGCGATGGCCGCGCCGAGATCGTGACCGCCGCCGATGCCGGCGGCGGCCCGCACGTGATCGTGTGGGGGTTCACCAACGGGGGGATCCAGCAACGCGCCAACTTCTTCGCGTACGACCCTGCGTTCCGAGGCGGGGTCCGGGTGGCGGTCGCGACCAGTTCCGGTCGCGGTCAGATCGTCACTGCGACCGGGCCCGGCGGTGGGCCACACGTGCGCCTGTGGGACTTCAACAGCAGCGGCGTGCGTGACGCCGGCGGGTGGTTCGCGTACGCGCCATCGTGGACCGGCGGCGTGAACGTTGCTGCGGGCCAAGTCGACGGAAGCCCCAGCGTCGTGACCGGCGTTGGTCCTGGCGGGGGCCCACACGTGCGAGTGTTCTCGACAAGTGGTTCGCTTCGCCACGAGTTCTTCGCGTACGCAGCGGGCTTTGGCGGCGGGGTCAACGTCGCCGTGAGCGGGTCGCAGGGGCCGGGCGCCATCGTGGTTGGACCCGCTTCGTCGGCCGGTCCGCACGTGAAGGCACTGACCTCGAGCGGCGCAACGGTCCTTGAGTTCTTTGCGTACGCGGCCAACCCGATCAACGGTGTCAATGTCGCAACGGTGTCCGCAAGCGGTTCGCAGAGCAATACGAACCAGAACAACTCGAACCAGAACGGTTCGACCACTTCGTTCTGACGCCGTCGCACACTGACCTTGCACGCATGACGCGCGCCGCGGCCCTTGGCCGCGCGGCGCGCCGAACGTCCTCGCCGAATCCCGGCGTCGGCTGCGTGCTCGTTACCGCGCATGGCGACGTCTTTGAGGGGGCGACCCAGCCTCCCGGTGGCAACCACGCTGAGGTGGAAGCCATCGCTGCTGCGCAACGCGCGGGGGTCGACACGACCGGCGCAACGGCGTGGGTCAGCCTTGAGCCGTGCTCGCATCAGGGCCGCACCGGTCCGTGCGCTGACGCGCTGATCGCCGCGGGCGTCGTGCGGGTTGTCGTTGCCCTCGAGGACCCCGATCCCAGCGTCTCGGGGCGCGGATTGCAACTGCTGCGTGACTCTGGGATCTCGGTCG
>JBKJQZ010000286.1:0-13947 GCA_046594835.1 Acidimicrobiales bacterium | reverse complement strand
GTTTCAAGTACCTGCTCGACGGCCTCAACCCCGAACGCATCCTGGTTGCGTCCGAGGCGCTCGGCATCGGTCGCGTCGCGATCCGTCGGGCGGTGCAGTACGCCAACGATCGGGTGGTGTTCGGCCGACCGATCGGCATGAACCAAGGCGTCGCCTTTCCACTCGCGCAGAGCCACGCGGCGTTGCACGCCGCCGAGCTACTCGTGCGCGAGGCGAGCTGGCGCTACGACAACGGCCTGCCGTGCGCCGAGCACGCCAACACCGCCAAGCTCATGGCGGCCGAAGCGGCCTTCGACGCGGCCGACCGCGCCCTGCAGGTCCACGGCGGCATGGGCTACGCCGAGGAGTACGACGTGGGCCGCTACTGGCGCGAAGCCCGTCTCATGAAGATCGCCCCGATCTCCCAGGAGATGGTCCTCAACTACCTCGCCGAACACGTCCTGGGCCTACCCCGCTCGTACTAACAGCGTTCTGTGCGTGATTCGGTTGACTGAGCGAACCAAATCACGCACAGAAGCGGACGGGAAGGTCCATACCGTAAGGTACGGCCATGTCTGACGAACCAGTTCTTGTACAAGAGCAGCGCGGCGCCGTTCTGATCCTGCGCCTCAACCGGCCCGAGGCGCGCAACGCGCTCAATGGTGCGCTTATGGGCGCGCTGGGCGAAGGCCTCCACGAGGCCGAGTCGAACCCCGACATCCGAGCCGTCGTGCTGACCGGCACCGGCGACCGTTCGTTCTGCGCCGGCATGGACCTGCGCGCGTTTGCGTCGGGCGAGTCGACCGCGCCGCAGGCGAGCCCCGAGGGTATGAGCGCGTTCGGCCGCTTCTTCGGCGGCGGCGACATCAACGTGCCGATCGTCGGCGCCGCCCAGGCAACGGCGGTCGCCGGTGGCTTCGAGCTCCTACTTAACTGCGACGTGGTCGTCGCCGCCGAGACCGCCAACTTCGGCATCCCCGAGGTCAAGCGCGGGCTGTTCGCGGCCGGTGGTGGCGTCTACCTGAGCCAGCGCGTGCCGCTCGCCGTGGCCCTCGAGCTTGCGCTCACTGGTGATCCGATCGACGCCAACCGCGCCCAGCAGCTCGGCCTCATCAACCAGGTCGTCGCTGCGGACAAGGTCCTCGACGCTGCGGTTGAGTTCGCCGAGCGCATCGCGAAGAACGGCCCGCTTGGGCTCGCCGCAACCAAGAAGATCCTGCGCGCGGCGTCGAGTGATCACGCGGCGGCCAAGGCGATCTTCGCCGAGTGGCAGCCCAAGGTCTTCAGCTCTGAGGACGCCAAGGAAGGCTCGCTCGCGTTCGTCGAAAAGCGCGAGCCGGTCTGGAAGGGCCAGTAGCCCTCCGATGTTCTCCCGAGCGCCGGGCGACACCGAGCCGTATGACGAGTTCGGCTTCCTGGCCGACGTCGCCGAGGAAGTGGGCGGCGACAAGTCCGCGCTGCTCGGCTGCGAACGCGTCGAGTTCGCGCTCGGGTCCGGGCAACACATCAGCGCGATCCGGTGGGGCGGCGACGCCCCGCCGGAGTTCGTGTTCCTTCACGGCGGCGGCCAAAACGCCCACACGTGGGACAGCCTGCTCACGTTGCTCGGGCGACCGGCGCTGTGCCTTGATTTGCCCGGCCACGGTCGCTCCGATCGACGCGATGATCGCGACTACGGCCCGTGGCAAAACGCGACCGCCGTCAACGAAGTCCTCGACCAGCTCGGCGGCAGCCCCGTGGTGCTGGTGGGCATGTCGTTGGGTGGCGCAACTGCGCTGCGCGCCGCAGGCGCGCGGCCCGAGCAGTTCAGCAAGCAAGTGATCATCGACGTGTCGCCCAACGTCAACAAACAAGGGCGCACGATGACGCCCGAGCAGCGCGGCTCGGTCGCCCTGATCGGCGGCCCGCCCACCTACGAGTCCTTCGACACCATGGCCAACGCGACCATTGCGATGTCGCCGCTGCGTTCACCCGAGGCGATCTGTCGCGGGGTGCGCCACAACGCGGTGCGCCTCGAGTCGGGCGAGTGGATGTGGCGCTACGACCTGTTCCCGCGCGAAACCGACCAGCCGGCACCCGAACGCGACTGGGTGAACTTCGCCGACTTGTGGAGCGACGCCGCGGCAATGACGGGCCCCACGATGCTCGTGCAAGGCGCGCTGTCGGTCTACGTGCTGCCCGAGGACGTCGAGCAGTTCACCCAGGTGGTACCGACACTTCGCCACGAGGTCGTCGAAGGCGCGGGGCATGCTGTACAAAGTGACCAACCAGTAGCGCTCAAGGCGCTGCTTGACGACTTCGTTCAGTAGGGGGAATGCAGTGCAGTTGAAGCCCGGGTCTCGTTACCGGTCGGCCACGTGTGCCGCCGAGATAGTTGTCGTGAAGGCTCCGGCCGACGACCTCGACCTGCGCTGCGGTGGCGAGCCCGTCGTCGCTATCGAAGAGGCGGGCGGCACCGCCACGCCGGTCGCCCCGTTCAACGAGGGCACGTTGGTGGGCAAGCGCTACACCAACGAAGACGAGACCCTCGAAGTGCTCAGCACCAAGGCCGGGGACGGTTCGTTATCGCTTGGTGACGCGGTGCTCGTGGTCAAGGGGGCCAAACCGTTGCCCTCCTCCGACTAATCGCTACATTGTAAGCACTATGCATGTCGGAATGATTCTTGAGATGGCGAGCGACAACCTCGCTGACCGCGTCGCGGTTGGGTCCCAGGCCGACGGCCTGCGCTTTGGCGACCTCGGCCACCGCGCCCGTCGCGCCGGCACGTACTTCGCGCAGCACGCGTGCAAGACGGTCGTGCTCATCGACGAGAACTCGCCCGCCGTACCGATCGCGCTGTTCGGTGCCGCAGTGAGCGGCAAGCCCTTCGCGCCCGTCAACTACCGCCTGGCCGACGACAAGCTGCGCGCCATCGTCACGCGTACCGCGCCTGCGCTGGTGATCGCGGGCGCCGGTGTAGCTGAGCGCCTCGTGGGCGTGACCGACATCGAGATCATCGACCGCGACGCGTTCCTCGCGACCACGCTCGACGAGTCCATTGAGGAAACCGATGGATGGGGCTGCGACCCCGACGCGACCGCGGTGCTGCTGTTTACCAGCGGCACGACCGGCGAGCCCAAGGCCGCGGTGCTGCGCCACAAAAACCTCGGCTCCTACATCACGAGCTCACTCGAGTTCGCGTCGGCCGGTGAGGACGAAGCGGCGCTTGTAAGCGTGCCGCCGTACCACATCGCTTCGGTGAGTTCGGTCCTGTCAACGTTCTACATCGGGCGTCGCGTCGTGCAGCTTGAGTCGTTCGAACCCAAGCGCTGGGTGGCCGCGGCCCGCGACGAATCGGTCACGAACGCGATGGTCGTGCCGACCATGCTCAACCGGATCCTGGATGTGATCGAAGCTGACGGCGAAGGCCTACCGGCGCTGCGCTCGCTTGCCTACGGCGGCGGACCGATGCCCTTGCCCGTGATCGAGCGCGCGATCACGCTGCTGCCCCACGTGGACCTCGTGAACGCGTACGGCCTCACCGAGACGAGCTCGACGATCTCGGTGCTTGGGCCCGACGATCACCGCCTCGCGTTCTACAGCGACGACCCGGCGTGGCGGGCGCGTCTGGGCTCGGTCGGCCAGCCCCTGCCCGGTGTGGAGCTGGAGATCCGCGACGGCATCATCTTTGTGCGCGGAGAGCAGGTGTCGGGCGAGTACCAAGGTGTGGGTACCGGCCTCGACGCCAGCTCGAATGACGGCTGGTTCAACACGCGCGACGCCGGCTACCTCGACGACGAGGGCTACTTGTTTGTGCAGGGCCGCGTGGACGACGTGATCGTGCGCGGCGGCGAGAACCTGTCGCCGGGGGAGATCGAAGCCGTGCTGCTCGAGCACCCCGCCGTCGAAGCCGCCGCGGTTGTAGGCATCCCGGACCTCGAGTGGGGCGAGAGGGTGGTGGCCGCAGTGATTCGCAAGGCCGACTGCGAAGAAGGCGAGCTTCGCGACCACGTGCGCGCCGCGCTGCGCTCAGCGTGTACGCCCGACCGGATCGCGTTCCGTGACGACCTTCCGTTTAATGAGACTGGGAAACTTTTACGCAGGGTTCTTCGTGAGGAACTCGCCGCGGAATTCAGTGGTCCGTAGAGTTGGGGGCGTGATCCGTCTCCGTCGCCCCGCTGTAGTCCTTGGTGTTCTCCTCGCTGCTGGGCTCGGAGCGAGCGCCGCTCCTGCTGGCGCGCAAACCTCTAGTGGTGAGTTCAACTACTCGCCCGAGGCGCAGGAGCGCGGCCTGTCGGTCACCATCACTGGCAAGTGCCTCTACGGCGGCTCCGCTTCCAACGTCGACCTGATCGTGACCGTGCAAGAAGGCAGCAGCGGTGACGGAAGCTACGGCTTCTCGAAGGCGTTCCTGCCAAATGAGAGCGGCGCGATCAACGGCACGATCGAAGTCCCGGGCGAGGCGCCGTACGGCGCGTACGTGATCGGTGGGGCCTGCCGCTCAGGCCGCTCGATCTTCTTCTCGAAAAACGGGCCGTTCGCGGTGGTCCTAGACGCGCCGACCGCAGCGACCACGACCACGACCACCAAGCGATCGACCACCACGACGTCGCCTACTTCCACCACGACTTCGACCACCATCGAAGAATCGCCGCCCACGTCGACCATCGAGATCGCCGAGCTCCCCGAGGCCGTCGACACCGGCAGCGACACGACCTCGACCACCCTCGACGAGTTCGCGGGCACGCGCAACGACGACGACGACTCGATCGGCCCGCTCTTGCTGCTGATCGGCGTACTGCCCTTAGCGCTTGCGGTCGGTGCGATCACGCTGGCGCTGCGCCGCAACCGCAACGTGAGCCCCGACCCGTCCTAACGAAAAGCGCCTAACACTCACCGATCGGGTTTCGGGTTACGACGCCGCCTTGCACGATGAGCCCGCACGTACCGACGTAGGTGCCGGGCAGCGGGTACAGCGGCGTGGCCCCGTCGCCGATGCCGAGAGCGGCAAACAGTTCGGCAAGGGGATCAATCGGCGAACCCGCCGAGTCTGGATCTTCGTAGATGTTCACGCCCGGTTGCGCGTAAACGGCGCCTTCCTGGTTGTACCAGTCCTTGTGCGTTTTCGGGCCGTCCTTGCGGCCAGAGTCGCATGACTGTTCGCCTTTGAGCGACGCTCCGTCGCATTCGAATGGGTCCCACTCGCGGCCTTCGTAGTCCGCCGCGTCGCGCTCTTTCTTGGCGCCGCCCTTGAACACCTCGTGCTTGTGCGTGGTCACGTCTTCGCAGATGCCGTCGGCGCACGAGCCCGCCTCGACCATCAGGAAGGGCGCCAGGTTGGTCTGGCTCGGAGGATTGTCGGGGCTGACCGGTCGGACGTGTACGCCGACGGAGCCGCCGTCGGACGGTCCGTTCTGCAGCCCGTCGGTGCCCGTGTCCTTGCGGCCGTCCATGCCGTCGTGCTCGCCACCATCGAGGTTGTCGTCGGCGCCGAAGTCGACGTCGAAGCCGTTATCACCGAGGTTCTTGATGGTGTAGGTGCGGTGGACGCCGCCGAGGGCCAGCTTCTGGGCGAGCGTGCGCTTGTTGAGATCACCCACGAGGTGCAATCCGAGGCCGCGCTTGTTGCCTTTGCCGTCACCACACTCGTTGCCCCGGCCGCCGTTGGTGCCACCCGTGTTCGCGGCGGCGCAAAAACCATGCGGGAAATTGTCGCTACCTGGAGCGCCCGAGCCGAAGAGTCCCGGCGTCGCGTTGGCGCCACTTGGCATCTGGTCGACGCCGAACTCGGCGTAGCGGGTATCGCCCGCGCCAACGTTGACCTTCACCGTGTGGCACCCGTATTCGGCGTCCTTGCGGTCGTAGGCCTCCGCTCCGGGCGAGCAGTCCATCTTGTCCGGCGTGTACGAACCGCCGCTCAGTGCGGCCGCGACGCCGCTCAGCGCGAGCACCGCGCCAACTGCAACTACTTGCGCGACAACGACGCGCGATACCTGATGAAACCGTCCCACAGCTCTTCCCCCACGCGGCGACACATCTAGTCGCCCTGACGCAAAGCCTACCGGCCGACCTCGCTAGCGTCCGACTCGTGAAACGGGGGGCGCTTCTAATCGCGCTCGCGCTGGTGCTCGGCGCGTGCAGCAACGGCGGCGCGGCGGCGCCCACCGCTTCGACCGTGCCGTCGAATGGTCCCCTCGCGCCCGCGTTGCTGACGCAGTCCCAATTGCGGCGAGTGCCGGGTTTGTCGACTACGACGCTGAGCGGCTTGCCCAAGATCGACGTGTTCGACGATCCTGACCCGCGCGGCCCCTGCGGCAGGTCCATCCCGCGGCTCGGTCTCGCAGACGCGATCGGCGCGTCGTGGCACGCGGAGTCCATTCGGGCCGGCGCGCAGGTTGTGCTGCGCCGACCCGCCGCCGAACTGCAGAGCTACATGCAGGCCCGGATCCAAAACGCAGTCGCCGACTGTCCGGCGTTCGAGGTCACGAGTCGGCGTGGGACCAAGCAGCAGATGAAGTTCGACGCGTCGGTCTCGATTACGCGCAACGCGGATCAGTCCCTCGCAGTTGTCATGGCGATCAAGGTCAACGGCACCGTGCGCGCGGCGACGACGATCGAAGTGCGGACGGGCAACGTGTTGTCGCGCGCCGTGGTATTCACCAACCAGCCGATGCCGGTGCCGACCGTGCGCGGCATCGCGTCGTTGATGGCGAAGTCGCTCGAAGCGGTCTCCTAAGTAGGTTGTCGGGCCGTGGACTTCACCTTCAGCGCCGAACAAGACGCGCTGCGCGACGTCGCCCGTAGCTTCCTCGAGCGCGAGGCGCCCGCCACCTACGTGCGGGCGATGATGGATGACGACCGCGGCGTCACGGATGCGTTGTGGCGCAAGATCGTCGACCTCGGATGGGCCGGGGTATTGCTCCCCGAAGACCAAGGCGGCGCTGGACTCGGCGTGCTTGAAGCAGTCGTCATCGCTGAAGAGACCGGCAAGCTCCCGCTCCCGGGGCCGTGGTTGTCTTCCGCAGTGTGCGCCACGTTGGTCGCTGTTGCACTTGGCGACGAGGACGGAATGAGCGCGTTGGCGAACGAGGAGATCGGCACGCTCGCGTTGGAGGAAAGCGGCACGCGCAGTCCGCTCGATGGGGTAAAGGCCGCGGCCGCGCCGGACGGCAACACGTGGGTGCTCACCGGGGTGAAGCCGCTCGTGCTCGATGGCCACACCGCCGACTTCGCCTACGTCGTCGCGCGTGAGCCCAACGGTGCACTCGCCACATTCGTAATCGATTCGCCTGGCGGCGAGCTGGTGCCGTCGCTCGACGTCACACGGAAGGTCGCGCGCCTCGTGCTCGAGGATCGACCGGCGCGGCGCGTCGGGCCCGCGGGCGATCAGCGTGTGGTGCTGCAGCGCGTGATGGACGACGTCGCGATCGTGTTGTGCGCGGAAAGCGTCGGCGCGTGCGACCGCGCTCTAGTCATGGCCACTGAGTACGCCAAGGTGCGCGTGCAGTTCGACCGCCCGATCGCAACGTTCCAAGCGATCCGTCACAAGATCGTCGACATGCTCCACCAACTCGAACTGGCACGCGTCGCCACGCACTACGCGGCGTGGACGAGCGACCACGGCGAGGACGACGCCGTGCGCCAAGCCGCCGCCGCGTCGGCCAAGGGTTTCGTAGGTGAGGCCGCCGCGATGATCACCGGCGAGAACATTCAGGTCCACGGCGGCGTTGGCTTCACGTGGGACGTCGACGCCCACCTGTTGTTCCGGCGTGTCAAGGCCAACGACGTGTTGTTCGGTCGCCAAGGCTGGCAACGCGAGCGTCTGGCGGAACTGGTGTTGTCGGGCGAGGTGTAGCGCATGGCCGACCCGTCGTTCGAGGAGATCGTTGACGGCGACGTGACGTGGCGGGTCGAGCGCGATTTCCTCGAGTCCAACTGGACCTGCATCTGGGGCCGCGGCTGCCTCGGCATCAAAGCCGAAGCCGACGAAGCGAGCGCACTCGGCTGCTGCTCGCTCGGCGCCGTCCTCGACGGTGACGACGAGGCGATGCGCATCAGTGCACAGGCGGCGATGATCCCGGCCGCGCGGTTCGAGCACCGGGAGTGTGCCGAGGCCGAGGGGGTGTTCGCCGACGGGGCGCGCACCAACACGCGTGTAGTCGACGGCGCGTGCGTCTTCTTGAACCGTCCCGGCTTCAGCGGCGGCGCCGGTTGCGCGTTGCACCTCGCCGCGCTCGACGCGGATGAGGCGCCCATTGAGTGGAAGCCGTCGGTGTGCACGCAGCTGCCAATCAAGGTCGACTGGGAACCCGTGGGCGACGGCGCCGAGGAGATCGCCACGCTGCGCAGATGGGAACGCGGCGACTGGGGCAAGGGCGGCGAGACGATGGCGTGGTGCTGCACCGAGGGCGACCGTGCCTACGTCGGCGACGCGCCCGTCATTGATTCTTTGGCGACCGAACTCGCGGACATCGTCGGCACCGAAGTGTTCGTCGAACTCAAGCGCCGCTTCAACCGCGACGCGTAAGGGCTTGTTGCAGTCCGCGTCCGGAGTTCGCCCTGCACTGCGTGTGGGCGCCCTCGCCATCGTGATGGTGCTCGTTGGTGTCGCGCTGAATCGCTCATTGCGCGAGCAGCCGATCCTCCACGCGGTTGGCCCACGGTCCGGACCCTTTGCGCTGTCGGTTGTATCTGCGCTGGCGCGACCCGGCGACGTACTCACCATCGTCATCGACGCGCCGACGGTCGATGCAACGGAGCCGTTCACCGATGGAATGTATGGCACTGAATTCATGATCGATCGCTTGCAGGGCAATCGGTGGGTGCTCGTGCGCCAGGCGGCGGGAGGCATACGAGGCGACGTCGGTCTCGCGTTGGTGTGGAAGCCAGGCGAGGCGATCATGGTGAACCTTGTCGGCTATCTCGGCCCGACGACGCAACGGTTTCGCTTACCTGCTGTTGCGCCCGGGGTGTATCGGGTGCGCAAGGAGTTCACCATCGGTAGCGGAGCCACCCACAGGCGGGTTTCACTCGTCGCTCCGTTCCGAATCGCCGAGCAAACGACCCCACGACCGACATCGGGCGGTTCTAGGACTCGACCCGTTCGTAGGTGAGTCGCAAGTCGTCTTCCCACGGTCCGTCGTCGCTCCACTCGCACCACGTGCGGCCGTGGAAGGTCGTGCCGGGCACGAGCGGATGGGTCCCGGTGGTGCGCCACCGCCCGACGAGTGGCGTGAGCGGTTCGAGTGCGGGATTGGGTCGCTGCGCTTCCGCTCCGATCGGTGTCGCCATCGACCAGATGATCGCAGACACCTGCCTCTCGACACAGGGGCGCCAAGACTCTTCCGGAAAGAACTGACGGGTGCCCGGTCTCGTGTGAAAATCCGGTCGTGGTGCTTTCCGACGACGTGGTCACCCTCCGGCCGTGGTCGAAAACTGACGCCGAGTTCATGGCCGACGCGTTCGCCGACCCCGCCATCCGTCGCTACAACGGAGTCCTCGACGAGCAAGGGCGCCCGGCTCCGCCGCTCTCGGTTGCCGACGCTGAGGCCGTCATCGACGAGTTCGCGTCGAAGTGGTCAGTGTTTACCGCGACCGAGAACGCAACTGGTGTCGCGTTTGCAATCACCGACGCGAGTTCGGGCGAGGTGGTGGGCTGTTGTGGTGTCGACGACTGGTCGAAGCTGGACGTGGCGCAGTTCGGGTACTGGCTCGCGCCAAGCGCGCGGGGACACGGGTACGCGACGCGGGCGGTGATCTTGCTCACGAGCTGGTTGTTCGAGCTTGGCGCGGCGCGCGCCTTCTTGACGATCGTCGCAGGCAATGACGCGTCAGTCGCCGTGGCGGGTCGAGCGGGGTTTGTGCACGAAGGAACGATGCGCGCACACAGCGTGTGGCAAGGCGAACGCTGCGACGTGATGTGGTTCGCAGCGTTACCGGATGAGTGGACGATGCGAGGTAGCGCGTAAGTCATGCCCAACTACCTCCCTGTACCCGCCGAGATCGTGCGCCGTTTTCGTGAGGCGTGCGCGCACCTGCCCGAGGCGTACGAGGAGCAGCCCTTCGCTGGTTTTCGCTGGCGCATCCGCGGCAACACGCTTGCCCATCTCGTAACCCGCGAGCACGACGACGGACCGGTCACCTACGTGACGTTCCACGCGCGCGAAGAGCTCGAGGCGTTGATCGGAGTCGGCCATCCGTTCTATCCGGGATGGGGCGGTGGTCTTGTCGCGATGGTGCTGACCAATGACGACACGACCGACTGGGACGACGTGCGCGAGCTAGTGACGGAGAGCTATTGCCTGCTCGCGCCGAAGAAGCTCGTCGCCCTTCTCGACGGCCGCGCCGGGCCTACGAACTGAGTGGGAAAGCCCGCAGTAGGTGCGGGTTTTCCCACTCAGTTCAGGTCCCGCGACCCGGGAGGTCTTTCTTGAGGACCTTGCCGGTCGCGTTGCGCGGGAGTTCGGTGACGAAGGTGAAGCGGCGCGGGACCTTGTAGTCGGCGAGGTGTTCGGCGCAGTGCGCGCGCAGGTCCTCATCGGTAGCGCGGGCGCCATCGACGAGGACGACCCACGCGCCGACGTCTTCGCCGAGCACGTCGTGGGGAATGCTTGCAACCGCGGCTTCTTGCACTGCGGGGTGTTCGTAGAGCACGGATTCGATGTCGGTCGCGTGGATGTTATTGCCGCCGCGAATGATGACGTCCTTCATCCGGCCGACGATGTAGAGGAAGCCGTCCTCGTCAAGGTAGGCAAGGTCGCCCGAGTGCAGCCAGCCGTCGCGCCAGGTGGCCGCGGTCGCGTCGGCGTCGTTGAAGTACTCGCGCTCGCGGCCAGGGTTGCGCACGATGAGTTCGCCGATGTCGCGTGGCGCGAGTTCTTCGCCCGACTCTTCGTGCACGATGCGGAACTCCGTCGGCGCCATGGGCTTGCCGACCGAACCGATGCGTCGGTCGCGTTCCTCTTCGGGCATGAAGCAGAACGCGGGACCGGCCTCGGTCATGCCCCACGAGTTGGAGACCATGGCCTTGGGCATCTTGTCTTGCAGTCGCTTCACGGTGCCGGGGGCGACGGGCGCGCTGCCGAGCGAGCAGATGCGCAGCGACGACAGGTCGGAGTCGTCAAAGCGCGGCGACGCGAGCAACAATTCGGCCATCGCGGGGACGATGAAGGTTGCGCGCGGCAGGCGCGCCTCGACCACGTCGAACCAGGAGTCCACGTCGAACTTGGGCATGTAGAGCAGCGCCATACCGAGCTTCATCGGGTTGTAGGTCGACGCGATCCCGGCGAAGGTGAACATCGGCGACGCGTGCAACCAACCCTTGGGCGTGTAGCGCCCCGGCAACCCGTTCGGGACCATCGCGATGTTGCCGTGGCGCACCACGACACCTTTGGGGCGACCGGTTGTGCCGGAGGTGTACATGACATCCGCGATGTCGCTTGAGTCGATCGGCACTTGGTAGCTGGAGTCGTCGCCGTCGATTACCAGGGAGTCGGCGCGCAGAACGACCTTGGCGCCCGAGTGCTCGAGCAGCGCGTCGCGTTCGCGTTCGACCAGGCGTGTGTTGAGCGGCACCGCGATCGCGCCGGCCTTGTGCACGGCCGAATAGGACACGAGGAAGTCGAACGGCGCTTCGGGGCCGATGAGGATCGCGACGCGGTCGCCCTTCTCGACGCCTTGCGCGCCGAGCCAACGCGCCACCTGGTTTGAGCGTCCCTCCCAGGAACGGAAGGTCATTTCCTCGTCGGTGGTGACGTTGATCACCGCGGGCTCGTCGGCGAAGTGCTCCGTCATCATGCGGAGCTGATCGGTGAGTAGTTCGGCCATTAGTTCGCTTCCGGGTCGCGGGGGAGGCCGAGCAGGCGCTCGCCGATCACGTTGCGTTGGATCTCGCTGGTTCCGCCCGCGATTGTGAGACAGCGGTTGGCGAGGAAGCCGAAACTCCACTGCTGCGCGGCGCCTTCGGTGGTTGCGCCGATCGCGCCCAGCTGTTCGAGGCCGAACTCCTGGGTCCGCTGGTCGTGTTCGACGCCGAGCAGTTTGCGCACGCTGGCCTCCGGTCCGGGCTTCGCGCCGGTCACCGAGCGCGCCGTGGTGCGCAGGCCCATCACCGCAAGGCTGTGGGACTCGGCCACCAACGCGCCGAGTCCGTCCTGCGCGTGCTGGTCGAGCGGACGATCAAGGACGAGCATCAGCAGTGCTTCGAGGCCGCCGCCGAACGACGAACCGCTACCCATCGCGACGCGTTCGTTGGCGAGCGTCGTGCGCGCGAGCGGCCAGCCGCCGTCGACCTCGCCGATCACGCAGTCGTCGGGCACGAACACGTCGTTGAAGAACACTTCGTTGAACATCTCGAGGCCCGTCATCTCCTTGAGCGGACGGATATCGAGACCCTCAGACTGCATGTCCACGATCATGTAAGTGATGCCGAGGTGCTTGGCCGCGGTGGGGTTGGTGCGCACGATGCACATGCCCCAGTCGGCTTCCTTGGCGTAGCTCGTCCACACCTTCTGACCGTTGAGAAGCCAGCCTCCGTCGGTCTTGGTGGCACGCGTGCTGAGCGCGGCGAGGTCGCTGCCCGCTTCGGGCTCGCTGAAGAGCTGACACCAGTTGATATCGCCGAGCAGTGTCGGGCGCACCCATCGGTCCTGCTGTTCGAGCGTGCCGTGCGCGGCGATGGTGGGCGCGGCCCACGCACCGATCGCGAGGTGCGGGCGACGCAGACGCGTCCGCTTGAACTCCTCGTCGATGACGAGTTGCTCAACGGCCTGCGCGTTGCGGCCCCACGGCTCGTCCCAGTGCGGCACGAAGTAGCCGGCGTCAACGATCGCAGTGCGGCGTTCTTCCTTCGGCAGAGCGGCGGTGGCGTCGGCGAATGCACCGACCACCGCGCGGATCGCCTCTGCTTCCTCGGGCAGGTCGAGCGTGAGCGCGCGACGCGCGCCGTCGATCGCAGCACGCGCGGTTGCGCCGCGCCACGCCGCGCCGCCACCGAGAAGCTGGCGCGTGGCCATTGCGCGGCGCAGGTAGAAGTGCGCCTCGTGCTCCCACGTGAAGCCGATGCCGCCGAGCACCTGGATGCAGTCCTTGGCGACGTTTGCGAAGTTGTCGAACGCGATCGCTCCGGCGGACGCGCTGGAAAGACCGATGGCGTCGTCGGGTGCGTGCTCGTCGATCGCTAGCGCGGCGTCCCAGGCGACGGCGCGGATCTGTTCGGCGGCCACGAGCATGTTGGCGCAGCGGTGCTTTACCCCTTGGAACTGTCCGATCGGCCGACCGAACTGCTTGCGCACGGCGGCGTAATTGGCCGCGGTCGAGACGCACCAGCCTGCGCCACCCGCGGCCTCCGCCGCGAACAACACCGCGGCGTACGCCTTCACCCAACCGCTTTCGATGGCGAGCGGCACCGCGGCGCCACCCGTGATCCGCGCCAGCGGACGGGTGGGGTCGAGCGACTCGACGACCTCGGCTCCGAAGCCCGTCACCGCGGCCCATCCGTCGCCGTGGGGCATCACGATCACGTCGGCGTCCGCGCCGCAGAGCGCGAGACCGTCGGAGTAGGCGACCGAACCGACGCGCGAGCCGTCGGCCAAGCCCGACGCGTCGCCGCCGCCGGCATGAATGAGCGCGCTCGCCCATATCGTGGGCAACACCGCGCCGGGCGCGCACACGCGGCCGAGTTCCTCCAGCACGATTGCGGCTTCGACAAACCCGAAGCCCGATCCACCCACGTCTTCGGGCAGGTGCAAGCCGAGCCAGCCGAGCTCGGCGATGTCCTTCCAGAACGGCGCGTCGTAGCTGCGCATCACCGCCGGAGTAATTTGTTGCGACGCGAACCTGCGCACCGTCTCGGCGGGCGCAACGTGGTCTTCGGTGATCGCGATCGACGCGGTTTCTAACACGAGCGTCTCGTTAATCCTCGGGCGGATCTAGCCTCTCGGCCGATGCCGATTCACTACGACCAAATCGGGGACCACGTCGCCCGGATC
>JBKJQZ010000188.1:0-11268 GCA_046594835.1 Acidimicrobiales bacterium | reverse complement strand
CGGGGTGCCGTCCGCATACTGGACGAAGTAGTTGACCGCTCGAATCGTTTGGTGGTTGACCGAATCCTTGGCCGTAACAACGAGCTTCTTCGGGGCCGTGAGTGTCGTAACGGTGGCCGTGTCGAGCGCGGCGCCGTTCGCTTTCGAGCCTAGGCACGAGAGCACGGGTGAGAAGGCGTCGTCGCACGTGAAGCGGGCGAGCGGCGTCGATCCAAGGACGAACGTCTGGCCCTCGGTCGGCGAGGTCACCGTGACGCTCGGCGCGCTCAGATCGAGCTTCACGTTGACCTCGCCCGATTGGGCGTAGTCGTTGGCGTACTCGAGTCGGTTTGCGCCCTCTTCGGTGATCGCGGCGGCCACGTCGGCTCCGGCGGCGCCCGTCGGCAGCGCAGTGCCGTTGAGCTTGACCGTCAGCGGGCGACCGAGCGCGCTATGGACGGTGGCGACAACAGCAGCGTCGAAGTAACCGTTCGTTGGCGTGCGGTCGTAGGAGACCGAGATGGTGTCCTGGGGCACGACGACGTTGTACGGGTGGTGCACGGTGGTGACCCGCGCAACTGCGTCGGTGCCGCTTACCGCGAACTCACGCGGCGTCCCGGTCGCGGTTGCCGAAGACGTGTCGAGGGCGGCGCCGTTGGCGACGGTGCCAACACACGTCGTGAGCGACACGTCGCTGCACGCGTAGTCCGCGGTTACAACCTGACCGACGGTGTAGGTCGGCGTGCCGGCCGCCGGGGTGGTGACGGTGACCGCAGGAGCGAGGAGGTCGATCTTGAGCGGAATGGTGCCGCCCGCCTTGGTAGAGGAGCGGTACGCAAGGCTGTGCGCGCCCTCGGTGCTGACAGGCACGTCGGCCACGCCACCCGGCACGATGTTGTCACCGGTGTTGTCGAGGTTCCAGATGATGTCGCTGCCGTGCGTACTGGTGATGTGCGCAGTGACGATCTGGTCGTACCAGCCCTCGCTGGTCGGCGTTGCATCCAGCGACGCGCTCACGACCTCAGTGGCCAAGACCTTGTATTGGCGCGTGATCTGTGCCGACTTGCCGGTCTGATCCGTTGCCGTCACGGTGAAGCTCTTCACGCCCTCCGAGGCCGTGTCGATCGGCGTGCCGCTCGGCACGGTACCGACGCATCCGAACAACGACACGTCCGCGCACGAGTAGTCGGCGTTCACCGATGAGTTGAGCCCGTAAATCGGTGTGTTCGGGGCGGGGGTGTTCACCGTGAGCACAGGCACCGACGTGTCAACCGGCACAACGACCTGGCCACTCGCCAGCGCGGTGCGGTACTGCACCGCGGTCGAGCCCTCGGTGGTGACGGGAACGTCGGCGGTTCCGCCGTTGTAGCTCTGCTCGTTGGCGTTGCCGACCTTGACGAAGATGGTGTTGCCCGCCGACGACGTGACGTGCACGCGCTTGGCCGATCCGTACCAACCGTTGACCGGTGGAGCCGCCGCGGTGCCGTTGGGCTCCTGCACCACTGCGGTAAGGACGTCTTCGTGCGTTTCGGCGGGGGCCGGCGCAGGAGGAGGCGGCGGCACCTGATCCGCGGGACCAACAACCATGTTCGAGTCGTCGGTGCTCGTCGCGACGTTGCCGCTGGTGTCGACGGCCTGGAGGATGAACTCGGCTGGGTCTGCGTTGGGCAGGTTGAGGTAATACGTGCCGCTGACAAGCGTTAGGTCGGCGGGCGTCCACGTGCGGTCAGACCCCTGGCGGTAGAGCCCAGTAACCCGTGCAACCGCGGCGTTGTCCGACACGTTCACAACCACTTGCCGTATGTCGCCCGCCACGATGTTGTCGACGTTGTCGAAGGTGGGGTCGGTCACGTCGTTCGAGCCGACCGGTCGGTACAGCACCTTGGTGTCGATGAGGTCGAAGCGGCGCTCGCGGCCGACGGTGTTGCCCGCCGCGTTTGTTCCGGTCGAGCGGAACTGCGCGGGCACCACCTGCACGAAGTTGCGGCCGCCCGCCGAGCTGGTGGACGCGAGCGACTGCGGGTAGAAGATGTCGCCGAATTGCTGTTCTGGTTCGTTGGCGCCGTTGTCGATCACCGGCGTCGCCAACAACGGATCGAAGTCGGGCTCGTCATCCGCGGTGCGCAGGCCGGTAATCAGCACGTCGCTGATGGTCTTGCCCGACACGGTGACGTCTTTGCGCAGGCTCGGCTGCACCGGGCGGTTCTGCGCCGCCTCGATGTCGCCGTTGGCGAGCGTCCAGTGACTTCCGCGCTCGCTGTCATGACGCGTCCAACCGGGTCCGGCCGGGGCACTGAACGACACCGATGCGGTCTGGATGTTGTTGAACCGGGGGTCGGCGACGGTGCCGCTGACCTGTGAAACAGGCGGCGGCGGCGGTGACGCTCCGGCGATGGTGAAGTTCGGGATGCCGAAGTACGTGGCCTCAGCGAGGACCTTGAAGTCGTACGCGTTAGTGATGCCGTCGGCGAGGTACTCCTGCTTGGCCTTCTGCAACGCACCACCGAGGCTGTACTGGCCGATGCCGTTGGCGAAGTCGGCGAAGAGCTTCTGACTGAACACCACCGCACCGTCGATACCAATGCCGTAGCCGGTATTCGCGACGTACGCCGCGACTCCGTCGCCCGCGAGCGCTTCGGCCCAGTCGGCTTCGGTACCGCCCGCGAGGTAGTTGGCCACGTTGAAACCGCTGTGGCACCCCATCGAGAGCAGCAGACGACGCTGCAGGTCGACCTGCGATGTGAGGCCGGTTGCGGTGACGTCGGGCGCGTCGGGATGCGCCGGGTCAAAGCGCCGCGCCGGTGCGAGGGCCGTCGGCGAGTAGTGCGCGTTGAGGCTGATGATGTCGGCCGGAGAACCACCGTTGGCGACCGCGTCCTCGAGGTTCGAGCGGTTGAACTCGTCGTCGATCAGCGCGGAGTGCCCACCCGAAGGGAACTGCGTCTGGAAGCTGTTGTGGATGGCATCGGCCATCTTCTTCATGAAGGCGTAGCCCACGGTGAGGCTGCGCTTGGGCCGCAGCACACCCGGCCCGTCACCCGCCTGGGCCGGCTTCATGAACTCCGTAACCGCACCTGCGATTTGCTGGGGCGTCTCCACGAGACGGCCGATCGCGACGTCGGGCACGTAGATCCACGTGCCATTGAAGGGACGCGGCGTGAACGAGCCGTAGGGATCGTCGCTCAGGACGTTGCTCGTTAGCGCGGCGCCAAGCAGCGCATTGTTGACCGTGGCGTCGCCGGCCGTACGCAGTTCCTGCGCGAACGAGTGCTCGTTCGCGGTCTGCGTGAGGTCAGGGATACGCGCCATCGGGATGACCTCGTCCGAACCGACCACGATGAGGTGCTTGAGCCCGGCCCGCGCCGTACCCAGGTACGCGTCGACGGCCTTGTTGATCTCGCGCACGACGTCGTTGGCCAGGTCGGGATTCGACGGCGCAAGGTCGGCGGCGGCCATCGCGCTGCGAACCGCAGCCACGCCGTCCACGGGGAACACAACGCCGTTGGTCGCGGTCGCAAGTTGGGCGAGCGACGCTTCGACGGTGTCCGCATCCGTGTCGCCGTAGATGTCGCGGAAGCGCTTCGGCGCGGTGAGGATCAACGTGTCGGGCGAACCCAACGACGCCACGGCGCCTGTGGGCGCGTCGTGGCTCAGGCCGGTGCGCGCCGGTGCTGCCGCAAAAACGGACGGCTTGTCGATCGTGTACCGGAGGTTGAAGCTGCGCGTCTCGGGGCCGGTCTCGGGGCGCGAGACCTGCACCGTGTACTCGCCGCCAACGCTGGCCCAGGTGAGGACCGACACTTGCTCAGAGTCGTTACCGCCGCGCTTGGCCGAGACGCCAGCGGCGGGCAACGACGGGTTCAGGGGGACGTCGCCCTCGCCGTCGTCAATGAGCGGCTCGCCGCCGTTGGTGATCTTGTTGGGCTGGTCCGGGATCGCTTCGAGGTTCTGCTGCAGCGGCGCGCTGCGGAGCGGATTGGTCGGCTCGGCGCCGGGCGGGTGGTAGACGACGAGATCGGCGTCGTAACGAAGCCCGCCGAGGTACACGTTGAGGCGCGAGCCCGCGGCGGGTGCCGGGATACGGAACGTAACGGTGTCGGCCTCGATACCGCTATTGCGGTTCACCTGCTTGAGGTGGGCGAGGTACAGCACGTCGGGCGCCAAGATGTTGCCCGCCAAAGTGTCCTGGGTGATGACGGTCGCCTGGTTGGGTGAGTAGGCCGAGTCGAACGCAGTCTTGATCTCGACGGTCAACGCGGAGCCATAGGACTCGATGTCGACGCCGGGGAAGACGCTGAGGTGCAACTTGATCTGATCGGCGTTGGTGATCGTGGTGGGAATCGTCCAGCCCACGACGTTGTCCGACGTCGGGGTCGGGTTCGGCAACACCGTGTTGGAGCCGTTGTTCTTTTCCCAGCTCACCTGGCGGAGCGTGAATCCCGCCGGAAGCGTCACGTTGATCTGCGGATTGTCCGTGGTTCCCGCGCCAACGCCTATCCGGGCATAGTTGACCGTGTAGTCAACGATGTATGAGCCGCCCGGCTCGTTCTTTCCGACGAGGCCGAGCTTGTCGGGCGTCTGGTCGAAGGGGTCGTCGCCGGGCTCGCCCCAGAGCGCCAACGCGGTTTCGTTGAGACGGAACGTGTTGAGCGCAGTGCCGAGATCCGACAGCACTGCGTTCGGCTGCAAGTGGCCTGCGGTGCGCACCGCAGCGATGGTCGTTGTGAGAACCGAACAGTCCTGCGCGCCGGCCGAGCAGTCGACGACCGCGTCGCGATTGGGCAGCTGGCCGATCGTGATGGAGCCAATTGACGCTCGCTCGAGATCGATGCTGTTCAGCACAAAGCTCGGCAGCATCGACTTGTTCGGGTCGAGGGCTACGTCAGCCATCGTCAGCAGGCGAAGGTCGTTCGGATGCCCGCCCGCGAAGCTAGAGGTGTCCGGCAGGTTGTCCAGCTTGAAGCCCGCGATCTGGAGGCTCAGCAGGCTCGCCGACTTGCCGCGCTCGGTTGTGTCACTCGCCACGCCGTACTCAGCACCACAGTTCGCAGAACCCCGGAGCTGGAAGACGTTGCACCAGTCGATGCCGCGAATGTCCTTGAGGCGGGTGTCGCCGAGGAGCAATGGAAGCACGCTTATGCGACCGAATGGGCCTTGTGTTAGGTCGAGCTCTTCGAGGACGGGAAGGTTGGTCAGGGGCGGCTCGAGCCGCAGCACGTCGTCGAGGGTGATCTCCTGCAGTGGCAAGCGGGCCAGTTCGCGGGCGGCTGCGTCACCGGCGAGGAGACGCGCCTTCCATCCCGGACCCTGCACGATCGGGAGGGACGCGAGGTTCATGCGCTTGAGACCAGCGCGCACCTTGGGCGAACTGCCGAGCTCGTTGCTCAGCCCCATCGACTTGAACCCGATGGGCGAGTCGAGCAACGGAAGCCGAATGATCCGCGAGTTGAGCAACGGAAGCCGAATGATCGGCGAATTGAGCAACGGCAAACGGAAGATCGGCGAGTCGAGCAGTGGTAGCCGGATAATGCGGGCGCTCGAGACCGCCGCACCCGAATTCGCCGGAGCCAAGGACTGCAGCGGGACGTTCGCGGCCGAGACGTACTGCGGGCTCGTCGGAATGGTCACGTGGTCGGCGTAGACGCCGAACTGGCGGGCCACGCGCACGGCCGAGACGTTGCCCGAGACGATCGGCGTGTTGCCGGCGTCGTAGCTGTCGGAAAACAGGCCGAGCTTGGATCCAAGGTCGGATCCCCACAGAAGCGAGGAGTGCGGAACGGTGCTGTTGTCGTAGCGGAACGGATACACGCGGCCGTTGCTGTTCAGGCCGGTGCGCAGCGTCTGGACGAATCGACCGACGTTCGTACCGACAACGTTGTTGATCTCGCGGATCTCACCAGTGGCGTTGGTAGTCGCGTCGCCCGCCTGGAAAATGATGTGGTGGATCAGCTGGCTGGTGACGTCCTTTTCCCACCGCGGGTTGTACCCGAGAAGGCCGTTGCCGACCGTGAGTTCCTCGGAGGCGCCGCCGATGACTTTCCAGAAGATGCGGCCGCTCGACGCCCACGTGAGGTACCCACCGTTGGGCGAGATGTCGAGCGAGTCCACGGCGCTGGCGCCCACGCCGCAGGTCTGCAGCGTGCGGGTCGCGGGTGTCGCCGGGTTCATTGTGTAGACGCAGCGGGTGCCGGACTGATCGGACAAGAACGCGACCGTGACCCCGTTCTCGCTCATCGCGGGCTGCGTGTCGTTCGCGGTGTCGACCGAGGAAATGTCGACCGGGTTGGTGCCGTCGGCTGCGCGCTCAAGGAAGAGCTGCTCTTTGCCGCCCGCAGCGCGCTCCACGACCATGGTGCCGTAGACCGACGAACTCGGGTACCGGGCTTGGGCTTGTCCGAACGGCGTGAGGTCGACGTACTCGGTGCCGTCGGGGTTCACTGCGGCCGCGTAGGAGTTGACCGTGAACAACACCTTGGTGCCGTTGGTCTCGGCTGCAGGGGCGTCGCCGGTTAGCCGGGCCCACGCCTGGGAGTTGAAGTTATGACCCACCACGAGCATGCGGCTGTCGCCCTGAGGAAGCAGCGCAATGACGGAATCGGTCGGGCCGCCCAGGTCGACGATCCGCTTGCCCGTGCCGTCGCCGTAGGACGTGTCGTCGTAGCCCTGCTCCTGGATGCGGCGCGCGATTGCATCCTGCGCGCCGCCGGGATTGGTGATGCCGGCCAGGGTTACTTCGCCGGTGTCGAGGAACCGCGCGCCAACAAGGCGCTCGTGCGGGCTGCTGAACGTGACCGGGTTCGCTTCGAGGCCAGTCGACAGACCCTCGACGGCAAAGTTGCTATCGAGCTGGGCGACGAAGCCCTCCTCGGTGCTGTTGGTGACGCCGCCGACGATCGCGTACGAACCGGAACGTACGGTCCCGCGCTGGTAACCGCCGCCCCAGCCAACAATGCTCGCCCCACTGAAGCCGGGATAGGAGCTGAGGTTGACCACACCGCCGTGCCACGGGCTACCCGTGGTGTCGACGATGTCGGTGACGTAGAGCTGGCCGCCGGACGTGCCAACGACAACCGGGTACGCCGCTATGAAGATGTTGTTCAGCTGCACCCCGGGGTAGGCCTTCGCGTACTGGAAGGCCCCGGTTACGTCCCATTTGGCGACATAGCTCGTGGTGCCACCGTTGTTGCCGACCACGTAGAGGTCGCCGATGTTGTCGACCGCGGACGCCACCACGTTGTTGGTGGTCACGCCCGTCGCGAAGGGGCGCACGTCGATGCCGTCACCGCTGAAGGTGGTGTCGAGCGGCGGGCTGGCGCCGTCGGCTTTTAGACGCGCGACGTAGACGTCGCTGCCGCCCGACTTGGTAGCCGTGCCTGAGATCGTGGCGAAGCCCGATGCGGCACCCTGCGTGGGCAAGCCGAGCCCACCCGCTGCAAGCGCGGTGTAGCCCGACGGTGCGCTGAGGACCACAAGGGAGTTACCGCTGCCGTAGGAGCGGTCGAGGCCGCCATCGGTTGCGCTGCGGGTGACGGCGATCTGCGACGCGTTGTCGCCGATCATCATGAGGCGACCGATGGTGTCGACGGCGGCGCCGTGCACGGTCTCGTTGCCGGTCTGGGCGTTATACAACCCGATGCCGGTGCCGCCGAGGGTGGTGTCGAGTTCCCCGGCGCCGCCCGGGACTGCCTTTGCACTGGGCGTGAGGTACGGAATGGCGCCTAACGCACCCGCCGCAAGCGCACTCGTTAGTAGCGCGACAACTACGCGCCTCGACATGCCCCGGTTCAATTTCATCTTGCCGCCCCGACTCTTGCCGATGTCAGAAACATCGGACCCCCTGGAAACCTACGATCTGCGGAACCCTCCGCCTATGGCGAAAGTCACACGCGCGACCGGGAATATTGTACCTATTGCCCCCGGAGTTGTCGGCGCAGAATCTTCCCGGTCGCGTTGCGGGGAAGCGCGTCGATGAAGGTCACGTCGCGGGGAACCTTGTGCCGGGCGAGGCTCGCCTTGACCAGATCCCTGACTTTGGCCGCGGTGACCTTGCCCTTGGGTGTCTTCACTACGAACGCCGCGAGGCGTTGACCGAAGTCGTCGTCGGGAACGCCCACCACCGCGCACTCCTCCACGCCGGCCATACCTGCGATGAGGTCTTCGACTTCTTGGGGGAACACGTTCTCACCGCCCGACACGATCATGTCGTCGTCGCGGCCGTCGACGAGGAGGTTGCCGTTCGCGTCGAAATGGCCCATGTCCCCGATCGACATCAGCCCGTCGATTACCTCCTTGGTCCCGCCGCCGGTGTAGCCGCCGAACAGCGCTCCGTTGCCAACAAAGATGCGGCCGGTCTCTCCGGGTGTCACGTCGTTGCCGCTGTCGTCGAGCAAACGGATCGCGTTGCCGCGCAGTGGCGTGCCCGCGGTGCCGGGCGTCGCCCGCAGTTGCGCGGGGTCAGCGACACTCACGATCGACACTTCCGTCGACCCGTAGATGTTGTAGAGGTTCTCTCCGAAGGCATCCATCCACCGCTGGGCCAGTGGGCCCGGCAGCGCCGAGCCCGACGACGCAACTACCTCAAGTGACGACGTGTTGTATCGACGCCGGACGTCCTCGGGAAGATCCAGGATGCGCTGCAGCATCACCGGCACCACGGCGAGCGTGCGCACGCGGTGCATGTCGATCGCGGCGAGCACGGTTTCGGGATCGAAGCGGCGCTGCAACACCACCGTCGAGCCGAGCAGCATCCCGGCCGCGAGGTGCGCGGCGCCCCACGCATGGAACCCGGGCGCGGCGATGAGAGTGGTGTCTCGCAACTTGAACGGCACGCGCGCGATGAAACCCAGGGCCGAGCCCGCCGCGTCGGCGCTGTCACGCGACGCCCCCTTGGGCGTGCCGGTGGTGCCGGACGTCAGGATCACGGTGCGGCTCGCGCGAGGGGCCCTACCCACTGCGTGGCCTGCACCGAGATCGGCGAGGTCGTCGAGGGTCGGCGTGGTCCCCGCGTCCGCGTCGACCCACGAGTAGTAGCGGGGCACGTTGATGTCGCGCACCACGTCGTCGAACTCTTGATCGGCGATCAACGCGACGATGCCTTCGCGTGTGCACACGTCCACGGCCTGCGGACCGGCAAAGCCGGTGTTGAGGAACACGGCATCGGCGCCGAGCTTGGCGAGCGCGACGTTGGCGAGCGCGAGGCCGCGGTGGTTGCGGGCAAGGAGGCCAACCACGTCGCCGCTGGTGATGCCGCGGTCGCCGAGCGAGAAAGCCAGCGCGTCGGACCGGTCGCGCAACTCAGCGAAACTCAGCGCGCCGGCGTCGTCGTAAAGACCGACCGTGTTCGGGAACGCAGTGGCAGACGCCTCGTAACCGATCGCGGGGCCAGGCCCGTACTTCGCAGCCGCTGCCGCGAGCGCGGGCACCAGGCGCGCCGCGTCGAGGCTAAAGAGCCCGAGCTGGTTGGCGAGGCCGAGGCCGAAGCCGAGGTCATCGAGCTGGCGTGCCGCCCCCCGGACCACGGGGCCGATGACGGGAAGATCGGTCACGACGTTGCGCGGATGAACTCGAGCACCACCTTGGCGAGTTGCGGACCCTGGTCTTCCTGGAGGAAGTGTCCGCCGCCTTCGATGGTCGTGTGCGCCTGACCTTGCGCGCCCTTCACCTTTTCCTGGAACACCCGGTAGCCGCCCTTGGTGATCGGGTCGCTGTCGGAGAACGCGGTTAGCACCGGTTTGTCGAAGGCCTCGAGCACCTTCCACGCGTCGCGGTTGATCTGGCTCGACGGATCCTCAGGCGAGGTCGGGACGAGCTTCGGGAACTGACGGGCGCCGGATTTGTAGCTGTCATCCGGGAAGGGCGCGTCGTACGCAGCGATCACGCCTTCGCCCAGATCGCTCACCGTGCCCCCGTTGATGATGTTGCCGATCGGAAACACCGGCGCGGTCTGACTGAAGTTCTGCCAGTTGAGAAACGCATCGTTTGGCGGTGCGTCGCCGGTGGGCATGCCGGTGTTCGCGACCACGAGGCGGGCGAAGCGCTCGGGGAAGCGGCACGCGAGGCGCAGGCCGATGAGACCACCCCAGTCCTGACACACGAGCGTGATGTCGGTGAGCTCGACGGCCTCGAGCCACGCCGACATCCAGTCGACGTGGCGTTCATAGGTGTAGTCGTCGCGCTCGACGGGCTTGTCGGAGCGACCGAAGCCAACCAGGTCGGGCGCGATCGCGCGGCAACCACCCTCGACGATCACTGGGATCATCCGGCGGTACAGGTACGCCCACGTGGGCTCGCCGTGCATCATCAGCACTGGCGCACCTGCGCCCTCGTCGACGTAGTGGATGCGCAGGTCGCCCCCGTCACCCGACGCGACCTCGACGTAGTGCGGCTCGAAGCTGTAGCCGGGCAGGTTTTCGAACCGGGAGTCGGGCGTGCGGAGGGTCTGCATGCGTTGGATCGTAGGTCTAGCTTCGGAGGCATGGCCGATTCGATCCTGGACCTTTCGGACCGCTTATGGAACGGCGACGTGTCCGTAAAGGACCACCACCCGTTCTCGATCAACCGCGGCATCGAGGAGGTCGCACCACGCACCGGGTTTGTGCCGTCGTTCGCGAACGTCACCGCGTTCGATACCGACGACGGCCTCCTGCTCGTCGACACGGGTTCGTCGTTCCTCGCCTCGACCGTGCACCAGCAGATCCGCACGTGGAACGGCCGGGGCCTGCACACCGCGGTGTTCACGCACGGCCACATCGATCACTGCTTTGGCGTGCCCATCTACGAGGAGGAGTCGGCCATCAACGGCTGGCGCGCGCCAACCGTCGTCGCCCACGAAGCGCTGCCCGGACGCTTCGATCGGTACCGCGCCACGTCGGGCTACAACGGCGTCATCAACCAGCGGCAGTTCCAGGCGCCGAACCTGCAGTGGCCCGTCGACTACCGCTACCCCGACGTCACCTACGCCGACGCGATGGTGGTGTCAGTTGGCGGCGAGGACTTCGAGCTGTTCCACGGCCGCGGCGAGACCGACGACGCGACCTGGGTGTACTCGCCGTCGCGTGGCGTGCTCGCGTGCGGCGACTTCTTCATCTGGGCGTCGCCCAACGCGGGCAACCCGCAGAAGGTGCAGCGCTTCGCCAAGGACTGGGCGAGCGCGTTGCGCGCGATGGCGGCCAAGGGCGCGGAGCTGTTGTTGCCGGGCCACGGCGTGCCGATCCTCGGCGTCGACCGCGTGCGCCAGGCGCTCACCGAGTCCGCCGAGTTGTTGGACTACCTACACGACGAGACGTTGCG
>JBKJQZ010000145.1:0-2838 GCA_046594835.1 Acidimicrobiales bacterium | reverse complement strand
GCTCGTAGCGATCGTCGCTCCCAACGAGGCCGACGCCGCCCTCGCCGCGTTGCGCGCCGATCCGCTCGGCGCAGCCGCGGCGGTGGTGGGTGAGATCAACGCCGATCCCGAAGGGATCGTGGTCCTGCTCACGAGCTTCGGCGGCACCCGCATCGTCGACATGCTCGTGGGTGATCCGCTGCCGCGGATCTGCTGAGTCAACTGTGACCGACGCCGTGGCCAGCACCCTGACTGTGCGCCGACGAATCCGCGTCACTGGCACCGTGCAGGGCGTTGGTTTCCGCCCGTTCGTGTACCGCAACGCGACCCGTCTGGGCCTGCGCGGCTGGGTGCAGAACGACAGCGCGGGAGTGCTCATCGAGGTCGAGGGCAGCGAGCCCGCCGTTGCTGAGGTGGCGCGACTACTCGTCGATGAGCCGCCACCACTGGCGCGCGTCGCCACGGTTACCGCAACGGCCATCGCCGTAGTCGGCGACCGCGTATTCGAGATCGTCGAGAGCACAAGCGGCGGCGCTCCCACCGCTCCGGTCAGCATCGACACGGCCGCGTGCGACGCCTGCCTGTCCGAAGTCGCGGATCCAGCCAATCGTCGCTACCGGTATCCCTTCACCAACTGCACCGACTGCGGACCCCGCTACACGATCGTGCAGGCGGTGCCGTATGACCGCGCCGCCACGACGATGTCGGGTTTCACGATGTGCCCGGCGTGCCAGGACGAGTACGACGATCCCGTTGACCGTCGCTTCCACGCCCAACCCAACGCGTGCTGGGACTGCGGGCCGCGCATGCAATGGCTCGATGCCGACGGCGAGGCCGCGCTCGATGCGGCGGTCAACGCGCTCCGCGCTGGGCAGATTCTCGCAGTCAAAGGCATCGGGGGGTTCCATCTGGCGGTCGATGCCACCAACGAGGCAGCGGTGTCTGCGTTGCGCGCGCGCAAAGCGCGCGACGACAAGCCGTTCGCGGTCATGGTGGCCAGCGTTACGGAGGCGCACGAATTGTGCGAGCTGCACGACGCTGCGGTAATCGACCTCACCTCGCCCGGTCGTCCGATCGTCATCGCGCCGCGCCGCGCCGGTACCGCGATAGCCACCGGCGTTGCGCCGCTGCTGCACGAGCTGGGAGTGCTGCTGGCGTACTCGCCGCTCCACCATCTCTTGCTCGCCGGCGTCGGCCGTCCGTTGGTGATGACGAGCGGCAACTTCAGCGACGAACCGATCGCGCACGAGGACGCCGACGCCTGCACGCGACTGGCGCCGCTCGTGGACGGCGTGCTCGGCCACAACCGACCGATCCACATCCGCTGTGACGACTCGGTGGTGCGCTCGGTACGCACCGGTACGCAGGTACTGCGCCGCTCGCGCGGCCTGGCGCCACAGCCGATGCCGCTGACGCGAGCGGCGCGTCGGCCGATCCTCGCGGTCGGCGCCGAGCTCAAGAACACCGTTGCGGTGACGCTCGGCAACGAGGTCGTCGCCAGCCATCACATCGGCGACCTTGCTCACCTCGCCACGTACCGCTCGTTCCTCCAGGCCATCGATCACCTGCGCTCGCTCTATGCGGTGACGCCCGAGGTGGTCGCACACGATCTTCACCCGGAATACCTGTCGACCAAGTTGGCCGCCGAGCTCGATCTGCACGCAGTGGGCGTGCAGCACCACCACGCGCACATCGCCTCGTGCCTCACCGAGCACGGCCGTGAGGGCCCGGTCTTGGGGCTGGCCTTCGACGGGCTCGGCTACGGCACCGACGGCACGCTCTGGGGCGGCGAGTTCCTCGTGGCTGATCTGTGGCGTTCGGATCGGGTTGGTCATCTGGCCCCGGTCACGATGCCGGGCGGGACAGCCGCCATCCGCGAACCGTGGCGCATGGGCGTGGCCTGGGCGCAGCGTGCTGGGGTGGACCACCCGTTCATCGACCCGCGCTCCGACGCGGTTTTCGATCTGGTGGAGCGTGGTCACGGCCCGGTAACCACAAGCATGGGCCGCCTGTTCGACGGCGTCGCCGCGTTGCTTGGCCTCCGGCCCATTGTCAGCTACGAGGCGCAAGCCGCGATCGAGTTGGAGACGCTGGCGCGTTTAGTACCGCGATCCGAGGCACCGATGTTCGCGTGCGACCTCGCTCGCAATCGTGCGGGCCTGCTCGTAGTCGACCCGTCGCCGCTCGTCGCCGCGCTGATGGCGGGCCGGGCGCAGTCGACACCAACCGCGTTGCTCGCCGCGGGCTTCCACGAGTCGATCGGCCTTGCCGCCGCACGCGCCGGCATCGCACTCGCACGCGAACACGGATTGGGAACCGTCGCGCTAAGCGGCGGCGTGTTCCAGAACCCGCGCCTGAGCGACGTCGTTGAGCAGGCGATGACCGAGGCCGGGCTTGAGGTGCTCCAGCATCGCCTCGTGCCACCTAACGACGGAGGCATCAGCATCGGCCAAGCGGCCGTGGCCGCCGCGCTCACGTAGGGGACTTTGGCGAGCGCTTGGGAGGGATGGGTGGAAACCACACCTACTTGGAAAACCCAACTAGTTGCCCACTACATCCATTTACGGAACGGGCGAAACGGCGCAAGGTGCTTGGAGCGCACAGGGGGAGGCCCCCCTCTCGCGCGGGAGGTCGGCGATGGCCACGAAGACAGCACCACCCGAGGAAGCGGTTATCCATGTGCTGTGGATCAACGCCGGTTTGAGCTGCGATGGCGACTCCGTGGCGCTCACCGGTGCGACACAGCCGAGCATCGAGGAGATCGCGCTCGGCGCCCTGCCCGGGCTGCCGAAGATCGCAGTGCACTGGCCGTTGATCGACTTCGAGTGCGGGCCCAACGGTGGCGCCGACGACTTCCTC
>JBKJQZ010000232.1:0-4328 GCA_046594835.1 Acidimicrobiales bacterium | reverse complement strand
AACATGCGTTCGAAGTGTAACGAACACACGTTCGTCGTGTGGTTAGGAGTAGTTCGGGTCCGTTTTGACGGCGACGAGGACGGGGCCGTCGTTGACGGCGAAGGCGGCCTCGAGTGTCGCGGCGAGTTCGGCTTCGCGGTTGACGGTGAAGCCGCGGGCGCCGCAGAGTTCGGCGTAGGCGGCGAAGTCGGGGTTGTGGAGGCTGGTTTGCCACACGGCGCGCTGCGCGCCGATCTGTTCCTTGGTGATCTTCGCGAGCTGGCCGTTGTCGAGCACCACGATCACTATCTCCATGCCGTACTTCGCCGCGGTCGTGACTTCGGCGAGGTACTGGCCGAGTCCTCCGTCGCCACAGATCGCCACCACCTTTCTCACAGAAGTGCTTGCGGGCGACGGGTGGAGCGCGCACCACGCGCCCATAGCTGCGGGGAGGCCGAAGCCGATCGAGCCGAGGTAGCCCGACATCAGCACGTGCTGGCCCGGCTTGGTCTCGAAGTAGCGACCGAACGCGTAGGTGTTGTTGCCCACGTCTACCGCGATCACGGCGTCTTCGGGCATCACGGCGCCGAGGGCGTCGAACAACGACGCGGGGTGAAGCGCGCCGTCGCGTGACTGGCCGCGCCGGGACGCTTTCTCGGTGCGCCAGCGCTCCCACCGCTTGTCGATGGTGTCGCGTTGCTCGGGGCGACGGCGCTGGGTGGTCTGGGCGATGAGTGCGTCGCACGCGACGCCGATGTCGGCCATCAGCGGCACGTGTACGGCGTGGAACTTGCCGAGCGTCATCGGGTCGAGGTCGACCTGGATCGTCGGGATATACGGCGCGATGCCGGTGTGGTCGCTGAAGGAGGCGCCGAGCACCAGCAGCGCGTCGGCGCGGCCCATCGTGATCGACGCGACGGGAATGCCCGAGCGTCCGAGCACGCCGCACGCGAGCGGGTGGTTGTCGGGTACGAGTCCCTTCGCCTTGAACGTGGTTATGACGGGCGCGTCGAGGTGCTCGGCGATCGCGAGCACCTTCGCCTCGTGCCCGCGTGCGCCGTTGCCCACGATGATCACCGGACGCGCCGCGGCCTCTAGCAACGCCACCGCTTCGGCGAACTGGGCCCGAGGAGGCGCCACATCCGACGCGGCCACACGCCCAGTCCGGGGACGGGCCGGGGGTTCGTCCAGCCCGGGCAAGTTCTGCACCTCGTCGGGGAAGATCAAGTGGCCCACGCCACGTTCGACGATCGCGTGCTTGAGCGCGAGCGCCATCAGTTCGGTCGCGTTCTCGGGTCGCAAGACGGTCTGGCTCCACGTGGTCACCGCTTCGAATGCGGACGCGAGCGGGACCTCCTGGAACGTGCCGGGTCCGAGTACTTGGCTGTTCACCTGGCCGGTCAGCGCGAGCACGGGTGCGCGATCGACCTTTGCGTCCCAGAGCCCGGTCAACAAGTTGGTGGCACCCGGCCCGGCGATCGTGAGGCACGCGGCGGGGCGGCCAGTGAGCTTGGCGTAACCGCTCGCCGCGAACGCAGCGGCGCCTTCGTGACGGATACCGATGTAACGCAAGCGCCCGTCCTCCTCGGCGCGTCGCAGCGCGTCGGCGAGGCCGAGGTTGGAGTGGCCCACCATGCCGAGGACGGTGTCGACGCCCCACTCACACATCACGTCGACCATTTGGTCCATGAGCGACGGCGTGGTCGTAACGACGGGCAGCTGCACAAACAGGGCGCCGTCGCGATCCTCAACCTTGTATGAACGGGCCGCGTCCTTGAACCCGGGCGGGGGCGTGCCGGTGACGGGGTCGAACTCGTAGGCGTGCCACGGACAGATCACGTAGCCGTTTTCGATCTGGCCGTCGCCGAGCGGCCCGCCCTGGTGTGGGCAGTGGTTGTCGAGCGCGCCGTAGCCCTCAGAGCTGCGGGTGACGCAGATCGCGCGACCTTCCACGACCACCGTCGTGAGGCGGCCGACCTCGAGGCCGTCGACAGGCAGCGGGTACCACTCGGTGTTGTGGGGTGGCGTCTCAGGCATGGGCACGAAAGAACGCGGTCGCGGCGTCGAGGTCGGTGATGTCGCGGTAGTGCAGCGTCCAACCCCACGGATCGTCGAAGCTCGACGCATCGGACTTGTCCCACGGACCTACGTAGAGGTACGGCTCAGGGTGGGTGGCGTCACCGGGCGAGCCGCCGTAGGTCACCTCAGCGGCGTCGGCTGCGAGGTCGAAGTGTTCGGGCCAGATCTGTTGGGCAGAAAAGCCTGGGCCTTCAACGCTGCGCAGTGTTGTAGCGACAAACGCGAACCAGTCACCGAGTGCGACGCACGCGACGGGATCGACCGACAGCGGCTCGTCGTCGAGCGGCGTCTCGGCGGCGTAGGGCAACTGCGTTGTCGCTATGACACTGCGAGCAGCGCGGAGGTCACTGAGCGTCGCGCCGTCGAGCGAAACACCGTCGAGCGCGCCGTTCGCGATGGTGAACGGTCCGCCGTCGAATACCTGTGTGCAAAAGCCGCCGGGTGACGGACGCAAACCGATCTTGCCTATGACCGCGTAGGACGCGGTCGCCATCACGTGCTCGGCCACTCGATGCAGCGACCGGCGGGTGGCGGCGTAGGTGGGAGGGAGTTGGGTGAAAAGTTGTTCCATGAGGTGGGCCCTTACTGCGTGGCGAGGTCGACGTGGTCGCGAGACGGCTCGGGCCGTCGCCTCTTGGTCACGTCGACCACGACGCGCGTTACAACCCCTTCGGGTAGCGGAAACCGCCCGCTGGTGTTCGGAGCTATCGGCGCTTGGCCGTAATAGCCGACCGTGAACGGCGCCATGCCGTAGGTGACCGGCGTGCCGCGCGGCACCGTGCCGTCGCCCACGGGCACGTCGCCGTAGCGAAGCGAAACGTCGGCGCCGCCGGACCCGTTCGGGGAGCTTGTGAGCACTGCGACGCTTTGGCCGACCGGCAGCTCCACCGACGCGCTGATGGTGGTGATGGTCGTGCCGACAAAGTTGTACGTGTAGTGCAGGCGGCGGTCCTTTATGTAGAGGACGTAGCCGCCGCCCATCGAGCCATGCGCAACGATCACGCCGTCGACCGGCGCGTCGGCCCGCACGTTGAGTTCCACCTGCATCGCGAACGGGCGGTTCTTCAACGCCGGTGCGACGTCCTCGGACATGGGGCCGATGCCGGGGTGGAACACGTACTGCGAGCGGCGATAGCGGTTGTCGTGGCCGGCGATGGGCTGATTGTTGAGCGGCAGCACCTGGTACTTCTCGGCCTCGCTCCACCACAACGCCTTCATCTCCTCGAGCCTGGCGGGCTCGGACTCGGCGAGGTCGTGGCACTCAGAGAAATCGTTGGCGACGTTGTAGAGCTCCCAGACGTCGTCGTCGAAAGGCTTCGAAACATCGGTGCCGTCGTAGACCGTGAACGCCCCCGGGTGGTACACGACCGCCTTCCAACCGTCGTGATACAGCGCCCGTGACCCGAGCATCTCGTAGTACTGCGTTGCGTGCGCGTTGGGTGCGCCGGCGTCGGTGAGCGTCGGCGCGAACGACGTGCCCTCGATCGGCGACTGCGCGATGCCGTTGATCGTCGCGGGCGCGTCGAGGCCGATGACTTCGAGAAGCGTCGGCATGAGGTCGACCGCGTGCACGTACTGATGACGGGTCGCGCCCGCTGCCGCGCCTACACGAGACGGCCAGTGCACGATCAGCGGGTCGGCCACGCCGCCTTCGTGCGTGTCGCGCTTGAAGCGCTTCAGCGGCGTGTTGCCGGCCCAGGCCCAACCCCAGGGGTAGTGGTTGAACGCGGTCGGTCCGCCAAGGTCGTCGATGCGCGCCAGGTTCTCCTCGAGCGATTCGGGCACGAAGTTGAAGAAGTAGGCCTCGTTGAACGAGCCGCGGGCGCCACCCTCGGCCGACGCGCCGTTGTCGCTCATCACGATCACGATCGTGTTGTCGAGTTCGCCGAGCGAATCGATGAAGTCGGTAATGCGCGCAACCTGCGCGTCGGTGTGGGTGAGGAAGCCGGCGTAGACCTCCATCATCCGCGCGTAAAGCCGCTGCTCGTCGGCCGACAACGTGTCCCACGGGGGCACCCAACTCGGACGCTCACTCAACTCAGTGCCTGCGGGTAGCAGGCCGGTCGCGACCTGTTTGGCGAACACGCGGTCGCGCCACGCGTCGTAGCCGTCGTCGAACTGGCCGCGGTACGCAGCGATGTAGTCCGCCGGCGCCTGGTGCGGCGCGTGACACGCTCCGGGCG
The DNA here is from genome assembly GCA_046594835.1 of Acidimicrobiales bacterium. Lineage (GTDB taxonomy): Bacteria > Actinomycetota > Acidimicrobiia > Acidimicrobiales > JACCXE01 > JACCXE01. The sequence goes on along the minus strand of JBKJQZ010000232.1, from coordinate 87 downwards.
CGAACCACAACAGGAACGGCTTGTTCGGACTTGTCGCGCGGAGGTCCTTCACGAACAGCATCGCCTTGACGGCGAGGTCCTCGGTCA
>JBKJQZ010000319.1:0-2622 GCA_046594835.1 Acidimicrobiales bacterium | reverse complement strand
AGAACGAGTGCGATCCAAAGGGCGCGGCGTTGTACTTCGAGGCGTACGCCGTGGCTGTGCCCACCGGCGCCGTGGCGATGATCAGTCATCGCCGTGGCGCTCATGTTCCAAGGCCACCTCAGCCACCTCCCCGAGGTCCTCGCCCACGCCCGCCGAGCCGGGCGCATAATGCGCCAGAACCTGGTCCTGTCTGGCCTCATCATCGGGGTCCTCATTCCCCTGGCCGCCCTCGGCGTGCTCGGACTCGCGACGGTGGTCGCGACGCACGAACTGGCCGAGGTCGTCGTCATCGCCAACGGCGTGCGCGCCGGCCGGCGGACCCGACCATCTGGCGTCGGAGCGCCCGAACTACGGTTGGGATCGTCGTGAAGAAGACCGTCGTGGTGCTGTTGATATTGGTGGTGATCGTCACCGGGCTGCCCATTCTCATGAATGTGTCTGGCATGGCGACCTGTCACGACTGCGGTCCGGCGACGGTCGCTGCGTCATGCGGCCTTGCTTTTCTCGCCGTTGGATTCGCGCTGATGTTGGCCTTGTTCTCGTACCGCCTCCGCGGTCGACGCGACGCGACACGCGCGTGGCTTCAGGGCTTCGCGCTCGAACGACCCCCTCAGTACCTGGCTTAGCCGCGCCCGCGCGCGACCTCGTTCCGGGCGCGCCGCGCGCGGTTTCATGTCCAGATACCTGCTGACCGCGCCCGCGGTTCAGCCTTTTCGAGGGAGTCAAATGTCAGTCGATTTGTTTGACAATTTGTTTGGGGTGGCCGTATGAGTCTGTGGGCCGTACTACTCACCGGTGTGTTTGCGGGAGGCGCTTCCTGCGCGGCGGTGCAAGGCGGGCTGCTCGCCGGCACGCTTGCCCGACGGCCGGCCGAGCGCACGCACGAAAACGCCGCGATACCAGTCGGCGCGTTTCTCGCCGGGAAACTGGCCGCGCACACGGTGCTCGGCGCCGCCCTTGGTCTGCTGGGCAGCGCCGTGCAAATAAGCACGCCCGCCCGCGCGTTGATCCAGATCGCAGCCGGGCTCGCCATGATTCTGCTCGCCCTCAACCTATTCGGCGTGAAGGCGATGCGGGGACTGGTCCCCCAAGCTCCGCCGGCGTGGTCACGCGCCGTTCGACGCAGCGGACGGCGCGCTGGCAGTTTTGCACCCGCACTGCTCGGCATTGCGACGGTGCTCATTCCCTGCGGCGTGACGCTCAGCATGATGATTCTCGCGGCCGCCTCAGGGTCGGCCCTCGCGGGTGCCGCGATCATGGCGACCTTTGTCATCGGGACGATGCCGCTCTTCGCGGCGCTCGGCTACGCAGCGCGCAAGTCCGCCTCTGCGCTGCGGGGGCGGCTCGGGCTTTTGACCGGCGCCGCCGTGCTCGTCGCCGGACTTGTCTCGATCAACGCGGGCCTCGTCCTGAACGGTTCGTCGTTCACGCTGTCTGGCGCGTTTGGCAACGTGGCGGGATCGGAACCGCCCCGCGCCGTGGCCGCGGCGCCCGTGGCCGCCGACGGCGTGCAGCGCATCGTGATTGAGGCGCACAACTCCGGCTACTCGCCCAGTCTGCTTAAGGTCCGCGCCAACGTTCCCACGCAGTTGACGATCCGCACGAGCAACACGGTCGGCTGCACGCAGTACATCATCATGAGTGAGTTCGGTGTCGAAAAGTCGCTCCCGCGATCGGGCAACACGCGCATCGATCTCGGTGAACTCGAACCGGGCACGTACCGCTACACCTGCGGCATGGGCATGTACCGCGGGGCGATCGAGGCGATCGCATGACGGCGCCGACACAGTCGATAGTCACGTTCGCGGTGACGGGAATGCACTGCGCAAGCTGCGGCCTTCTTATCGACGACGCCCTCGAGGACGTCGCCGGCGTGATTCGTTCAGCCACCGACAGCCGCGCCGGACGAACAGTCGTCACGATGGACGCGTCGGTGGCCGCGCTACCCGTGGTCGTCGCCGCCATCACGGCTGCCGGGTACAACGCGGCGCCGGTGGAGGATTGAGTTGGAAGCCCTGACGCTGCCAGTCTTCGCGCTTGTTGCGGGCATCGTCTCGTTCAGCTCGCCGTGCTGTCTGCCGCTCATGCCCGGCTACCTGTCCTACATCTCCGCGCTACCGGTGTCAGAACTCGGTCAACGAGAAGCCCGGCGAGTAACCCTTCGGGCGTCGTTGTTGTTCGTGGCCGGCTTCACGACCGTGTTCACCGCGCTCGGCGTGGCCGCGACACTTGTGGGATCAGTGTTTCTAAGGAACCAGGACACGATGGTCCGCGCCTTCGGCGTCGTCATCATCGTGATGGGGCTCGTGACGATGGGTGCGCTCCGCATACCGGTTCTCATGCGTGAGAAGCGCCTCGAGTTGAACCGTGTGCCCCGCGGACCGGCATTCGCGTTCCCATTGGGCATGGCCTTCGCTGCGGGTTGGACCCCCTGCATCGGCCCCATCCTCGCCACCATCCTCGCGACCGCAGCCGCCACCGGCACCGTCGCGTGGGGCGGAATCCTCCTCGTGTTGTACTCCGTTGGGCTCGGCATCCCGTTCGTACTGCTCGCCCTCGGGTTCTCGCGCGCCACCAGCTCGCTGGCCTGGCTGCGCCGCAACGGCCGGCGGCTGGAAATAG
>JBKJQZ010000113.1:0-3499 GCA_046594835.1 Acidimicrobiales bacterium | reverse complement strand
GACAGCTTCGCGTCGACGGAAGCGGCGCCCTCATATCTCATGCGCGACGTGGGGGTCAGATGGTCCGCCGTGCGAGGCGTGCCGGCCGATCACTCGAGGGTTGCGCGATGAAGGTGGTGATCGCCGGTGGCGCCGGTGCACTTGGCCGTCGTCTCGCCAACAGTCTGCGCGACCACGGCGACGACGTCGTGATCCTCACGCGCACACCACGACCCGACCTCGACCACCGTCAGCTCCAATGGGATGGCAGGACCGTTGGCCCGTGGAATGCGGAACTGCCCGGCGCCGTGCTGATCAATTTGGCGGGCGAACTCGTCGACCTGCGGCCGTCGTCCAAAAACATCGCACGGCTCCGCGACTCGCGTGTTGAAGCAACGAATGCGCTCGTCGCCGCCGCGGCGGCTCTAGAGACACCGCCAGCGCTCTGGCTCCAGATGAGCACGCTCGCCATCTACGGCGACGCCGGCCAGGGTGTGGTTGCCGAGGGGTATCCGGTGGCGATTGGTCCGCCGCAGATGCCCGGCGTCGCCGTTCCATGGGAGAAGGCCGCGTCTTCGGCACGTGCCGAACGCCTCGTGATTATGCGCACCGGCATCGTGTTGGACCACGGCACGCCCGCATTCGACCGGCTCACGCAGCTGACCAGGCTCGGCCTCGGCGGCCGCATCAGCCGCGGCGACCAGTGGACGAGTTGGATCCACGTCACCGATTTCATTCGCGCCGTGCACTTCATCCGCGAGTCGGATCTCGACGGGATGCTGCACATCACGGCGCCGTGCCCGATTCAGAACCGGGACATGATGGCGACGCTTCGGCGCGCACTCCATCGGCCGTGGTCCCCGCCGACACCCAAGCCGCTCGTGCACCTCGGAGCCTTCTTCATGCGCAGCGATCCCGCGCTCGCACTTACCGGCCGTCGCGGGGTTCCCCAGCGACTTCTCGACGAAGGCTTCGAATTCACGTTCCCGACTTTCGAGGACGCGGCTACTGACCTCGTCGGCTAGTGCTCGGCAGCGTGGGTGAACTCGTGCAACTCTCACGGGTGGTGGCCTTGACTCCCACTGGCTCTGAACCCACATGTTTGGGCCATAGGTAGCTCATTTGTGTGGGTTCAGAGCCACTCGACCCAAAGCCCGCCGAGCGGCCTCGTCGGCTAGTTACTTGAACGTGTAGCGAATCGGGAGGTGCTTCACGCCCGAGACGAAGTGGCTCTCGGAGTACAGCGGCGCGCCCGCCAACTCGATCGACTCGAGCTGTTCGGACAGCAGCGTGAGCATCGTGCGGATCTCGCGGCGGGCGAAGTGCGCGCCCAAACAGAAGTGCACGCCCGCACCGAATGACAGCTGACGGTCGGCGTCGGTGCGGTTGATGTCGAACTCCATCGCGTTGACGAACGCGTTCTCGTCGCGGTTGGCCGACGGATACGACAACAGCACGCGTCCGCCTGCGGGAATCGTCTCGCCACACAGCTGCGTGTCCTGCGACGTATAGCGCAGGAAGTGACGCACGGGCGTGGTCCAGCGAATGATCTCCTCCGTGGCGCGCGCAACCTTGTCGGCGTCGCCTGCGAGTTCGAACAGCTGACCCGGGGTGCGCAGCAGCGCTTCCATACCGCCACTAAGTCCGTACGAAGTCGTGTCGTGGCCGGCCGTCGCCACGATGATGTAATACCAAAGCCGCTCGACGTCGCCGATGGGGTCGCCGTCGATCTGCGCGTTGGCGATCACGCTCGCGAGGTCGTCGCGCGGATTCGCCTGGCGGTCGGCGGTGATGTCATTGAAGTACGAGATGAAGCGCATGATCGATCCGACCATCGCTGCCTGCGGATCGTCGCCGCCGAACTCAGGGTCGGCCGCGCCGAAGACGCCTTGCGTGAGTTCGCGCATCAGCGGCTCGTCCTCTTCGGGCACGCCGTAGATCTCCATGATCACGTGCAGCGTGTAGGGCTGCGCGATGTCGGAGGCAAAATCGCACGCGCCGCCCAGCGCGCGCATCTTGTCGACGTACTGCTGCGCGATCGCTTCGATGCTCTCCTGTCGGTTGCCAACGACGGCGGGTTTGAACCAGTCCGTCGTAACGGCCCGGTGCGTCTTGTGCTTGTGCCCGTCGAGCTGCACGAGAGATGCCGGCAGCGGCATGCCGCTCTTGAGTACCTCGGCTTGCTGCAGTTCAGGGCCCAGTACCGAGAACGGCGTGTTCTGCCAGTTGGCGTGGTCGCGCTCGACTGCGGCGATGTCGTCGTGACGGGTGAGCACCCAGAACGTTTCGAACCCGTCGACGCCGTCGACCTTGAGTAGCGGCCTCTCCTTGCGGATGCGCGCGACGCGTTCGTGCCACGCGTCCATGTCGGCCCACAAATGGGGCAGCACAAACAGGGCGCCGGGGTTCTGCTCCACGTCGATGGTCATGACTTCCTCCGTTTGGAGACTACGGCGGTGCGCGTGCGGCGTGGCATTCGGCGCAAAACCGATGTGACACCGTCGGCGTACCCTTGACGGGTGGCCGGAGCGCTTGATCGATTTTCGGCTCCCACCCGGGCCTGGTTCAACGGCGCATTTCCCGCGCCCACGATCGCCCAGGAAGACGGATGGGACGCCATCGCCCAGGGCGACCACGTGCTGCTCAGCGCCCCGACCGGATCGGGCAAAACCCTCACCGGCTTCCTATGGGCCCTCGACCGTCTCGCCACCGAGCCGGTCCCGACCGAGGAGAAGCAGCGCGGGCGCGTCCTTTACATAAGCCCGCTCAAGGCGCTCGCGTACGACGTCGAACGCAACCTGCGGGCGCCGCTCACCGGTATCGCCATCGAGTCCGAACGCGCCGGTTTACCGCTGCCCGACATCCGCGTGGGCACCCGCACCGGTGACACGCCCCAAGACGAGCGTCGCGCGCTCGTCAAGCACCCGCCCGACGTGCTGGTCACGACGCCGGAGTCGCTCTACCTCTTGCTCACGAGCCAGGCCCAGACCGCGCTGGCCGGCGTGCACACCGTGATCATCGACGAGATCCACGCCGTCGCCAGTACCAAGCGGGGCGCCCATCTCGCGCTCAGCCTCGAACGCCTCGAAGCGCTCGTGCGTCGCGAACGCGGCCCCGACGCCACCTTCCAACGCATCGGTCTCTCGGCCACGCAGCGCCCGCTCGAAGAAGTCGCGCGCTTCATGGGCGGACGGGTCAGCGGCGAGTTCCGTCCCGTCACGATCGTGAACGCCAAGATGCCCAAGGTCTTCGACCTCGGCATCGTGGTGCCGGTCGAAGATATGGCGCAGCTTGGTAAGCCGGTTCTCGGCGACGACGGCGAAGTGATGCTGAGCGGTCCGGCGTCGGGCACGCCCGAGTCGCGCCACTCGATCTGGCCTGCGCTGCAGGCCGAGTTGCTGGCGCTTATCAAGGCGCACCGCTCGACGCTCGTGTTCGTCAACAATCGGCGGTCGGCGGAACGCATCGCGGCGTCGATCAACGAGCTGGCCGACGAGGAGCTCGCCCGCGCCCATCACGG
>JBKJQZ010000069.1:0-66919 GCA_046594835.1 Acidimicrobiales bacterium | reverse complement strand
GGCCGACAAGAACGTGCTGTGGTTCCACGGCACGCCCGGCGCGCGGCGCCAGATCCCCGAGTCGGCGCGTCAATACGCCGCCGAAAACGACGTGCGACTGATCGGCATCGACCGGCCCGGCATCGGGCTGTCCACGCCGCACCAGTATCACCGCCTCGCCGACTACAGCCACGACCTCGGTCCGGCGCTCGAGCGACTCGGCGTCGATCGCTTCTCGGTCGTGGGCCTTTCGGGCGGCGCGCCCTACGCGCTCGCAGCGGCGCACTCCTTCGGCGCGCGCGTACCCACCGTCGGCATCCTCGGCGGCGTGGTACCGAGCGGCGGCGAAGAAGGAACCGGCGGTGGACTGGTCAGCTTCGCCAATCGGTTCCGCACCGTGCTGCCGCTGATGAGTGAGCCGGCGGGTGCCTCGCTAACCGCGCTGATCCAAGCGGTCCGGGCCGTCAGCTTCGTCGGCCCCTCGTTGCTCAAGCTCTACGGCCTCACGTGCCCACCCCTCGACCGCGCCTTTTTGGCGGTGCCGGAAAACCAAGAGATGTTCCTCGACGACATCATGAACAGCGGCCGTCACGGGATGCGCTCGGTTGTATTCGACGGCGTGCTCTTTACCCGCGACTGGGGCTTCTCCGTGCGTGACGTGACCCAGCCTGTGGTGTGGTGGCACGGCGATCAGGACAACATCGTGCCGTTGTCCCACGCGCAACACATCGTGCCGATGATCCCGAACTGCGAGCTACGGATTCAGCATGGAGGCGGCCACCTCAGCGGCCTCGGCTTTGGCTCCGAAGTGCTCAAAACCATCCTCGACTGGAATTAGCGCCTAGGCGCGAGCCGCTTGGTGCTCGCTGCGCACCACGGCGAGGAACCGCTCCACTGCGTGTGCTGCGGCATACGAACGAATAGACGGCAGGATCTCGAACGCGTGCTGCGCGCCGGGGAGTTCCGCGTAGACCACGTGATTGGTCGACTCCTTGCGCAGCTCCTCTACAAACGTGCGCGTCTGCTCGACCGGCACCAGCGAGTCGTTCACTCCGTGCAGCATGAACATCGGCGGCACGTGCGGGCCGATATGGCTGATCGGTGACGCCTGCTCCCAGCGCGCCCGGTCCTTGGCCATGCGCGACTTGAACACGTGCTTGCCGAGCAGCACGTCCATGTCGGGGCGGCTCGTGCCGTGGCGGTTCACGAAGTCGTAGATGCCGTAGAAGGGCACACCGGCCTGCACTGTGGTGTCCGCGTCCTCAAAGCCGGGCTGAAAGTCCGACAGGTTCGGCGTGACCGCGGCGAGCGAAGCGAGGTGCCCACCGGCGGAGCCACCGGTGATCGCGACGAAATCGGGGTCACCGCCGTACTGCGCGATGTTCGCCTTGGTCCAGGCGAGCGCCTTCTTCACGTCGACGATGTGATCGGGCCACGTGGACTTCGGCGACAGCCGGTAGTTGGTGGTGACGATCACCCAGCCGCGCTCGGCGAGCACCGACATCGTCGTCTCGGCTTGGCCTTCCTTCATGCCGACGATCCACGCGCCACCGTGGACCTGCACCAAGACCGGGGCCTTGGCGTCGAGGGGCAGATCGGCGCGGCGCCAGACGTCGAGGTGGTTGCGCTCGCCGTATTCGCCGTAGCTGATGTTGCGCGCGTGGCGGAAGCGACGACGCACCGTCACGTCGGGCACCAGAAGCTGGTGGCGCGTCAGCGGCACCTCGGGCTTCGGGACGAATTGTTCGCTGATATGGCTGGCGTAGTCGCTGCCCAGTTCGTCTACTAATGCTTGTTCAAGGATGCGACCGGCCTGACCGGCCTGGCGGTGCATGTAGACGAGCCCCGCCGCCGAAGCGCCATAGGCGGCGAGGCCGAGCGCGCCCTTCCAACCCTTCATGCCACCGTTGCGCGCCAGTAACGCTGCGCCAGCGGCCTGGGCTAAACCGACTTGGGTGGGCCACTCCGAGGGCAGGACGCCGAACGCGAAAGAGGCCGGCGACGCCTTGCCGAAGCGCGCGGCGGGCTTGATGGCATTAGCCGTGTTGGCCGCAGCAGCGAGGCCCGCGAAAAGGAACCGGGAAGACGGCTTCATTTCCTCAGGTTAGGGGGCCGATGCTGTTGTACAAACCTCAGGGCCTCGTTTGGCCTCGATGCTAAAGCTGGCGGTGGACCGAGGTAACGCTCGCCTGATCGCGCGGCGTCACGATCATCGTGTCGATGTTCACGTGGCTCGGGCGCGTGACCGCGAACGAGATGCAGTCGGCGATGTCATCGGCGACGAGCGGCGTCATACCGGCGTACACCGCGTCGGCTTGGGCCTGGTCGCCGTGGAAGCGCACGAGGCTGAAGTCGGTGTCGACCATGCCCGGATCGATCGACGTGACGCGCACCGGTATCCCCACAAGTTCGAGGCGCAGCACCTTGGTCACGGCCTTGAGCGCGAACTTGGCCGCGTTGTAGCCAGCACCGCCGGCGTAGGGCTCGTGGCCGGCGATCGAGCCGACCATCACCACGTGGCCGTCGCCCGACGCCTCGAGCGCCGGCAACAACGCACGGGTCATCCGCATCACGCCGAGCACGTTCGCGTCATACATCCAGCGCCACTCTTCCTCGTCGGCGCGCGCGAGCGCGTCACGGCCGAGCGCGCCGCCCGCGTTGTTCACCAGCACGCGGCACGGCCCAACCTCGGCGCAAAACGCGTCGACGGATGCGGTCGAGGTCACATCCAGGGCGAGTGCGCGACCACCCACCGCGGCCGCGACCTCTTCGAGCCGGTCCATGCGCCGTGCACCGAGAACCACTTCGAAGCCTTCAGCTGCGAGTCGTCGCGCGGCGGCCGCGCCGATGCCGCTGCTCGCTCCCGTCACCACCGCCACGCCACGCGTCATGCGTGATGTCTACGCGAACTGGCTGAGGAGCGCGTCACTACGGAGTGCGCTAGCAAGGACCCATGGAACTCGTTGCCGCGCTCGCCTTCGCCGCCGACAAGAAGTCGGCCGTCCTGACCACCATCAAGCGCGACGGACGTCCGCAGTTGTCAAACATCGTCTACCGACTCGCTGGCGACACCGTCGAGATTTCGATCACGGCCGACCGCGCCAAGTACTTCAACCTCACCCGCGAGCCGTGGGCGGCGCTGCACGTCACACAGGAAAACTTCTGGGCCTACGTGGTGATAGAGGGCGACGTGGAACTCACGCCGATCGCGGCTGATCCACACGACGCAACGGTGGACCTCTTGGTAGAGACGTACCGGTCCATGGCCGGCGAGCACCCGAACTGGGACGAGTACCGCCAGGCAATGGTCAACGACAAGCGCTTGGTCGTGCGGCTGAAGCCGAACCACGCCTACGGAGTGCTGCCGCGAGCGTGACCGGGAGCGACTACCCCGCCGGGTTCTTCGACCGCGCCGATTCTTCCGATGACGCCCGGTTTTACGACGAGCCGCGCTTGCTCACCCACATCGACGACCGCGCCATCGCAGCGGTGGGAGCTTTGTACGAACACCTCGGCCTCGGTGGCACCACCGTGCTCGACCTCATGAGTTCCTGGATCTCGCACTTCCGGCCCGGAGCCGAACCCAACGAACTCACGGTGCTCGGAATGAACGCGGAGGAGCTCGAGGCGAACCCACTGGCGACCGACTCGGTCATTCAGGACCTCAACGTCGACCCCATCCTGCCGTTTGTCGACGCCTCGTTCGACAACGCCACGTGCTGCGTCTCGGTCGACTACCTCGTTCGCCCGGTCGAAGTGTTCCGCGACGTCGCGCGCGTGCTGCGCCCCGGCGGTTGGTTCGTCGTCACCTTCTCGAACCGTCTCTTCCCGACCAAGGCGATCCGGGGCTGGCTCAACACCGACAGCGTCGGCCATTGCCGCATCGTCGAGAGCTACTTCGCCAACGCGGGCGGCTTCGACGAACCAACGCCGCAGCTGCGTACGCCGCTCACCGCGCCAGGCGACCCACTCTTCGCGGTGTTTGCCCGTCGCTCCGCTTAGCGGCCGTTGCTCCCTCTAGTTCTCGGTGAGTTCGACGAGCTGCAGAATGTCGTCGCACTTCTTCGCAGCACGTAGCTCGTCACCGCACACGGGCTGGGGGGTGGTACCGAGCTTCTTGATGACTGCGGTCCACGACCCGATCGAGGTGTCGATGCGCACTGTGGTGCAGTCGTCGTCTACTTCGACCACGGCCCCGCCTCGCGACGCGTCGAGGTAATCCCAGCCAACGTCGCCGAACACCCACCGATCAGCGAACTGCAGCAACGGCGACGGCATCGCCGTCGAGCCCCGGTAGTGCGGGAGCACCTTGCGCGGATCACCCGAGCGATCGAGGACCGAAGCAAGCAGCGCGTCATCGAGCCAGGCCCACGCGGTGCCTTCGGGCAGCACGAGCACGGTTGGCGCGAACCGGTGGCCGCCCAGGTGACTAGTGCGACGCACGCGGACATCCGCACGCGGGGCCACGTTTCTCGCAAGCGACGTACCCATCGAGCCGCAGCAGCGGTCGCGCGCGCCGTGTGTGCACACCAATAGGTCGCGCACGCCGTCGTCGGCGACGGGCGAGTCGGCGAGCGAGGAGACGCCGGAGACAAGGTCGGCCGCGTCGAGGCACGCGTCGCGGCGAACGTAGGAACGGAACGGTCCGTCGTCGTGCGAATACAGCACCGCGTGAGCCTGCTCGGCGTCGTCACTCCGTGGCACGACTCCTTGCACGCGCGCGCCGATCGCGTGGATCGCGTCGGCTGCGGCGATAACTCCAGGGTGCGCACCGATCTCGTTCGGCCACGGCAGCGGCACTTCGATGAGCAAGAACGCGAACGACGAAACCGCAGTACCCGCGGGGTCAGATCCAAGGGCGCGTGCCTGGGACGAGCAGCGCAGGTCGGTCTCCACATCCGGAACCTACCCGCGCCCGCTACAACTAGGAGATGGCCAGCCGAGCGAGGAGCGTGTCGGAACGACGGGAGCGACGCCTCCTGATCGTGCTTGGGCTCAACGTCATGATCGTCGCTGGCGAAGCCGCCGCGGGGTTCCTTGCCGATTCAATCGGACTGCTCGCCGACGCCGGCCACAACCTCGTCGACGTCGGCGGCATCGCACTGGCGTTACTCGCCGTGCGGTGGTCACGGCGGACGCCCGACGCCTCACGCTCGTTCGGCTACCACCGCAGCTCCGTGCTCGCCGCGCAGGCAAACGCCGCGGCCATTCTGATCACCACCGCGGTGATCACCTATGAGAGCGTTCGCCGCCTTATTCATCCCGAGGCCGTCGAAGGCCGCACCGTGATCGCAGTCGCTGCGACCGCACTCGTCGTGAACGGGTTTAGTGCGTTGCTCCTACGGGAGAAGGAGCACGACATCAACATGCGCGGCGCGGTGCTGCACATGGCCGCAGACGCGGCCGCCAGCTTCGGCGTGGTCGTGAGCGGCATCGTGGTCCTCGTCGTCGACGGCGCCGAGCGGATCGACCCGCTCATCTCGCTGCTTATCGCGGCGCTGATCTCATGGCAGGCGTGGCTTCTGCTGCGCTCGACGGGCGACGTGTTGCTCGAGTCCACCCCCCGCGGCCTCGACGTCGCCGAGGTCGCGGCCACGATCATGGCGGTCGTCGGCGTCGAGGCCGTGCACGACCTGCACGTGTGGAGCCTTTCGTCAGAGGTGCGCGCCCTCTCGGCCCACGTGATCGTGGAAGGTCACCCGTCGCTCGAAGACGCGCAGCAGGTCGCCACGCGCGTGAAGGCGGCCATCAGCGCGCCGTTCTCGATCGCGCACGCAACCATCGAGCTGGAGTGCGAAGGCTGCGTCGACAACGGCGCCTGGTGCGCCATCGAAGGCCTCGACGTCCACGTGACCGGCGGCCACGCCGGCCACGACCACTAGCCGACGACGCGGAAGTGCTAGCCGTTCTTGGGGAGTTCGTTGAACGGGAGACGGGAGAGGTCGCCCGGCTCTTTGGGGAGTCCGAGGGCGCGCTCGCCCGCGATGTTCTTCTGGATCTGATCGGTGCCGCCGTAGATCGGCAGCGCCTGCGCGCTCAGGATCAGCCCGGTGTAGGCCGCTGCGGCGGAACCGCCGGGGGCGTTCTCAAGGGTCGCCCGCTGCTCGTCGGTGTAGGCGTGCAGCATGCCGCGGGCGCCCATGATGTCGCCGCTCATGTCGCGGTTGTGACGAAGGATGTCGGCCATCAACAGCTTCGAGAAGTTCGGCATGCCGGGAATGTCGCCACCCTTGGCCCGCACCGCCTTGTGACGCTCGGTGTTGAGACGCGTGAGGGTTTGCAGGATGTGGCTCTGCGCCAAGCGCTGCCGCATGCTCGGGTCCTGGTCCTTGCCAAACTCGCGAGCGAGGTTGATGTAGGCGGCGGCCGGCGAAGCCGCCGCTCCCGAAGCCTGCGCCTTCTTCTCCTTGGTCGCAGTGACCGGGCGCGAGCGCACGAACGAGCCGGCGGGCTTGTCGAGGTTGCCTGCGATCGTGCCGGGCGACGCACCCATCACGCGGTCGCCACCGGCGCCCATGCCCGAGCGCTCGAACAGCAGCGTGGTGTTGGCCACGGCCCAGCCGTCATTGACGTCACCGATGCGCGCGTCGTCGTTCACTGTCGCGTCGGTCATGAAGACCTCGTTGAACATCGCGTGGCCCGTCATCTCCTTGAGCGGGACGACCTCCACGCCGGGCTGGTGCATATCGAACGCAAACCACGTGATGCCCTGGTGCTTCGGGGCCGACGGGTTGGTCCGCGCGATGAGCATGCCCATGTCCGCGATCTGTCCGCCCGAGGTCCAAACCTTTTGACCGTTGATGATCCAGACGTCGCCGTCTTTGATCGCCTTTGTGTTCAATCCCGCGAGGTCAGACCCTGCACCCGGTTCGCTGAAGAGCTGGCACCACGCGAGCTGCCCGGTGACGATCGGGCGTACGAAGCGCTCAACCTGCTCGTCGGTACCGTGGGTCGCGATCGTGGGCGCCGCAAGCATGAGGCCGAGACCGTTGGGCGCGCCGAGCGCGCCGTGGTCGGCGATCACGCGCTGCACCTTGATCGCGTCGCCGCGACTAACGCCGCGGCCGTAGCGGCCCACCGGCATGATCGGCTGCGAATAGCCGGCAAGGCCGAGGCGCTCCCACCACTCCGCGCACGTGAGATCCGCGCTCCAGTTCTCGCTGAGCCAGTCGCGCAGTTCCTCGACGATGTTCTCGCTCGTGGTTTCGGTGACGGTCATGAGGTGGCTCCTTCAACAGGGCGGAACAGTGGAAGTTGGCGGCCGTCGGACAACGGCTCCCAGGTGAGAGACACCGCGTCGCCCACCGCGACCGTTTCGGGGTCGCAATCAACGACGTTGGTCATGCAGCGAATGGTGCGGGCGCCGTCGCCGGCGTCGAGCTCGACGAGGGCAACCGCGTACGGGACGCGGTCAGCCATGGTCGGGTTGGCGGGTCGGTACTGCACGCTCACTGCGTAGACGGTCGCGGTGCCGTTGGACGCGCGCCACGTGAGGTTGTCGGACAACAAGCACTGCGGGCACACCTCGCGTGGATAGAAGATCGGCGTGTCGCACGCGGTGCACCACTGCACGAGGTACGTGCCCTCGCGCGTCGCTTCCCAAAACGCGTCGGTGGTCTCGGTCGGCTTCGGTTCGACGCGGGCCATCAGAGCGCCGCCTCCGTGCCGAGGACTGCGGTCGACATGCAACTGAGCACCATGCCCGAGCCGTGGGCCACGGCAATGTTGGCGTCGGCGACCTGCCGGTCGTCGCACTCGCCCCGCAGCTGACGGACTGCTTCGACCACGAGGAACATCCCGTACATGCCGGGGTGGGTGTAGCTGAGTCCACCGCCGTTGGTGTTGGTGGGCAGGCCGCCGCCGGGTCCGATGCCGACCGACTCGACGAATGCGCCGCCTTCGCCCTTGGCGCAGAAGCCGAGGTCTTCGAAGTGCAGCAGCTGGGTGATGGTGAAGCTGTCGTAGCCCATGAACACGTCCACATCGCTCGGCGTGATCCCGGCCATGCCGAACGCCTTCGGACCGCTGATCGCGCCCGGCGTCGTGGCGAGGTCGGGCATCTGACTGATCATCATGTGGTCGTGCGCGGTGGCCGCACCGAGCACGTACACCGGCGGTTTCTTCAAATCCTTCGCCCGTTCGGCCGACGTGACGATGAAGGCGCCGCCGCCGTCGGTCACCAGGCAGCAGTCGAGCTTGTGCAAGGGCGACGCCACCAGTCCTGACGCGAGCACGTCGTCCACCGTCAGCGCGTCGCGCGCCTTCGCTCGTGGGTTCAGCGTGGCCCACTGACGCGTCTGCACGGCGATCGACGCGAGCTGTTCCGACGTCGTGCCGTACTGCGACATGTGCCGGTTCGCCGCGAGCGCGTACGAGCCGACCGGGCCCTGCAACCCGTAGGGCGTCTCCCACTCGGTCATCGGGTTGTCGGTGCCGTACATCGCGGCGCGCGCCTTTTGCGCCGCGTTGGGATCGGCGTTGCGGCGCTTGGCCAACGCGCGACCGGCACGTGGCGTTTGGGCAAACACCACCAGCACGCACTCGGCCACGCCGCTCGCAACCGCGGAGGCCGCGTGCTCGAGGTACACCTCGAACACCGAACCACCGGTTGTGGTCGAGTCGGTGAAGGTCGGGGTGATGCCGAGGAACTCGGCGAACTGCATAGCCGAGCTGTGGTGGCAGACGCCATCGATGTCGGCGAGCGTCAGGCCCGCGTCGTCGAGAACTTCGCGCACCATCTGCGCCTCGAGGGCGCGCCCGGTCAGCTGTAGCTCACCCGTGGGCGAGACCGCGTCGGTCACACCCACTACCGCAGCCTTGCCGCGTAACGTCCGTTCCGTTCCCCCCATAGCGCTGTGCTTTCTAGCTCGCGATGGCGGCCCTGTCCTTGGCGACTTCGTCGTAGGTCTCGTAGTCGTCGCCGGTGTTATCGGCGAACTCGTACTTCAGGAGCCCGGCGTCGCCCCACAGCTTGCGGAGGTGGCCGTCGTTGGCGTCGATCAGGCCCAGCTTGCGGACGTTCGGGACGAGCTTGCCGAAGAAGCCGCCTTCAAAACTGCCGAACTGACTTTGGTCGATCTTGGTCGACGCTTCGATCAGCGAGGGCAGGGCCGCGTCCATCGTCGTGCCCATGCGCTCCCAGATCTCGGGGGTGGTCGAGCGCTGCCGACTGCGCAGCGTGTTCTCCGCGAGGAACTCCTGGCGCTCTTTCAGCTCGGCCGACGAAAGCTCTTGGTAGAACTCGGCGAGGCTCAGCACACCGAAGGCGACGTGGCGGGCCTCGTCGCTCATCACGTAACGCAGGAGCTTCTTGAGCAGCGGCTCGTTGGTGGCGCGCAGCATCGAGCCGAACGCCGCGAGGGCGAGCGACTCGATCACGATCTGCATGCCGAGGTACGCGATGTCCCACCGGTCATCGGTCATCAGCGCGTCGATCTGGGCCTCGAGGTACGGGCTCATCGGGTACGAGTCACCGAGCTTGGTGTGCAGGTACTTCGCAAACACCTCGGTGTGGCGGGCCTCGTCCATCGTCTGGGTCGCCGCGTAGTACTTGGCGTCGATCCACGGAACGGTCTCGACGATCTTGGCCGCCACGAGCATGGCGCCTTGCTCGCCGTGCATGAACTGGCTCATCATCGCCTTCAGGGACTCGACGCCGAGCTGGGTGAATTCCTTCTCGCTCCACTTCGAGAACGGCGAGCCGTCGACCTCCGCCGCGTGACGGGCCAACTGCACAGTGAGGTTCGACTGCGGCGAAGACGACACCACTTCTTCGGGATCGACGTTGGTGGCCCAGTCGAGCTCCGTGACCGAGTTCCACTGCGATGACATCGCCTTGTTGTAGAGCGTGACGAGCTGGTCGCGGCTGCGGTCGTAGTCCCACAGGAACGCGCGCGGTGCGTTGTCGGTGACGTACTTGATCGTCGCCTTCATTTCGCCGTCGCTCGGCAGCGCGGGCGGGGCTTCGGTCGTGCTCATTCGGTTTCTCCTGAAGCTGAGTCGCCAAAGCTGGCGACGATGCGGGTGATGAGTTCGTTCCACGACGCGGGGTCGGGCCCTGGGATGCCGGCGCCGCGTTGGAGCAGCAGGCCGAGGTGCATGGTGCGGACAAAGAACAAAACGGCTTCGGGGTCGACGCCTTCGCCGACGGTGCCGTCTGCAAGCGCGGCTTCGACCAGCGGCTGCACGCCTTCGCGCCATTCCGCTTGGGCCTCGGCCACCGCGCTTGCGACGTCGGGCTCGCGACGAGCGGTGACGAAGGCTTCGAGCCTCACCGCTTCGGCGTCGGACAGCGTGGTGCGCTTTGTGCTCGCTACCGCACGGATGACGTCGGCCACCTTGACGCCCTTGAGCGAATCCATGTGGGCGAAGCTGCCGCGCTGCGCGATAACGGCCTCACGCAGCAGCTCGTCCTTGGATCGGAAGCGGCCGTAGACCGCTCCGGTCGAAAGGCCTGCCTCTTTGACGATGTCTTGGATCTTGGTGCCCGAGTAGCCCTTGGCGGCAAAGACGCGCGCGGCCGCGTCGAGCAGCTGAACCCGGATCGGGTCGTCGGTCTGTAGCGCAGCAGGGTTGGGTGCCATCACCGGTAAGAATAAAAATTATTCGTACGAATTGCAAGCGGGAATCATCCGAGTCGAAACGGGGTTACGGAATAACGCTATGGCGACCCTCCACGACTTCGACGCGATCAAAATCAACGGTGACGAGGAGTCGCTGTCTGACTACAAAGGAAAGGTCGTCCTCGTGGTGAACACGGCGTCGAACTGCGGCTTTACCCCTCAGTACGACGGCCTGCAGAAGCTGCAAGACCAGTACGGCGACCGCGGCTTCGCGGTGCTCGGGTTCCCGTGCGACCAGTTCGGTCATCAGGAGCCGGGTCCCAACGACGAAATCGCCACGTTCTGCAAGAAGAACTACGGCGTCACGTTCCCGCTCTTCGCCAAGGTCAACGTGAACGGCAGCGAGTCGCACCCGATCTTCAAGTTTCTCCGCTCGGCCAAGAGCGGGATGCTCGGTAACAAGATCAAGTGGAACTTCACCAAGTTTCTCGTCGACGGTGACGGCAAGGTCATCAAGCGCTTCGGCTCCACCACCAAGCCCGAGAAGCTCACGAAAGAGATCGAGAAGCTTCTCGCCTAGTCGTCGACGGGTCGCAGCCGGAAAAGTCGGATGACCCGCGGCGCGGCCCGCTCCTCGTAGAGCGCGTAACCCGCGTAGAAGTCGAGCGCCGTGCGCCACGCGTCCGCGCGCGGCGCCCCTTCAAGGAGTTCGGCGCGGTAGCGCCGCAGCGGGCCGCGAAAACGAACGTCACACTCGGGATGGGCCACCAGATTGTGGGTCCACGCAGGGTGAGTGGGCCGGCCGTAGTACGAGCCGACGGCGATCAGTCCATCGCCGTCGTCGATCAGCACGACCGGATGCGTGCGCGCCATGCCGCTGTTTGCTCCCGTGGTGGTGAGCAAGCCAACGCGGTTCACGCCCGTCGAGCTGATGCGCCCGTTCGAACGCGGAATCAGAACCGGGTCGAGCCTCGGCGCGATGTGGAGCAGAAACAGGTTGCCGGCACCGGCCATCGCCAAGCGCTCGAGCAGCGCCTCACGCAGGGTGAGCCGCCGCCCTCGCCACGAGCTGTAGCGCCTTAGTTCTCCCGCCACGGCGACGAAGTTACCCGCGAGGACTTTGCGGTGAGGCCACCCGCGAGTGGCACCAGCCCGAGCGTGAACTCGTTGAGCAGGTCACTGCTCTTTCCACGGGTTCCAGTAGTCGTCAAGCGAGGCCGTGACCAGACCAACATCCTTAAACGAAACCCGCCGGGCATCGATCAGTACGCTTCGATCGACCATCACAGCTGACGCAATCCAGCTCTCGGCGTCGCCGACAACGTCGAAGACGACGTCTACGCCGTCGACGGAAAGTGGCCGCGCCGATCGATCGATTCGTAATTCGATCGGAAAGTCGTAGTCGTCTTCGAAGCCGAAGCGCACACCCATCCAGCGCGTCAGCGCCAGGTTGACCGCCAACGGCCTACCCCCGTCACGCGTGCTCGTGTGCACTTCGAGCCACTTGTCGTCGCGGCGATGACGAAGCTCGATTTCGCTCATGCCCCAACCGCCAACGCTGCGCTCCCACTGCGAGCGCGCGTCCAGCCCAAAGATGGGCGTTCCAACCTTGGCCAGCTGATCGTCGAACCGCTGCTGTGACTCCGAGTCCACGACCCATCGTCGCACTCGTGATCGTCGGTACGCTCCGCGGGTGGCCACCACCGTCGACATGGAGGTCGTTCACGCGACTCCGTGCGTGCAGGTGCGACTCAGAGGACCGAAAGGCGAGGTAACCGTGCGGTGCCACCTCGACACCGGAGGAGGCTGGACCTTTGTCGGGGCAGAGGCCGCAGCGCGACTCGGACTCGAAGTGTCCGATGTTGAACAAGCCGCCAGCACCTGCGTAATCCAACTGTCGGACCGAATCATCGAGATCGACCTCGTGCGTGCATGAAGCAGCCTGAGCCGTACAACCCACCACCGGCGCCAGCGCAGCCGCTCGCCCCGCTGACCCTGCAGCAGCGCGTCGCGCTACCGAACCTGATCGTGATCGGCGCGGCAAAGTGCGGCACCACCGCGCTACACCGCTACCTCGCCGCGCACCCGGAGATCGCGATGTCGCCTCGCAAGGAACTCATGCTCTTCGGTGGCAATCGGTGGATCGAACGGCTCGGTTGGTACGCCGATCAATTCGACGGTACGCGGGCGGTGCGCGGCGAGTCGTCGCCGAGTTACTCGATGGATCCGTTCATCCCGCACGTGGTCGAGCAGATGGAAGTGGTTCTGCCCGAGGACGCAAAGTTCGTCTACGTCGTCGGCGATCCGATTCCGCGGGTCGTCGCCCATTGGGGCGAACAGCACGGGCTCGGCAACGACGAACGCTCGTTGGTCGACGCGCTGCGCGACCTTGACCCACGCACGAACCCGTACGTCGCCGCGAGCCGCTACGGCCATCACCTCGGATTGTTTGGCCCCGCGCGCGTGCACGTGATCGACCAGGCTGACCTACGCGACGACCGTCGCACCACGTTGCGCGCACTGTTCGCATTCATCGGCGTCGACGAATCGTTCTGGATCGACGCGTTCGAGCACGAGCACAACACGGCGACCACCAAAGTGGCGCGCCCCGACCTCGATGACGAGACAACGCAACGACTCGCTGTGTGCCTCGCGCCAGACGTTGCCCGGTTCCGTGCGCTCACCCAGCGCGCCTTCGCGCGCTGGTCGATCTAACTGAGCGATCTAACCCAAAGAGCGGGCGTAGTCCTCGAGCGCAAGTTCCTGCTCACGCGTTTGTGGCCCGGCCATCGGCCGGTGCGCCCGCACGTGCGCTAGCGCGGCGTCGAGGCTCATCCCGAGTGACAGCAACACCGCAATGCCGAGCGTGCCGGCGCGCCCGATGCCGGCGCCGCAGTGGACGATCACGCCCTGGCCGTCGTCGAGGCGACGTCGCACCGCGTCCACCACTGATTCGAGGTCGGCCAGGCCGTGCATATCGTGGGTTGGCACCCACATCGCGCGCTCACCGTCGTGGCCGCGCAGCCACTCGACGTAGTCCGGATAACGCGACGCGAGCTCGCCGATCTCGTTGAGGCACACGATCGTGGACGCGCCACTGCGAGCCAACGCTGCTTCGGGATCAGGGCCCACGAGGTGCTTGCCGCACATCCACATCCTCCCCGGCCCCGAGGGCAGGGGGATCTCATCGAGCCCACCGTTGCGACTCCGTTCACTCAACCAATCAGCCACGATGCCGGCCGACCCTACAGAGAACTAACCATTTCGGGCAGAATTGACGGCGCACAACGGGGAGGTGCAGCCATGACTGCGGTCTGGCGAAGTTCACTTGCCGTGACGACTTTCGCGGTTGCAGCAGCAGCACTGGGTGGGTGCCAACGCAGCGAGGCAGCGCCGCCTCCGATCGCCGCGCCTATCGACGTCGTCAACCACCGGCCGATCGTCGAGGCCGACGTGATCAACACTGAAGGCGAAGCGCACCTCGTTCGACTGCTCATCGCCACCACCGACGCGGGGGTCGTGTTGACACCCGGCGCCGCGAAGCGGGCAAAGCTTGCCCTCGGCAAGCGGACGCGCACCGACGCGGGGCTGTTCGCCGCAACCGACCTGACCGCGCTGCGTATCGGCAAGACCCGGCTGGAGATCGGCAAGACCGAACCCCTGATCGCACTCAAAACGACCCGCGACGATCTCAAGGGCGTCGACGGCCTTATCGGTGCGCAAGTGTTGCGCCGCTACGGTCGCCTCACGCTGAACTTTCCCGCGCGGCAACTGCAATTGGGCGAGCCCGCGGGTACCGCGGTGCTCGGCACGCTCGTCCCGACCCGTTACGACAACGGCGTGTTCACGGCGCGCATCTCGCTCGGCAGCCTCACCCAACATCTGCTCCTCGACACGGGGTCGGTCACGACTCACATTCGTGAGCGGGTGCCGATTCGGATGACCGGCACGCGTCAGGGTGTGTGGGGACGAGTCGTGCTCGCGCCCTTCGAGGTAGTGAGCGATCCCGGGTTCGTCACCGCTGGCGACGGCCTGCTCGGCGGCAACTTGCTCGAACGTTTTACGCTCCGCGTGGACTACGAGCGCGCAACGCTGCGGATCTCCACCACCTAACAATGCTGCCCCTCCCGCCCCAACCCAACGGCCTGGCCTGGCCCACCGATACCTGGCCGCTCGGCGACGCTCCTGCGGGCGTCGACATCGACCCGCTCCTCGACGAAGCCTTCGACGACGACGGGCTGCTCGCTCGGACCTTCGCGGTCGCGATAGTTCATCGCGGACGTCTCATCGCCGAGCGCTACGCCCACGCCATCGACCACTTCGATCGGCCGTCCGAACCGATCACGGCGGCCACGCCGCTGCTGAGTTGGTCGATGGCCAAGTCGATGCTGCACGCGCTCGTCGGCATGCTCGTGGCCGAAGGCCGCCTCGAACTCCACGCGCCCGTCGACGTGCCGGAATGGCGCGACGCCAACGACGCCCGCAGCACCATCACGCTCCAGCAGCTCCTCGAGATGCGCGACGGCCTCGACTTCCTCGAGGACTACGTGGACGCGGATCGATCTGACGTGATCGAGATGCTCTTCGGCACAGGCGCGGCCGATGTCGCGCACTTCGCCGCCGCCCGCGGGCTGCGCGCATCCCCCGGCGACCGCTTCAACTACTCAAGTGGCACCACCAACATCGTGTCGCGCATCGTCGCGCGGGCGGTCGGAGCCGGCGAGGCTTACAACACCTTTTTGCATGACCGGCTATTCGAACCCATCGGAATGCGTAGCGCCACCGCCCGCTTCGACGCGGCGGGCACGTGGATCGCGAGTTCGTACGTGCACGCGACCGCGCAGGACTTTGCCCGATTCGGCTACCTGTACCTGCGCGACGGCGTCTGGAATGGACACCGCTTGTTGCCCGAAGGTTGGGTAGACCACGCCCGACAACTCCGGTCAAGCGACGACGACGGCAGTGGGTACGGAGCGCACTGGTGGGTGCACGACGACGCGTACGGAACGTTCCGGTGCAGCGGCTACGAGGGGCAACGCATCGTTGTGGTGCCAGCGCTCGATCTTGTGATCGTGCGCAGTGGCAAGACGGAGGCGACGAACTACCAGAACATTGCGGACTGGGTGCGCCGACTGATCGACGCGTTCGCGGTTTAGGACTCGGAGGCGAGCACTGCGCGGGCTTCGCCCAGCACCTTTTCGGCGCCAACACGAATGTCGTGGGAGGCGCGCTTCGCTGCAGTGCGGGCCGCCTTGTTGGCCTTGCGGCCGTGCTTGCGACCGTGGGTCGCCATCGTCTGCGCAGTGGAACGCGCCGATTCCATGCCGTCTTTCATGATCGGGGTCGCTCCAGCGATGACGCCGCTAAGGCGGTCCGCCTTGCGTACGTTGCGGCTCCGCTTACGCAGACGGGCCAGTTGCTTGGAGGCCTTTTCTTCCGAGGCGCTGAGGCGCTTCAGTTCCGCCTCGACCTTGCTGAAACCCGACTCGGCGACGGAGCGAGCCATGTGCTCGGCGTCGCGTGCAGTCAGAGCGTCGGCCATCCCGCGCTCAGCGCGACGCAGCTTTTCTTTCTTGCTGCGAAAATTGACCAGACCCAAGGTGCCAATTGACATCGTCTTGCGGATAACTCCCATGGCGGTGGCATACCCTGCGGCGAGCGCGATCAGACACGGCGCCCCCACTAGCGTCGACCGCATGTTGGGAGTCGGGGTTGCCGTAGTTCTCGTTGTGGTGCTGGCAGTTTTTGCCGTGGTCACGTTCAACAAGCTGGTCAAACAGCGCAACCAGGTCGCCGACGCATGGTCAGGTATCGACGTGCAACTCACCCGCCGGGCCGATCTCGTGCCGAACCTCGTTGAGACGGTCAAGGGCTACCAACTGCACGAGCAGCAGACGCTTGAGCAGGTTGTTGCGGCGCGCACGAACGCGCGTGGCGCAGCGCAGGCCGGGGCCGCCGAAGAGAAAGTGAGCCAGGCCGTCGGCTCGCTGCTCGCGGTCGCCGAGGACTATCCGGACCTCAAGGCCAACACGAACTTTCTGCAGCTGCAGACGGAGTTGGCCACTCTCGAAGAAGACATCTCCTTCGCTCGCCGCTATTACAACGGCACCGTACGCAACTACAACACCGCGCAGGAACAGTTCCCGAACGTGGTGCTGGCCAAGCCACTCGGCTTCCGGACCGCCGAGTATTTCCAAGCCGATCTCGATGCAAAGGTGGCGCCAAGTGCGCAGTTTTAGAAGCCTCGGCGCGGGCGTCGCTCTCGTCGGTGTCGCGCTGCTGATTGGCGCGCCGTCCGTCGGCGCCCAGACAGACCAGAGCCCCGGCTTCCACATCGACCATCAGACCATCGACATGGCGATCCAGCCCAACGGTCAGGTCAAGGTCGTCGAGACGATCGACGTCGACTTCGCCAATGAACCGCATCACGGCATCTTCCGTAACTTCCAAGTCCGCTTCGACTACGACGCGAAATACGAGCGCGTCTACAAAATGCGCAACATCCACGTGCGCGCGACGGGCGCGTCGGCTTCCACCGAGATCACCGACGAGGGCCGCGAGAAGACGCTCAAGATCGGCGACGGCGATGTAACTGAAACTGGCGAGCACACCTACACGATCAGCTACACGTTGGTCGGTGCGCTGAACGGGTTCGACGATCACGACGAGTTGTATTGGAACGTCGTTGGTCTGGGTTGGCAGATCCCCATCGACAGCACCGACATCGCCGTGCACGCCCCTGACGGCATCAGCGAGGTGCGCTGCTTCACCGGCGGCTACCAGTCGAACCTCACCTGCGATTCTGCGCAGCGCCTGTCCAAGACCGAGGCCACGTTCCACCAGGGCCTGCTGCCTCCCGCCAGCGGCGTCACCATCGCGGTGGCCATCGACAAGGGCGTCATCGCGCCTGCGGGCATCGCCCCGATCCTCGACGAGAAGTGGAGCTTCCAGCGCGCCTTCGCCATCACTCCGGCGACGGGTGGTGGGTCGCTTGCGATCTTGCTCGTTGCCGCCGGACTCGTCGGCCGCCTCATTTTTCGCAAGGGCCGCGACCGTCGCGCCGTTTCGGGAACGGGAGCGGAGGCACCTCGCCCGCTGCTCGACCGCAAGGGTGGCCCGGTGCAGTTCCGACCGCCGGACGACGCGCGTCCGGCGCAGGTGGGCGTGCTCATCGACGAATCGGCCGACCCGATCGACGTGACCGCCACCATGATCGACCTCGGTGTGCGCGGCTTCCTCACCCTGGAAGAGGTGGAGAAGGGCGGCTTGTTCTCGAAGGCTGACTGGAAGATGACCAAGGTGAAGCCGGCCGACGACACGTTCCTGCCCTTCGAATCGATTCTGTTCGACGCGCTGTTCGACGGCCGCGATGAAGTGCACCTGTCGGAGCTGAAGAACAAGTTCGCATCCGACCTCAAGAAGGTGCAGGACAGCCTCTACGTCGATTGCGTCAAGCAGGGTTGGTACACGCAGCAACCGCAGAACACGCGCGCGAAGTACCTCGTCCTTGGCGTCTTAGCCCTCATCGTCGCAACTGCGGTCACGGTTGGCCTGGCCATCGACACCCACGCCGCCCTGCTCGGGGTGCCGCTGGTGCTGGCCGCGCTCACGCTGCTCGTCGCGCACCATTGGATGCCGGCGCGTACAGCGAAGGGCAGCGCTGCGCTCAACACGGTGCTGGGCTTCAAGCAGTACATCGCGACGGCCGAGGCAGACCGCATGAAGTTCGCCGAGGAAGAGAACATTTTCGCCAAGTACCTGCCGTACGCGATCGTCTTCGGCGAGACCGATCGCTGGGCGAAAGCGTTTGAAGGCATCTACGGCGGCGACGCCGCACCCCCGGGCATGGGCTGGTACCACCCGTACGGAACCTGGAACGCGTTCGCGTTCGGCAGTTTCGCGGGATCGATGTCGAGCTTCACCGTGCAAACGTCAGGAACAATCGTCTCCACACCCGGCGCGTCTGGGGGTAGCGGCTTCTCTGGAGGCGGCGGCTTCTCCGGTGGCGGCGGCGGTGGTGGCGGAGGAGGAGGCTGGTAATGGGCGCACTCGATGGCATGCAGGCACTGGTAACCGGCGGGGGCTCGGGCCTCGGCCTTGCCGCCGCGCACCGACTCGCAGCAGATGGTTGCGTCGTCACGATCTGCGGACGCACCGAAGACAAACTGAAGCTCGCGGCCGAGACGCTGCCGGGCAACGCGCGCTACATCACGTGCGACGTACGCGACGAGGATTCAGTGCGCGCCGCGGTTGGGCACGCGGCGGAGGGCAACGGCCTCCATATTACGGTCGCCAACGCGGGCAGTGGTTCGTTCGGTCCGATCACCACCACCGAGCTCGAGGCGTGGAACGCAGTGCTCGCAACAAACCTCACCGGCGTCTTCCTCACCTTCAAGCACGCGGGTGCCGCGATCGCGAAGAGCGGAGGCGGCGCCATGGTCGCGATTTCGTCGATCGCCGGCGCGCTCACGCACCGCTACATGGGCCCGTATTGCGTGTCCAAGGCCGCGGTGGAGATGTTGGTGAAAAACACCGCCGACGAGCTCGGCATGGTGAACGTGCGCGTGAACGCGATTCGTCCCGGCCTCGTACCTACGGACCTCTCGACGATGCTCACCACCAACGAATACATCCAGGCCGACTACATCGACCAGATGCCCCTCGGTCGCAACGGCACGCCCGCGGACATCGCCGAGGCAGTCCGCTACCTCGCGGGCCCCGAGTCCTCGTGGACGACCGGTCAGATCCTTTCCGTCGACGGCGGCCACACGCTTCGTCGCGGCCCCGACATGCACAGTGTGATGGAGCAGTCGATCGGCGCCGACGGTGTGCGCGCGATGTTGCTCGGGGGCTGACATGGAGGCCGAGGGTGAGGTTGCACTGCTGGCCCGCCACATCTGGCGACGCCTCGAGCCGTTCCACGCGATCACGTACTTCGCCAAGGAAAGTCAGGTCGCGTTCGAAGCCGTCGGCATGAAGGGCTTCTGGATGGGCTATTTCGCCGGACGCGCCGCACCGATGGGTGCAGTCGGGGCGAACCTCGTCACCGCAACCTTCTACAACTTTCATCCCCGTCGCGTCGCGCGTGCGGTGCCCGCCTGCTGGAAGATCACGACGCCCGCTGCGTTGACGCACGCGCGCATCGACGGCATGGTCAATGCGCTCATGAGCGCGGTGCCACTCGACCTCGAACTCCTCGCCACGCTCGCACCTCTTGCTCGCACCATGGCCGACGCCGCGTGCCTCGAACTCGGCGGTCGCCCCTTGTTCGCCGCGCACGCCGAACTGCCGTGGCCCGAAGAAGGCCCGGCGCTCCAAGCGTGGTGGGCCGCGACGCTGATTCGTGAACACCGCGGCGACGGCCACATCGCCGCGCTGGTCGACGCCGGCGTCTCGCCGTGCGAGTCATTGGTGTTGCAGTCGGTGTACGCGAACGTGCCGCGTGAGGTGCTGCAAACCTCACGCCAGTGGTCTGACGACGACTGGGACACCGCGGTCGCATCGCTCGCATCGCGCGGGTGGCTCGGCGTCGAGGGCCAAGCCAACGACAAGGGCCGCGGTGGTCTCGCAAACATCGAGCGGCGCACCGACGAGCTCGCGAGCTTCCCGGTTCTCGCGATCGGTGTCGACGCCGCAGCCGCGATCGCCGAAGCCGCATTACCGGTGGCCCAAGCCGTGATGGCGTCGGGCGTCGTTCCCGCCGTAACGCCGATCTTCGCCGACGAACTTACCTAAGTAGGTCGGCGACGAGCGCGGCCAACAAGGCCGTGCGCTTGGGAATTTCAGCAATCACCACGTGTTCATGACGCGCGTGCGCGCCGTCGCCCACCGCACCCAAGCCGTCGAGTGTTGGGATGCCCATGCCCGCGGTGAAGTTGCCGTCGCTGCCGCCGCCAACGGCCTGACCGCGTAGTTCACCTAGGCCGAGGTTCGCCGCGACCTTCTGGGCACGCGCAAAGAGCTCGGCCGAGGCCGACGCCTCCATCGGCGGACGGTTGATGCCGCCGACGAAGTTGAACGACGTGTCGGCGACGCTCGGTACAAGGTTGCGCAGCCCTACGTCGACGCGTCCCATTTCCGAGATCGACTCTGCGCGCACGTCGATCTCGCACACCGCCGTGTCGGGGACGACGTTTCGGGCCGTGCCGGCCTGCGCAGTGGTAGGCGTGACCGTTGTGCCCACCGACGCATCGCCGAGCACCGCCACCTGCCCGAGCGCAGCAGCCAGCGCGAGTAACGCGTTGGCGCCGTTCTCGGGCTCGAGGCCGGCATGGGCGGATCGCCCCTGCACTTCGAGGCGGTACATGCCCACGCCCTTGCGCGCGATCTTCACCGCGCCGTCGACCGAGGGCTCAAGTACCAACGCCGCCTGCGCGCCACGCGCCGTGTACTCCACCAAGCCACGCGAACTCTGCGAGCCCGTCTCCTCGTCGCTCGTAAGCAACAGCGTCACCCCCTCGAGCGCTGGCAGCGAGCCGAGCGCGTGCACGGCCTGCACAATGCCCGCCTTCATGTCGAAGCAGCCGGGGCCCCACGCCAAGCCGTCGGCGATCGAGAACGGAAGATCGTTGATGGTGCCTATCGGCCACACCGTGTCGAAGTGGCCGATCAACACGACGCGGGTAGGCGCGCCGAACTGCCAACGCAGGTGCGTCACGCCGTCGATCTCGATGCGCTCCGGCGCGCCAAGCACCGGGGCGGCGAGTTCGGTCACCGCGTCGGCACAGCGGGCACACGCGTCGCGGTCAGACGACGGTGACTCGGTTGTGACGAGATGCTCGAGTTGCTCGAGCATCTCGGTCACGTTGAAATCGCTCAGGTCGGCACCGGGGCAAGGGTCACGGTCAGACTGATGGTGCCGGTACCGGAGTACCGCTTGACCCGGATATACCAGTAGCTCGGGTACGGGTTCGCGGTGGTGCAGTTCTCAGCGTTGCCACGCGCTTGGGACCGGCAGTTGTACAGCGAGTCGGTCGGCTTTACGTTCGAACGCGTGTAGAGATCGGCGTCGAGCGAGCAGGAGAAGAAGCCGCAGGCCGGACCGGTGGTGACGGCCTTGATCTGGGTCGTGCCCGACGGTACGAGAATCTTCACGAATCGTTCGGGCGTCGTCGAGCCGATCGCGAGCGAGGTGACTTGCCCGCTCTTCACCGTCGGGGTTGACGGGTCGGGGTCGGTGATCTCGACCGCAGTGAAGCTTTGCGACGACGTGTTGGAGCCACCACGCCCATCGCTCACCGTGAGCGAGATCGTCTTGGCCCCGGCCGCCGCGTAGGTGTGGGTCGCGGTCGCACCGGTCGCAGTGCCGCCGTCGCCAAAGCTCCAGCTGTAGGTAAGCGGATCGTTGTCAGGGTCCGACGAGGTCGAACCGTTCACCGCGACGCCGTTGGAGCCTGCGGCCGTTGCCGTGAAGGCGGCGGTCGGCGCCTGGTTGGGGGGCGGCGGGCCACTCGGGCACAGCGCGGCGACGAGCTTGTCGGCGCGAGCGAGGCCGTTGCCGTACGCCTGGTCGTAGCCGGCGGCGCCGAGGTCGTCGGCGGTGGAGAACAGCGCGTTGGTCACCTGCGACGCCGTCGCAGTCGGTGCGCAGCTGAGCGCTAGGGCAATGGCGCCCGCCACGTGCGGCGTCGCCATCGACGTACCGCTCAGGCTCGCGTAAGTGGTGTTGTTGCTACCGGTATAGGTGGAGATAACCCCAGAGCCCGGCGCCATGATGTCGAGCTGCGGGCCGCCGTCGGAGTACGACGCACGAGCCTTGTTGGAGTCGAGCGCACCGACCGCAATCACGTTCGGATACGCGCCCGGATAATCGATGCTGTTCGCGCCGCCGTCGTTGCCGGCCGCGGCCACGAGAATCACGCCCTTGCCAGCCGCGTAGTTGACCGCGTTAGCCATCGACGAGGACGAGCCACCACCGATGCTCATCGAGATCACGCGTGCGCCCTGATCGGCCGCGTCCATGATCGCCTGGGCAATACCGGCGGTGCTGCCCGAGCAGCCGCTCGACAACAGACTCGTGGACTTGGCAAGTGCCTTGAGCGGCAGGATCTTGGCCTGGCTCATCCCGGCCACACCGACCGTGTTGTTCGTACTCGCGCCAACAATGCCCGACGTGTGCGTGCCGTGGCCGCAGCTGTCGTCGGGATCGGCGTCGTTGCTCACGTAGTCGTGGCCCTGCAGCACGCGACCACCGACGAAATCTTCGTGGGTCCGCAGGATGCCCGAGTCGATCAGCGCGACAGTGACGTTCGCGGAGCCGTAGCCCGCGCTCGAGTCCCACGCCGCAGGAAAGCCCATCATTGCGGGCCCGTACTGGGACCCGTAACGGGCGTCGTTCGGCGTCGCCAACGTGTGCAACGCCGCGTTGTCCTCAACGTAGGAGACACCGGGCATCGCGGCGATTACCTGCTTGACGATCGCAAGGTCGGGCGCGCGGACCGTCAGGAACGAGCCCTTGGTCGACACGCGAGTAACCGGCAATACGTTGCCGAGCAACTGATCAACCGCCACCACCGGGAGGAAGCCGCGCTGAAAGCCGATGATCGCCTCACCTTGCGTGGTGGGCTGCACGAGTTCCGCGGCGTGGGCAGATTGCGCCCACACGAGGTCGACAGCCAAGAGAGTGAGACCCGTCACAAGGACGGCCAGGATCTTTCGCACGGTGCTCCTTCGGTACTTCTGTGAACTGCGCTGCGGTGTGCCCCAACGAAGGGTAACGCTCAAGGCTCAGCTTTCTTGCTCGGAGCTTCGGGCCCGTCCTCGGATTGGCCCTCAGGGAACTCGCGCAAAACGCCCACCACGAGCGCACGCGGGCCATGGACGCCCAGCGTGATGATCAGTTCGATGTCGGCGGAGCGGCTGGGTCCGGTGATCTGCACCACGTTTGCGCTCATCGGTTCTGCCATGGAGCGCCACAAATCACCCGGGTTTGCGACGATCGCGTCCAGCTCCACAAGGGCGAGGTGGACCGGCGGCAGGAGCGACACGGTGCGGCCGCCGGCCCGGGTGGAGTCGACCACGATCGAGCCAGTGAGGGCCACCGCGGCGCGAGCGCCGGTGATGCCGAGATCGGCGGTCGCGACGGTCGCAGGGTTGTCGTAATCGAGGATATCGACGTCGTCGCGCTCGGCCAGGAGGGCGGCGATCGCCGCACACTCGGGCTCGGCGCTGAGTACCACCCGCAGGGGCCGCCCGTCCTTCGGACGGGCCAGAGCGATTGCCTCGCCAACCAGCTGAGCGCGCGCTTCGACGGAATCGACGACTCTGACTACGCCACCGAGCGCGGTCAGGCCCGCAGCGAACGCGCCAACGAGATCGTCCTCGACGGTGGCGACGTAGGTGACTGGTGGCAGCGGGCTCGGCAGTGGCGAAACCGGTCGGGTCTCGTGCGCGTGCGGTACGGCGACGGCACGCCGCAGCGACGCGAGGAAGTCGGCCCGGCTGCCGTGCTCGCGTGCGTGCAGCGTCACCGTTCGCCTCGTTGCCACGCGTCGCGAAACGACACCTTGGCCGGGACCGGCAGCGTGCGACCCGTCGCCCAGTTCTTCGCACCGGGAAGACGCGCCAGGCGCGGGCCGAGCAGGCGATGCGCGGCCGATCCGGCGCGCAGACTCATCCAGTAAGTGCCGGTGCGCGACCACGTTTGGGCCCACGCCGCCCACGCGGCCTGCTCGCTTGGGCGGGCGTCCTCCGCGTTGCGACGACGTTGCGCAAGCAGAAGGTCCTGCAGCGGGATGCCGACCGGGCACACCTCCCAGCACGCTCCGCAGAGGCTCGACGCGTTGGCGAGTTCGTTCGCCGTCGCGTGCTCCTCCTGCGCGAACAGCGGCGTGAGGACTGCGCCCATCGGCCCTGAGTACACCCACCCGTACGCATGACCGCCGACCTGGCGGTACACGGGGCACACGTTGAGGCACGCGCCACAACGGATACAGCTGAGCATCTCGGCAAACTCGGAACCGGCCACCTGGCTGCGGCCGTTGTCGACGATGACCACGTGGAACTCGTCGGGCCCGTCGCGTTCACCGTCGTGGCGCGGCCCGGTGATGGCGGACACGTAGGTGGTCACGGCTTGACCGGTCGCCGAACGCGGGAGCAGCGACAGCAGCACGTCGAGCTGATCCCAATCGGCCACCACGCGTTCCATGCCCATCAACGCGATGTGCACCGGTGGCACGCTCGAGGTGAGGCGTCCGTTGCCTTCGTTGGTGACCAACACCATCGAACCGGTCGACGCCACGCCGAAGTTCACGCCCGTGATGCCGATGTCGGCGTCGAGGAACTTGGCGCGCAGTTTGTCGCGCGCGAACGCGGCGAGGTCCTCGGGCACGTCGGTGAGGTCGCCGGTCGCGACGCGTTGGAGCGCGTCGCGGATCTGGCCGCGGTCGCGGTGGATGGCCGGAACGATGATGTGGCTGGGCGTCTCGTTAGCGACCTGGATGATCCACTCGCCAAGGTCGGTCTCGGTTACCTCGATGCCGTCGCCCTCGAGCGCGGCGTTGAGTTCGATCTCCTCCGAGAGCATGGACTTGCCCTTGACGATCTTCGTTGCGCCGCGGTGCTTCGCGATCTCCTGGACGTAGGCGCGCGCGTCTTCGGCCGTGCGCGCCCACCAGACGTGGCCGCCCGCCGCGAGCACCTTGTCGGCGAACTCCTCGAGCAGTGTTGGGAGTCGACTGAGCACGTCGGCGCGGATCGAGCGCGCCAGGGTCTTGGTCGCCGTGGGATCGGCCATCGCCGCAAACGCGATCTCGCGGCGTTCGTCGAACGTGTCCGCAGCGTTGGCCAGCGCCCGTCCGAGGCGGTCGTCGATGACCGCGTTGACGGTGCGGTCGCGCAGCCGCGGCGTCAGAGCGATCGGTTGCGTGGTCATGCGCCCGCGTCGTCGAGCGCCACCGCGAGGTGCCGGAAGCGCATGTTCAGCCCACGCGCTTCGGCCCGCGTGCGCAACTGCATGAGGCACGACGAGTCGGCGGAAACGATCTCGGCCGCGCCATCGCCAAGTGCGGCGTCAAGCACCTCATCGGCCATGGCGATCGACGTCTCGGGCAGCTTCACGCTGAACAACCCACCGAAGCCGCAGCACCGTTCCACCCCGCGCGTCACGTCGTAGCCCGCGCCCGTCAACGCGTCGCACGGCTCGTCCTTCAGCCCCAGCTCCCGCAGCATGTGACACGACGGGTGGTACCGCACGCCGCCGCCATCACTTCTGTGCGGCAGTTCCGTCCGCCCTGGATCATTTTCCCGCGCAGA
Source organism: Acidimicrobiales bacterium (assembly GCA_046594835.1). GTDB lineage: Bacteria > Actinomycetota > Acidimicrobiia > Acidimicrobiales > JACCXE01 > JACCXE01. The sequence continues at coordinate 41,126 of JBKJQZ010000069.1, read as the reverse complement.
AGCGAGGTAGGCGCTGAGTTCGACGACGCGGTCGGCGACGGCGCGGGCACGGTTCGCGCAGTCGGCGTCGCGTTCGATCTCGAAGAGTTCGGGCCAGAAGACCTTGATCATCGTGGCGCAACTCCCGGCCGGCACGACGACGACGTCGTTGTCGCGCAGTGCCTCCTCGATACCGGCGAGCGTCGTGCGAGCCACCATCGCTGCCGGCTGGGTGAAGCCCGAGTTCCACGCCGGCTGCCCACAACACGTGGTGCGTTCCGCGAGCGACACATCACAGCCGCTCCGCGTCAACACACGCGCCGTCGCGAAGCCGACCTCCGGCGCGGTGGCGTCAACGACGCAGGTCGGAAAGAGCGCGACCTTCGTTGTGGTCTTGCTCACCCCTCGGCAACGCTCGACGCGAACTGCAACGCCGCGGCGGCGTAGACCGCCACGCCTGTGACCATGCCGTCCTCGTTGAGCACCATACGGTTGGAGTGGTTCGGAGCGACGAACCCGCTGTGGTCTACGGGCATGGTGCCGAGGAAGGCCATTGCGCCGGGCACCTCGTTGAGCACGTAGGAGAAGTCTTCGGCGCCCATCACCGGCGCCTGCATCACCCGCACGAGGTCGCTGCCGATCAGGTCGGTTGCCACACCGCGCATGTAGCCCGCCATCGTGTCGTCGTTGACGGTGACGGGATAGCCCTCGGTCATCTCCACCTCAGCCACGCAACCGTGCGCGGACGCAATCCCCTTCGCCAACTCCTCGACGCCCTGGACCACCATCGCCCGCGTGCGCGCCGACACGGTGCGGATCGTGCCGATCAGCAACGCGTCTTCAGGCACCACATTGATCGTGGTGCCGGCGCGGATCTTGGCCACGGTCACCACCGCCGGATCGAACGCGTCGACGCGGCGCGTCACGTAGGACTGGATCGCGGTGACGATCTCGCACGCAGGAGGGATCGGATCGACGGCCAGGTGCGGCATCGATGCGTGCCCGCCCTTACCGACGACCCGAATAACGAAGTTGTTGGTCGAGGCCATCGTGGCGCCCGGCTTCAGCGCGATCATCCCGTTGGGGATCGTGGGCGACTGGTGCAGCGCGAACGCGGCGTCGGGCCGGCCGATCACGTCGAACAGACCGTTCTCCAGCATCACCCTGGCGCCGAAGCCACCCTCTTCGCCGGGTTGGAACATGAACAACACCCGGCCGCGTAGTTCACCGCGCCGGTCACTCAGCACGCGTGCCGCGCTCGCAAGCATCGCGGTGTGCGCGTCGTGGCCGCACGCGTGCATCACACCGTCGATCGCCGATTTGAACTCGACATCGGTGTCTTCGGGCATGGGTAGCGCGTCCATGTCACCGCGCAGCAACACCGTCGGCCCGGGTTCGGCGCCTTCGAGCACACCGATCAGCGACGTGCAGCCCGCGCCTTGGTTCAGCGCGATCGGCAGATCGGCGAGTTCGTCCGCGACGCGTTGCTGCGTCCAAGGCAGCTCGAGCGCGAGCTCGGGATGCTGGTGCAGTTGACGGCGCAGCGCGATCGTGCGCTCCTGGAGCGACTGGGCCTCTTCGAGCAACGTGGGCATCGCGGCATCATGCCGCGTTCTCGTAGCCTGCGGCGATGGCCGCGCACATCTACACCTTTGGCGATCTGAGCCCGCAGATCGACCCGACCGCGTGGGTCGCCGAGAACGCAACTCTCGTCGGCAACATCGTGCTCAAGGCCAACGCCAGCGTTTGGTACGGCTGCGTGCTCCGCTCCGAGTTCGAGGCCATCACCATCGGCGAAGGCTCCAACGTGCAGGACAACACCGTGATGCACACCGACCCCGGCGTCCCCCTCGTGGTCGGCAAAGGCGTCACCATCGGCCACGCCGCGATGATCCACGGCGCAACCCTGGGCGACGGCTGCCTCATCGGCCTCCACGCGACCGTTCTCAATCGCGCCGTGATCGGCGAGCAGTCGCTGATCGCCGCAGGCGCGCTTGTGAAGGAAGGTCAAGTGATTCCGCCGGGTGTACTCGCAGCGGGCGTGCCCGCGAAGGTCGTGCGCGAGCTCGACGAGAACGCGTTGGCAGGCCTCGCGATGAGCAGCGTCCACTACATCGAGAACGCGCGGAATCACGCAACGATGCGCCGACCCCTTAGCTAGGGCACGGTAAAGCCGGTCACCTCAGCGGTGAGCTTCCCGTCGTCGGGGTCATCCCCGAAGACGAAAACAAGCTCGGCTTCGTCATCGCCGGCGAGAAAGTCCACGACCTGATCCCCTTCGGTGGTCTCGCCGTCGATTTCGAGAGAGGCAACGACCTGCACCGCTTCCGCGGCGAGGTCGCCCTTGTTCTCGACTTTCACCGTCACCTGGAACTGATCGCCCATGTGCTTGGTCGTCGTGATTCGAGCGACGGGTCGCGGCGGCTCATCGCTTTGTTGGGCTTCCACCAGCATTGCCCCGATGAGCAACGACAACACCACGAGCGACACTGCGAAGGTCACCCATTCCGCAGCCGTGCGCGGCGCGCGCTTGTTGTCTGCTTCGTTGTCGCTCACGTAGCCAACCTTCCTGCCGCGCCGCCAACCGACGCAGGGAGTCCGAGCACGATCATGTAACCAAGAATTTCTTGCCACGGCGCGGACGCGTCGATCCGCTGAAAGTGCCACAACATCAAACCCGAGGCGCCGAACGCGATGAGGTAGCACGCCACGGTCTCGGTAAGCGGGTGCTGCAACAGCCCCTGTTGGGCCCGGCGGCCCTCTTGGTCGGAAAAGCCAGCGATGAACACGATGCAGAACGACACCAGCAGCGAAACAAGAACGACGGCGATCAGCGAATACGGGCCGAGGGCGCTACTGATGAGGGGCACTTCGTCGGTGGGTGCGATGTTGAAGGCGACGAAGATTGCGCCGATGGTCGTGGCACCTACGTCGGCGATAGTGGCTTGAAACGGGGTCTTGGCCTCGCCGCCGCCGTCGTCGTCGCCCTGCGTGCGGCCCTGACGCAGGAAGTGACTCGCAAGGGCGATGCCGATGCCAAATGGCGTCGCTTCGAACGCGATCTTTCCGAGCGCTTCGTTCAATGGTGTGGCGAGTGTGATCTCTTCGAGCAGCAACAAGAACAGGGTCGCGGAGACGACGCCGAGGGCGACGGTTTCCACGGAGTCCATAAACGAGTCCGACAAACGCACGTCTTTGCCGGACCGGAAGCCCGAGGTGCGGTTGAGAAACCACACGGGCAGGAACGTGATGAGCAACACGCCGATCACGCGATCGGGATCAGTGGAGGTGCCGACCCACCACACCTCCATTGTGTAGAGGAGGGGGATGCCAAACAACAGCCCACCCGAAATGGCGCGCACCAGGTCGGTCACCTCGTCCGCCCACGGGTTGGTGTGACGGGTAGCGGCCATGGCCACAGAGTTATGCCTCTAGCGGGGAGCGGTAAACCTCCGCGCGCGGGTTTCTATTTTCAGTGGTGCGGCGCCTCGAAGTGGGGTGTCTGCAGCAGCTCGTAGATCGGGTTCATCAGTGCGAGCTTGCCGTGGTGTGCACCGGCAGTGCCCTCCGCTCGCATGATCGTGCCCGGATGTATCCCGGCGATCTTGCGCCGACCAAGGAACACGACCGTCATCCCGCCTGTCTCGTCGACGATCGTGCATTCCAGGCTCGGCACGTCAGCCCACGGCGTGATGCGCATTGAGCGGACGCGGCCCTCGACCGTGACCTCGCCACGCCACTCAACGTCCTTAATGGGAATCGGCATCAATGCTCTCCTTCAATATGCGGGACCCGAGGTGGTAGGGCACGAACGTCACGTTGGCGTGCGCGAGACGCCCGACCGAATCGGCGATCTGGTCCCCGGTGCGGTCATGAAGCAACCGGTGCCACATGCGTCGGTGGGCAAGACGAGGCACCAGAACGCTGACTTCGGTCTGGCCTCCGGCCAGGCACTCGGCCACAATCTCGAGCACGGAATGATCGATGCGCCGATCTGGGCAGTCGACGAGTTCCAACGGCAGTCGGGTGAGCCCGAGACGGCGCCAGTCATCGGCGAGCACGTCCGCTCGATACAGGTCGACCGCGATATGCACCGCCCGCAACTCGTCAGGGTGGAGCGTCCGCGCGTACTGGATCGCACGAGCCGCGGCACGATCGAGCCGATCGACGAGCACGAGCACGACGTGGCGGCGAAGGACCGGCGCCTCGGCGGCGGCTTTCGCATCGGCAGCGAGCTCGGCGGCCTCGGCCTCGTACTGCTTGTTGAGACGCATCAGCATCGCAACCATCACGGGGACCATCACGAGGATCACCCACGCCCCGTGGGTGAACTTTGTGACGGCGACGACGACGTCGACGAGGAGCGAGAGAAACGCGCCCGTGCCGTTGATAAACAAGCCCGTCCGCCAGCCATCCTCTTTGTGCGTGATGTGGTGTTTGGCCATGCCGGCCTGGCTCAGCGTGAAGCTGGTGAATACGCCGATCGCGTAGAGCGGGATGAGCCGATCGACCTTCGCCTCGGTGAGGACAACGAGCAACGCGGACGCAACCGCGAGGCTGATGATGCCGTTGGAGAACACGAGTCGATGGCCGCGTTTTGTTAGCTGCCGCGGCATGAAGTTGTCACCGGCGTGGAAGCTGGCGAGGCGAGGAAAGTCAGCGAAGCTCGTGTTGGCGGCGAGAACGAGGATGAGCATGGTTCCCGCTTGCAACCCGAAGTAAAGAATCGTGCCGAGGGTTCCCGGCCCGTAGACCAGCTTCCCGATCTGGGAGATCACCGTGGGGGTACCTTCGGCGTACGGGGCAACGTGCATGTGCGCGGCGAGGACCGACAGGCCGAAGAACATCACGCCGAGCAGGCCACCCATGACCACGAGGGTCTCCCGGGCGTTCTTCCACTCGGGCACCTTGAATGCAGGCACGCCGTTCGAGATTGCCTCTACCCCAGTCACCGCGGCGCCCCCCGAGGCAAACGCGTGCAGCACGATGTACAGACTCGCGCCGGCGAACATCGCGCCGTCAGCGCCACCGCGGCCGATCGGCACGAGGCCCGGGTGGTTGAGCGACTCGACCGGAAGATGCCCGAAGAACTGCTTTGAAAGCCCGACGGCCAGCAGCAGGATCATGTTGCCTATGAAGAAATACGTAGGGACTGCGAAGAGCTTCCCTGACTCCTTCACGCCCCGCAGGTTGCCGTACGCAATGACGACGATGAACAGCAGTGACACCTCCACTGCATAGGGCCGCACCCCCACGAAAACGGAAGTAAGCGCTGCGGTGCCCGCAGCGACCGACACCGACACGGTCAGGATGTAGTCGGTAAGCAACGACACGCCCGCAACCTGCGCCGGCAGCAGTCCGAAGTTGTCCTTCGTGACGATGTAGGCGCCACCCGCGGTCGGGTAGGCCTTGATGGTTTGGCGGTACGAGAGGATCAGGAAGCCCAGGACGACGAGCAAACCAACCGTGATCGGCAGTACAAGGCTGAAGGCGGCGACGCCGACCGCGGGTACGAGGACCCGGAGGATCTCCTCGGTCGCGTACGCCGAGGACGACAGGTTGTCTGACGCAAATACGGCCAGCGCCGTTGGCTTGCCAAGGCGCTCGTGGGCGAGTTCTTCGGTGTGCAACGGCGCGCCGAGCAGACGTCGTTTGATCCGGTAGCGCCGGTCCTCGGCGAGGTCGAGCGCCGGCATCGCTGGGATCGGCTTCGGAGGCGCAAAATTGCTCACTCCTTGATTGAACCGCGCCGGTTCGTAAAGAAGTCATAAGGACACCGCCGTCGCCGCAAAGATCGCGTAAAGATGCTGCGTGGAACTCGCTGTGGGTCGCCGTCCGGCGCCGTTGATTGGCGCGGCAATGGGTCTGGCGCTGACCATCGCCGTGAGCGCGTCCCTGGTGCCCCTGCGCGACTCGTCGAGTCGGGCTACGCCTGCGCTCATGCTCGTGGTCCCTGTTCTGGTTGCCGGGGTACTCGGTGGTCGAGTGGGTGCGCTCGTAACGGCCGTCGGCGCAGCGCTCGCGTTCAATCTCGCCTTCATTGAGCCCTACTGGACACTCAAAGTGGACGCGCTCGATGACGCGGTCGCGCTCGTGGTCCTACTAGCGGTTGGGGCCGTGCTCGGCACGGTGGTCGCCCTCGAAGCAGAACGACGCCACTCCGCCGAGCAGCGAGCGCGTGAAGTGGAGACGATGCACACCCGCTACGAAGCGGCGGTGGCCGAGCGCGACGCGCGCGTCGAGGAGACCACGCGACTCGCAGTGTTCGAACAAGTCGACGAGCAGCGTCGCGCCCTGATTCGGTCGGTCTCACACGACCTGCGCACACCTCTGTCGACGATTCGCGCCGTCGCCTCCGATCTGCGCAGCGGGACGGCCTATGACGCCGAGACCCGCGACGAACTGCTCGATCTCGTGAGCGACGAAGCACAGCGCCTCGATCGAATCGTCGCCAACCTCCTTAGTCTCAGCCGGATTGAAGCAGGAGCCCTCGTGCCCGAGCCGCAGGCCGTTGACCTCGAGGAGCTCGTGCGAGAGCGAGTGCGGCGCCTCGACCGGCTGTTCCGTCAGGTACGGGTGCAGGTGGAGATCCCGTCTGATCTGCCCCTCGTCGATGCCGACTACGTCCTGGTCGATCAGGTTGTGACCAATCTGCTCGAAAACGCGGCGCGTCACTCCCCGCCCCGCACCACGGTGCGCGTAACCGCGCGTGTAGAGGCAAACCTTGTGGTCGCGTCCATAAGCGACGAGGGCAGCGGCGTGGCCACCTACCAAGCCGATCGGATTTTCGAGCCGTTCCAGCGCGGGGACGGCAGTTCGTCGAGCGGCGTCGGCCTCGCAATCTGTCGGGCGATCATCGAAGCCCACGGTGGCCTCATCGACGTGTCGACAGCTACAACCGGCGGAGCCCGATTCAGTTTCAGCCTTCCGATGCGTCATGACTGACCTGTCGACCACCATCCTTGTCGTGGACGACGAGCCCGCAATCGTGCGTGCGCTCACCGCGGCACTCGAAGCTCGCAGCTACCGGGTCGTGCAAGCCACTAGTGGGCTCGCAGCTCTCGATCGGGCGGCGGCCGAGGGGCCGGCCCTCGTCATCCTCGACCTCGGCCTCCCCGACATCGACGGCATCGAGGTATGCCGCCGCATCCGGCAGTGGTCGCAGGTGCCGATAATTGTGTTGACGGCGGAGGGCGCAGACGACCGCAAGGTCGCAGCGCTAGATGAGGGAGCGGATGATTACGTCACGAAGCCGTTCTCCGTACCGGAGTTGTTGGCGCGCGTGCGCGTCGCGCTGCGGCACCGCACCAGCTCCGCGGCAACGATCGACGAATCGGTCTACGACGTAGGCGATCTGCACATCGACATCGCTCGACGCGTGGTCACCGTGTCGGGCGGCGAAGTTGACCTCACGCCGAAGGAGTTTGGCTTCATCGCCGTGCTCGCCCGCCACCCGGGCCGGGTAATTACGCACCGCATGATCCTCGAGGAAGTGTGGGGCAAAGGATACGGAACCGAAACCCAGTACTTACGCGTCTACGCCAGCCAGCTTCGAAAGAAATTTGATGAGGACGCGACGCGGCCTCGTCTGATCACCGAGCCGGGGGTTGGGTACCGCCTCGTCGACCGCTCCGACGACGACCGTTAGCGTCGCGCGCATGGCTATCGGTCAAGAGCTGCGCTTCGACTTCCCTAACAACATGTGCTTCGGCTGCAGCCAGCACAACGATCGCGGGCTGCAACTCAGTTTCACCCACACCAAGCCCGGCGGCGTCGAAACCACCTACGCCGCGCCAAGCCATACGTGTGGTTCACCCGGCGTGATCCACGGCGGCGTGCAAGCCACGATCCTCGACGAAGCGATCGGCTTTGCGATGCACGCGTTCCACGAATCGCAGGGCGACGTGTCCTCGACTGATGACCCGGAGTGGCAGCGCGTCGTAACGGTTGAGTTCGATCTCCGCTATCGCAAGCCCGCGCCGTCTGAGACTCCTCTGACGATCCGCGCTGAGGTCTTGCGCGTCACGGGCCGCGACTACCTCGCCGCAGCCGAGATCCTCGACGCCGACGAGCAGGTCCTTACCTCCGCCACCGCCAAGTGGCGCCGCATCAGCTGACCCAACCCCGAACCTGTTCTGCGAAACGACCTCCTATGCGTCGATTCGCGGGACGAGTTGGCCTCGGTCAGGCCTCGAAGGTGAGGTGGGTCGCGCCTTCGACGAGCGACTCGTCAAGCTGCGACGGTCGCATCTCTGCTTCCTCGGCCCGCTCGGCCTGACGCAGCAGCCGCCAGATTGCGGCGCCCAGCAAGTCGAGGTCCGTCGACGCGAAGCGTTCGCCGCCGAAGCGGTCGATGTTCTTGGACTGTGCAGCCATCGCGTGCTTGTCCTGACGCAATACGAAACGGCCCTGCGCGCTCACGATCGGCGCGATCAATCGGGCCGGCAGCGGCGTCCACCACCGGAACACGAACCACGCGCGCGTGACCGTCGGCGAGAGCGGCACGTGGATCACGTTGTTGAAGATCTCGAGCCAGTCTTCAACGCGGTACTCAACCTGCGCGACGTGCGGCATGAGAAAGCGGTCCCAGTGTTGGAACGTCTTCTTCGCGAACGGGCCGCCCTGGATCGGGCCGAGGCCGACCGGCTCACCGAGGAACTCCACCTCCACGCCGCCGTCAAAGTCGCGACGCACCGCCGTGAGTTCCTTCAGTCGCTTGCCGCGAAAGATGCCCTTATGCAAGAACGCGGTGTGGGGCACGTCGAGCGTGTTCTCGAGCGCAGCGTGCAGCGTGGCGTCGAGGTCGCACGGAAACACCACCTGGCCGATCTGCCAGGGCTTTCGGCCTTCCTTGAGCAGGTCCGGCATCGCGAACGCTTCGCGCGTCGGCTCAGCACCCGGCGCGGCCCACACGTACACGAAGCCGTCGCGTTCGGTCGCGGCGTGCGACGACACGCGTCGCGCCGTTGCTGGAGCTGCGTCACCTTCGAACAAGCCGGGCACGGCGCGGCACTCGCCCGTGCCGTCAAAACGCCACCCGTGGTACGGGCACTCGAGGTTGCCGTCGGACGCGACGCGCCCATCGGATAACGCGGCGTTGCGGTGCGGGCAGCGATCAAGCACCGCACGCGGCGAGCCACTGGCGTCTCGAAAGACCGCCAGCGGCTCGTCCATCAACGTGACGGACACCGGTTTGTTACGTCGAAGATCCTTCGACTGGCAAACCGGATACCAGTACTGCTTCGGAAATGCGACCGATCGAGACAGTTAGAACGCGCTCTTCTCAAGGATGTGCACGCCGCACGCGTTGCCGAGGCCGATGACGTGTGCCAGCCCGACCTTGGCACCCTCGATCTGACGGTCGCCCGCTTCACCACGCAGGTGATGACAGACCTCCCAGATGTTCGCAATGCCGGTTGCGGCGATCGGGTGACCCTTGGACTCGAGGCCCCCCGAGACGTTGACCGGCATCGTGCCGTCACGCCAGGTCGCACCTGAGAGGAAGAAGTCGGCGGCGCCGCCCTCTTCACACAGGCCGAGGTTGTCGTAGTGAACCAGCTCGGCGGTGGCGAAACAGTCGTGCAGCTCAACCAGGTTGAGGTCCGACGGGCCGACCCCGGCTTGCTCGTACGCCTGCTTGGCCGCCATCTTCGTGAGCGCGTTCACGTCGGGGAGAACCTGGCAGGCCTCTTGGTACGGGTCGGTGGTGAGGATCGACGCGCTGATCTTCACTGCGCGCTTCTGCTGTGCAAGCGACAGCGTCTTGAGCTTGGTGCCACTCACCACGACCGCAGCGGCCGCGCCGTCACAGTTGGCCGAGCACATGGGACGCGTGTTCGGGTAGGCGATCATCACGTCGCCCATGATCTCTTCGAGCGTCATCTTCTTCGTGTACGCCGCGAGGGGATTGAGCGTGGAGTGCGCGTGGTTCTTCTCGCTGATCTTGGCGAACAGTTCGAAGCTCGCGCCGCCGTACTTGTGGCCGTACTCCATGCCGATTTGTGCAAACACACCGGGCATCGTGTTGGTGCCGATGCGACCGTCGGTGCCGGCGACAGAACCGAAGCGGCCCGAGGGCTTGTACTCGTTCTTGTCGCTACGCGGCGCGTTGCCACCGAGCAGGCCTGCGCCGGCGAGCTTCTCTACGCCGACGGCCATGCCGCAGTCGGTCTCGCCCGCCTTGATCGCCATGACCACGGTGCGAAGCGCGGTCGCGCCCGTCGCGCACGCGTTCGACACGTTGTAGACGGGGATGCCCGTTTGGCCGATCTGCTTCTGCAGCATCTGGCCGCTGTTTTGCCCCATGAGGTTGCCGAATCCGAGGATGCCGACTTCCTTCATGGAGATGCCCGCGTCGGCGATCGCGCCAAGCGCGGCTTCCGATGCGAGGTCGATGATGTCTTTGTCCGGGTGCTTCCCGAACTTGGTCATCACAATGCCGAGGATGTAAACGTCGTCAGTCGCCATGGTCGTGTCTCCTTAGGAAATCGGCTCGAAGCCGAAGCCAATGGCCTCGGTGCCGTCGTCGTCGGTGCCAACCAGCTGGGTGGCGAGGCGAACCTTCATGCCGGTTTGCACGTGATCGGGGTCCGGCTCGGTATTGATGATGTTGCCGCGCACCGATACGCCGTCGCAGTCGACCACGGCCGCTACGAAGGGCACCGGGATGCCGGGTGCTGCGAGCGACACGATCGTGAACGTGCGCAGCACGCCTTCGGTCGCGACGTCGGTGAGCTTGAACTCGGTATTGGAGCACGACGCGCAGGCGTTGCGGCGATCGAAGAAGATCGCACCGCAGCTCGTACACGTGTGGCCCTGAAGATGAGGGTTGTCGCCGAGTACCAAGTAATCGACGAGCGGGATCTGCGTAGCCATGGGCGCATCGTTGCAGATTTCGCCACGGCGTGCCGTACCGCAGGGTATGGCGAATGCGGTAAGACTGCACCCATGGCCACCGCTTCGCCTTCGCCCACCCCCAACCCGAACGCGATGAAGTTCACGCTCGACACGAACGTGCCCGACAACCTCGAGGCCAGCGCGTTCGGCCAGGAATTGCTGGCGATCGAGGGCGTGGCGTCAGTGTTTGGTGTAGTTGACTTCGTGACCGTCACGCGCGCCGGCGGCGCCGAGTGGGACCCGATCGTTGCGGCAGTGCAAAGCGCCGCCGCGAAGCTCTAGCCGGGCGCGACCACGGCGGTAACGGGTGGACCAAAGCGTTCGTCCGCTACGCACGAGCCGAACTTGTAACGAGCGTCCTTCATATCGAGCGCGAGCGACGGGAGGCCGATGGCCGCGCGGCGTTCGTCGACGTGCGCCTCGTCGATCAGCCCGCCCGCCACCACCACCTCGCCGGTGTCGTAGTCACAGTTGACCTGCGTGCCGTAGGTCTGCGGCTGCTGACGCTGCACCGCGACGCGATCGGTTTGGGCGGCCAGATCAAACTTGTCGACGTCCCCCGCGCGCAGGCGTTGCATCAGATCGAGGGCTCGTTGCTGAAACGCAACGTCGTCCACTTGGCGCAAGAGTTCGAACGCCGCGTGCGCACCGTCGTGGCCTACGAGGCGCTTACCCGGCCACCCGTACTCATCGACGATCGCCCGCAAGCGAGTGGCGCGCTCGGTCTGCAATTGCTCTGCGGTCTTCTGGAGGTTGGCGAGCTGTTCGCTATCAGGAATCGACGGTCGCGCGAACGGGCCACCTCCCCCGTCACCGCCGAACTGCAGCACGTTGCCATCGGCACTCGAATCCTTCGCCATCGCAATGAGTTCGAGACCAAGCGACGGGTTAGTGGGGTGCTGGCCGCTCACCAACGCCGCGCCCACACCGCCGACCGCAGCCATGATCGCAAGGCCCACGAACAGCCACCGGTGCATCGTCACCTCGGAATCCTGCCGCATTCCCACAGGCGTACGCTGTCGCTATGCGGATCCGCTTTGCGGCTGTTGCCGCCGTCGCCCTGATCGCCCCCTTTGCAACCACGCCTACCTCGCACGCGCTGTCGTTGCCCGCGCCGGCGTTGTTCTTCAAAGTGTCGCCGGTCGCCGGGCCCTCGGGCACGCAGCTCACGGTCACCGGTTACTGCTCGGCAGGCGCAACGGTGAACCTGACGCTCGGCTTCCCGACGCGCTCCGACGCACTGCCGCCACCGATCGACACCGAGTCAACCCAGACCGATCAGAACAACGAATTCAGTGCGACGTTGACCAACGACATCTCGTCGACCCAGCAGTTTCCCGCCGAAGACCCCATCGATCTCGAAGTGCGCGCCAGCTGCGGCAACCTCTCGCATCGCCAGGCGTTCGCGTCGACCCAACGCACCACGACGGACGCGCCGACGATCTTTACGGGTCTCGGCCAAGGCGCCTGCGGCTACGGCTTCGGCCCTCCGGATCAAGACCAGTCCATCCCGTGCCCCGCACACGTGAAGGGCATGAACGCGGCCGGCGCCGTAAAGGCCACCAACTTCTACGCGTTCGACGACGGCGGTGGCCGGGGCGCATCGGTCGCCGCGGGCTTCCTCGACGCCGACACCGTGCCCGACGTCGTCGTCGGTTCGAACCCGGGCCAGACCACTGTCGGCGTGTACTGGGGCGACAGCGGCGGCTCGTCGAGTTTCACGCCGTTTGGTTCGTTCAACGGCGAAGTGAGCGTCGCGATCGGCGACGTGCTTGGTGATTCCGCCAAGGAGATCATCTCCGCGGCTGGCCCCGGCGGCGGTCCGCTCGTCGTGGTCACCGATGTAGCCGGCAATCTGCTTGCGAGCTTCTACGCGTACAACCCGTCGTTCGGCGGTGGCGTGTCGGTTGCGGCCGCAGACGTCGATGGAGACGGCCGAGACGAGATCGTCACCGGTGCCGGCCCGGGCGGCGGCCCGCACCTGCGCGTCTTCGAGGGCAACGGCACCGCCAACGGTCCCGGGTTCTTCGCGTACGCACCGAACTACTTCGGTGGCCTCAACGTCGCCGCCGGCAACGTGGCCGGCGACGCCAAGGCCGAGATCGTCACCGGCACCCGACCCGGCGGTGGGCCCCACGTCGCGATCTTCACCGCCGACGGCACCAAGTTCGGGCCTGGGTTCTACGCGTACGACCCTGCGTTCAACGGCGGGGTATCGGTTGCCGTCGGCAACGCCAACCTCGCCGCGGGCAACGAAATCGTGACGGGCCCCTACCTCGGCGGCGATCCGCACGTCCGGGTCTTCACAAGCACCAGCGGCGCGACCGCGGATCCCGGCTTCTACGCCTACAGCCGCATCCCCGCCGGTACACGAGTCGCCGTAGCTCGCTAGTAGAACTAGTGGTCATGTTCGACGATCTCCTCGCCGCGAACAAGCGCTACGCATCGAAGTTTCACGACTCGGGCGTTGCCGGCACCGCCGCAAAGAAGTTGGCGGTTGTTACCTGCATCGACTCGCGTATCGACCCGCTCGCGATGCTCGGCCTCATCCCTGGCGACGCCAAAATCATCCGCAACGCCGGCGCTCGTATCACCAATGACGCGCTTCGTTCGTTGATCCTCGCCACGAACCTCCTTGGCGTCGAACGCATCTGCGTGGTCCAGCACACCGACTGCGCAATGGCGAAGTCGAGCGAGGCCGAGATCGCAGCGCGAGTAGCTGAGGCGAGTGGTGCCGATACGTCGGGCGTCGAGTTCCTGGCCATGACCAGCCAGGCCGACGCTCTACGCGACGACATCGCGATCCTGCGCGATTGCACGCTCATTCCGAGCACCACCGAGATCGCCGGCTTCGTCTACGACGTGCACACCGGCGAACTCGCTCCGGCCGCGCTCTAGAGCAGCCGCGGCGCGTGCATCGCGCCTTCGAGCGCGAGCAGAAACCCTTTGCGGTCAAGCCCGCCGCCGTAGCCAACGAGGGTGCCGCTCGATCCGATCACGCGGTGGCACGGCACGATGATGGCAACGGGGTTCTTGCCGTTCGCGAGGCCCACCGCGCGCTGCGCGCCGTGGGCGCCGATGTGATCGGCGAGCTGGCCGTAGGACCACGTCTCGCCGTAGGGGATCTCTTGCAGCCCCCGCCAGACGCGCTGTTGAAACTCGGTGCCCTCGAGCCGCATGTCGACGTCGAAGTCGGCGAGATCGCCTTCCCAGTACGCCTTCAGCTGATCCACAACGTCACCGAACGCGTTCGGGTCCTGGGGCCATTCGTCGATGTCGAGCGGCGCGTGCCGCTGCTCGTGCATCACGAGTTGCGTCAGGACGTCGTCGTCGCCGCCGAGGGTGATGTCGCCGATCGGCGTCTCGAGCGTGCGCGCACGCGTGACCTTGGTTTCGTGACGCTTCATGCTTCGCCTTTCGTGTTCGCAGCCCAGAGGTAGTGGACGGCGTAGGACCGCCAGGGCCGCCAGTGTTCGTGCGCGTACGCCGACAGATCGCCGGGCGCGCCCGCCGTGCGCGCGGCGCTGAGCACCCCCGCGTCAGTCGCGGGGAAGGCGTCGGGATCCCCGAGAGCGCGCATTGCGATCATCTCGGCCGACCAGGGCCCGATGCCCGGCAACGCAAGCAACTGTTCACGCGCCCGCGCCCACTCGGCACCGGCGTCGAGCACCACAGATCCGTTTGCCAATGCGTCGATTACGCCGCGCAGCGTGCGCTGCCGCGAGGCCGGCATGCGCAGCGTGGTCGCGTCGAAGGATGCGAGTTCGTCGAGCGACGGGAACAGGTAGGTGAGCCCACCGCTCGCGTCCTCGATCGGTGTCCCACAGGTCTCCACGAGTCGGCCCGCGTGGTTGCGCGCGGCGGCGAGCGTGACCTGCTGGCCGAGCACAACCCGTACCGCTGTCTCGTGTTCGTCGGTCGTGCGGCGAATGCGGATGCCGGGGTGCTTTTCGATGAGCTCCTTCAGATAGGGGTCCGCACCGAGCGCGGCGTCGATCGCCTCGGGGTCGGCGTCGAGGTCGAGCAGGCGCCGGCAGCGCGCGATCGCAGTGGTGATGTCGCGCACGTCGTCGAGGATCAACCGGCACGCGATGAAATCGGGAGTCGGCGAGAGCTCGGCGATGCATGTGCCATGTGGCAGCCGCATCGTGCGCCGGTAGGCGCCGTCGCGAAACTCCTCAACGCCGGGCACCCCCACCGAGACCAGCCGGCCGAACAACGGGTCAGCGGCGAACGGCTTGCGGAACGGGAGCCGGAACGACAGCGAGCCCGGCGCAGTAATGGTCTTGCGCCGACGCGCCTGCTCACGCAGTCCGGTCGGCGTGCCGTCAAAGACGAGGCGGACCGTGTCGTTGAACTGACGGATCGACGCGAAACCCGCACCGAAGGCCACCGCGCTGAAGGGCATCTCGGTCGTCTCAATAAGGAGACGTGCGGTCTGGGCGCGTTGCGCACGAGCAACCGCTAGCGGCCCGGCGCCGACCTCAGCCTGGAGGTGCCGCTCGAGCTGACGGGTGGAGTAACCCAGGCGTGACGCGAGGCCCGACACGCCTTCGCGGTCGACCACCCCGTCTCCGATAAGTCGCATGGCGCGCGACACGAGGTCGGAGCGCAGGTTCCACTCCGGCGAACCGGGCGACGCGTCGGGCCGGCACCGCTTGCACGCCCGGAACCCCGCCTGTTGCGCGGCCGCAGCCGACGGTAAGAAACGCATGTTCTTGGCCAGCGGTGGACGCACCGGGCAGCTCGGCCGGCAGTAAATCTTCGTCGTTAGAACCGCCGTGACGAACCAACCGTCGAAGCGTGCGTCCTTGGACTGCACCGCCCGGTAGCAGCGGTCGAAGTCCTCGTGCACGCCGCCACTCTGGCACGCCACGGGTGTGAGGACTAGCGGAAATCCGACAGGTAGGTCGGCGACCACCCTTGACAGGTAACTAGTTGGTTACATATGGTGGGCGGGCGATGGAGGACGTATTCAGAGCAATCGCCGACCCGACTCGGCGGACGCTGCTGGATGCGTTGTTCCGTCAGGACGGCCAAACGCTCGGCCAACTCGAGGCCCGGTTCGACATGACACGCCAGAACGTCATGAAGCACCTCAAGGTTCTCGAGGACGCGCACCTGGTCGTCCCCCGTCGTCGGGGACGGGAGAAGTTGCACTTCCTCAACCCCATTCCCATCCGGCTACTTCACGACCGGTGGGTAAGCAAATACGCAGAGCCATGGGCGGCCACGCTCAGCGAGCTCAAGAGCGATATGGAGAACACGATGGAAAAGATCTACGAGATCTACATCAAGACCACCCCCGACAAGTTGTGGCAGGCGATCACCGACGAAGAAACGCGCAGCAAGTATCAGTTCGGTGCGCGCGTGAAGTCGAGCTTTGCAAAGGGCGCGTCCTACGAGATGTCGACACCCGACGGCATGCCGCTGGGCGAGGGCGAGATCGTCGAGACCGATCCACCGCGCCGACTCGTGCAAACGATGCGCGCGCTGTGGGGCGACGACGTGAAAGAAGAGGGCACGACGCGCATCACGTGGGAGATCGAAGCAGTCGGTGATTCGTGTCTGCTCAGACTCACGCACGATCAGATGCGCGAAGGCGCAAACGATCAGATCTACGGCGGCTGGCCGATGATCCTGTCGGGCCTCAAGACCTGGCTCGAATCCGGTGAGCTGCTCACCACGCCCGGCTCGCTCATGTACGCGGACCAATAAAGCGATGGACTACCGCATCGAAGTCTTCGTGTTGCCGGTGACCGACGTCGACCGTGCCAAACAGTTCTACGAGGAGCAGATGGGCTGGAACCTCGACGTCGACCACGCGATGGGCGATCAGTTCCGCGTCGTGCAGCTCACCCCGCCGGGCTCGGACTGCTCGATCACGTTCGGCCTCGGCGTGTCCGATCCGGCCAAGGCGGGCATGTACAGCGGCATGCACCTCTGCGTCCGCGACATCGCAGCGGCCATCGACGATCTCAAAGGGCGCGGCGCGCCCGTCGGCGATCCGTACCACTTCGGCACCGAGGGCAAGGCGCCCGGCCTGCACCCCGAGCGCGCCCGGTTCGGCACCTACGCGGAGATCGCCGATCCCGACGGGAACCAGTGGGTGCTGCAAGAAGTCAACGACAACCCCACCGGAATGGAATAAGTACGCATCGCGCGGGAGAGCCCATGACGACCTCTGCGGCCGCCGCGATCCGCAACGCGCACGAATGGTTCGAGCACAACAGTGGATGGGCGCCGCCGGATCCAGAGACGCTCGATGAGTGGGCGGGCGACGGCGTGTGCCGGTGTCCCGACAATTGCCTCGTCGCGCCCGACGCGTGGTGCCAGCACGGGCTCGCCTCGTGGGCGCTCATCTTGCGCGCGCTCGACCCGTAGATTGCGGGAATGCTGACGGATCGATTTGCCGCCGCCTCCGAGTCGGAGAGGGACTTTCGCGACGGCGAATTCATCGTCCGCAAGGGCGACCCAGGCCAGGACATGTTCGTCATCCAGTCCGGGAGCGTGATCGTCCGCAGCGGGAACGGGGCCGACGTCGTAATCGAGGACTCAAGAAAGACCGGAAGCGCCAACGGGGTGGCGCGACCCGACCCAACGTTCCACGACGGAGGCAAGCAACTCGGGGTCGACTGGCTTCGACACGTAATCGTCCATGCCGACGGCGAGGCAGCGCTCGCGGTCTGATGCCATCGCCGACGCGGTCATCGCGACGATCGGCACGTCTCTCATGCTTTCCACCAGCCTGATCGCGGCGGTCGCTTCGTACCCGTCCATGTTCGGCATCTGACAGTCCATCAAAACCGCGTCGTAGTGCGCAGCGCCCAGCGCGACCAACGCCTCTCGGCCATCAAGGGCCACGTCGCAGGTGTACCCGAGCCTTGTGAGCATCGCCAACGCAACTTTCTGGTTGACCAGGTTGTCCTCCACGACCAGGAGTCGTCCGCGCGCCGCGGACCGGGCCGGCGACGGGGCCGGCGGACCCTCGTCCTGACCGTCCGCGGCCACTCCGAGCAGGCTCGTCAAACAGTCGAACAGCGCAGCCTGGTGCACCGGTTTTGTCACCCACCCGTCGACGCCCTTGTCCAGATCCCGCACACCCCGGCCCGGTGGCGTAAGCGCGACGACCCGCGGCGATCCGCGATCGGTGTCGGTGCCTATCGAGCGCGCAAGCGCCTTCTGGTGCGCGCCGCCGGGATCAACGTCAATCACCACCACATCGAATGGCTTGCCGCGCAACGCAGCGTCCGCCACCTCACGCTCGGCGAAGTAACCCTCGACGCTGCTCGCACTGATTGACCATTGACCCATGAGATCGATGAGCGCGTCCGCCAACGCGGGCTGCCGCGTCACAACGAGCGCGCGGACGGGCTGCTCGATACGTCGGACCGACGGTCCGGCCAGGACTTCGAAAGGAAGCGTGAACCAGAACCTGCTGCCGCCGTTGCCTTCGCTCGCAACGCCAATGGTCCCGCCCATCAGTTCCACGAGCTGGCGGCAGATGGCGAGACCCAGGCCGCTGCCTCCGTAGCGCCGTGAATCGGAGTCGTCGGCCTGCACAAATGCCTCGAACAGCCGGCTGCGATTTTCGCGGGGCACGCCGATGCCGGTGTCAATCACCTCGAAGCACACCCCGGTTGGAGTCGGCGACACCCGCACCAACACATGGCCGACGTCGGTGAACTTGATCGCGTTTGACACCAGGTTGGACACCACCTGGCGTAGCCGCAGACGGTCGCCGATGACGAGTTCGGGTACGCCCGGCGCAATCACGCTGATCAGCTCGATGCCCTTGTCGCCGGCGCTCGTGGCCAGGGCGTCGAGCGCGGCGTCCACCGCTGCGGGCAGTGCGAACTGCCGGTGCTCAATGTCCAGCTTGCCGGCTTCGATTTTGGAGAAATCGAGCACGTCGTTGACGATCCCGCCGAGCGCCTCGGCCGATCCGGCCATCGTCTCGACGTAGTCGCGTTGTTCCGGGGCGAGCTCGCTGTCGAGCAACAACCCGATCATGCCCATCACGCCGTTCATCGGCGTGCGGATCTCATGGCTCATGTTGGCGAGAAACGCCGACTTCAAACGCGAGGCTTCGGTCGCTTCGGCCAGCGCGATCTCGAGTTGCACCTTCGTCTCTTTGAGGTCGGCCAGCACGGCTTGCAGTCCGGAGCGAGCACTATCGAGCGCCTCCGCGGCGCGGCCCGACTCGTCGAGGATCTCGTTGAAGCTCGACGCCATCGCACCGACCTCGTCGCGCGAGTGGATCGCGATGTGCGGATTGTCGACCCGAGCGCTCGCTCCCTCGAGATCACCTTCCGATAACGCACGCATCGCTCGGGTCAGGTCTGCCAACGTGCCGCTAACAAGGCGGTCCGCAGCGTTGGACACCTCGCTCGCACCGTGGGCGATCATGCCCGGCAACACGAGCCCGACGGTGATTGTGAGCACGGCGACCGCGACAAAAATGTCTTGAAGCACGCTAATCAGAGCAGGGTCAGCGGCGGTGACGTGGCTTACCGCGAGGAGGTAGCCCGCTCCGTCGAGCGCCATCACCGCCAACATCGCGCCGGTCAACTTCAAGTGCAACGAACGCTTGACGAGCTTTGGGCGGCCGTCGCGGTCGCGCCACTGACGGAATACGTAAGCGCCCGCTCCCGAATACGCGAGGCCGAGGCCGAAGAGCACCGTCGGCAAGCCGAACTGCTCGAAGCCGAAGATCGTGCTGATACCCCAGCCCAGCGCGGCAAGCAGACCGAGACCGATCGTGAAGCGCGGCGCGCGATACGGACGGACCAGGTGCGGCTGGTTCTTGCGCAGCAGCCAGACCGCAACGCTCGGCAGCGAGATGCCGATCAGATAGGTGAAGTTTGCGGCCGCAATCATCCAGATCGGATCACCCGCGACGAGGAAGGCGATCGCGAACGCTGCGGTCAGTGCCGAGGCGACCCAGGGCACGTCGTTGCGCAGCCGCTTCGCCAAGACACGCGGCAGGAGACCGTCCTCGGAGAGTTGCGACAATGTGCGCGCGACACCCGTGACGGGAGTGAGCGTGCCGTGGAACATGTTGAGCACCATGAACCACACCGCGGCCGCCCTGGCCGCGCCCCCGAACAACGGTGCGAACGTCGGGCCGAGTGTGGTGGCGAGATTGGCGGTGATTGGCGCGGGCCCGAACACGCCAAGCCACACGACCGGCAACACAAGGAAGTACAACGTCGCAATCCAGGCGCTGGCGAACATGGCACGCGGAACGTTTCGGTTCGGGTCGATCGTCTCGCCGACATGGCACGCCGCGGCCTCGAACGCGGGAGCGGCGAACCCGATGAGATACAGCCCAGCCATTGCGCTCGTGAACTTGCCGAACGCGCCGCCGAACGGCGTCGCAAGGTGGAACGACATCGCCTGGTGCCAGTCGACGTTGCCTGCGAACACCGGTGCTACCGCCGAGACGAAGGCGAGGAAGGCGGATCCGGTGGCGATGAGGATCGCGAGGTTGGTCACCTTGCGCAATCCGGCCAGGTTGGCGAGCGTGAAGCCGACGACGATCGCAATCGCCATGGGCGTGATCGGCACTCCTGGTAGGTACCAGTCATGGATCGCCGACGCCGACAGCAACGCAGTCAGGCCGCAGGTCGGTACCCACCCCCACCAGTAACAGGTGCCGGTGAGATTCGCGAGAACAGGTGAGTAGGGCTTGAACGCTTCCGCGCACGCAGCCGCGATGCCCCCGACGCGGTTCGGATAAAGCAGGATCAACTCGGTCCAACCCGGCATGGCAGCCCAGCTCATCAACAGGCCGAGCACCAGCAGGGGAACCGCCGCGCTCCCTTGCGCCGCTATCAGCGCACCGATCAGGAACAGGCTCTGGTTGCTTCCGCCCATCGCCATTGCCGTTGTGCCGACCCAGCCAATCGTCCGCGGGTGTTCCCTCGCAGACGGATCGGGAGCCTCGGTGTGAGCACCGGCGCCGTCGCGCTCGCGTGTTTCAAGTGCGCCTCGCATTTCTCGCCTATCGGATCAGGAGCCGTCGACTTGAGCGGCGTACCGTTCGGCCGCACAAGAAACCCCCCGCAAGCGCGTACATATCGTCGAGGGGACCAGGCTCGATTTTCAACGACAGGCTCAGGAGTAGTGGAGGCGATCGGACTCGAACCGACGACTTCCTGCTTGCAAAGCAGGTGCTCTAGCCAACTGAGCTACGCCCCCTGGGCGTGCACAAAAAAACTGGAAGAAAACCTCTCGCCAGTTTACGTGAACGCGGACAATCATGGTAGCGAACCTCTAGCCACCTCCTTTATTCGACCGATCGACCCATCGCTCAGGTGCCCGCCGGGTGGGGCGTTCGCGCCGCGTTGCTTCGCCATCCAGGCCACACCGCCGTTCTCGCCCAACGCCCAGCCGAGGAGGTCGGCGTAGACGCGCTTGCGGCCGTAAACGAAGACGGAAGTTCGACATACCCGACCTACGTGAGGGCCAGGCGATTCGATACGTCAATTAAGGCAAAGGTTGCGGCATCCAGCTCGGGAACACGTAGTCGATTGACTGAAAGGGCGTCGTCACACATCCGTACGGCGTGACCATGGTGGAGAAGCACACGTGCTGGCCGGACTTCTCGGGAGTGGAGGGCTCGATGACGACCCTCTGAGGCGACCCATCCGACGCTGGCAAGAACGGCAAACTCGTGCGTCTCACCGGTGAATAGTTCGGCTTGGAGACCGGCGCTTCCGCTTTAGGAGCCACCGACGTCGTCGCATTCCTGCCCGCCGTCGCGTTCGTAGCGAAGCCCGAGCCTTTCAGACCGACCGCTTTCGACGCCTCAGCTCGCGACGCCTGGTGATAATCCTGGAGAGCTAGCGCCGAGACACCGAGAACACCCAAGATTGCTGCTACACCGGTGGCGATCACGGCACTGGCTGCCTCTGGCGACACCTGTTGACCAGCGCGCGTGAATCTCGCCAAGACTCGGCCCAGCGGACCCGCGGTCAGTCCTCCTAGGAGCCTCTCCCACGCATCGCGGAGCTTGTTCCGCGCCCGGTGACGCGCCACGCCGACTCGGTTGGCCGCACCGGGCGAGGAGACGTCGAGCACTCCGAGGACCGCGTCCCGCTGCACCGGCGGAAGCGTCGCGATCACCCTTAGCAGTAGGTCCCTCGTGACGAGGTTCAAAGCCAGGTCCTCAATATCAAAGTGCTCCGGGCGCTCGTGAAGGTCGCTCAGTGTCTCCCGACGGGTTTTGCGCCACTCGTCGATTCGACGGCTTTCTGCGACGGTGCAACACCAAGCGACGAAATGTCCTGCGTTGCCAAAGCTCTTAGGCGTCCGCCATGCCTTCTCGGAGGTCAGCTGCACGAGGTCGTCGACATCGTGCAGCTGGCATCCACGTTGACGTAGGAACGCTCGAACTACCGGGTCTGTAGTCGCCCACCACAGCTCGAACGCGCTCGGCTGTAGTGGCTCTAACGGTTCAAGCATGTAAGAGGTCGCACCCCCCGAGCGTGCCCTGACCAACCCCAACAGGAGGTTGGTCAATGCTACGTAGCAAGACTCGTGCGGCGCTCATAGTCGTCGCCATGATCGTGGGCGGTTTCGTCCTTCCGATGGTGAATCCCGCGCCTGCGCAGGCGGTCTGCATCACCATTCCGCCGATCCCGCCGCTCTTCCCAGATCCCATCGAGATCTGCGTCTAGTCACACCCAGCGTCGTCTGACGCTGCACGCCCAGCTGTAAGAGCAACTGCGCCCCGCCCTTTTTCGTCTTTGGACGTGGGTTTAGTTCAACGCGGCGCCACCCCGCACCTGCTGTCGGCTCCGAGCGAACTCGATTTCTGAAAAGTAGATGTAAGGGCCACACCCTCTCGTGCGTAAGGACCGAGGAGGCCAAAGGGCCTCCCTAAGGCTGGGGAGCAAGAAAATGGTTCAACGACGACAAGTGGCGCTCGCCTGCGCGCTGGTACTGGGGTTCTTAATAGCGACACCCGCCGCGGTAGCGCTTGAGGTACCGAGGGTCCCGGTGGCGCCGGTAAGTGCGACTGGGATCGCGCGAAACACGGCCGGACCGATCGCCGGCAAACAGGTCACTCCTAGCGCCGATCTCACAGCTAACACGGCTGAGTCGGGATGCCAGATCGCTGGCATCGACGATCAACAAGGCCGTAGTGAAGGTCCTTGCGCTGTGGTGTTGGCCGCCGCTCGATCGTATCCATCTGGAGCGTTGGAAATGGCGATCAACCTGTCCTCAAACGCCACAGGCGTGCGTTGGGTCCCTACGCTCACCTGCTACTGCGACTTCCCAGGGAACTCCACGGCACAGCTTCGATGGAGCTACACGATCACGGTGAACGGCGTGGTGATTCAGGAACGGGCCAGCGGCTGCCCGGTCTCGAAATTCAACCCAACCTGCAACCTTGGCGCTGGCGGTGAGTTCGACTGCAACAGGACAGTTGGCACCTACACAATTGTCGTCGGTAGCGGAAGCGCCTACGACGAAGCGGGCAAGATCACCGCGGTGTCGCCCTCGGAAGAGTTGCCCTGTAACTAGGGTCGAAGTCGATGCGTCAGATTTCCGTGATCCATTCAAGCAGCGGGACTTCGCGCACGATGAAGGCGTTTCACACGCCGGTCGGGCGGTGTTTCATCTTCCCAACTAAGGGCGAGATGACCCACCTCCCCTCCGGCACCGTGCTCGCCGTTGGCGACTGTCTCGAGTTCGACGCCGGCGAGTCGTTCGAGTTCCAATTCGAAGACGAAGCCACCTGGTTTCACCTCGAGATTCAGGACTGACCGCGACAACTCCCGTTGAGCCTGCTTGTCGCCCGGCAGGTTCGACGCAGGCCCAACGGGAGAACTGGCCGCGGTTTTGGCGGGCCTAACTATTTCGGCACGGGAGAGCGCGCCGAGTCAAAGCGTTCTGAAATGGAGGTCAATGCGTTCTGACGCTCGTGATCGCGGGCACGTTTGCCCAGCACGGCGGGGTTTTGTACCGGCCCCGCGCCACCTTAACGCGTGGGTCATCGTAGCGAACCTGCCATGGGTGACTTTGATTCGACGTGCCGCGTAGCCTCGGTGCATTCGGGCCCGGCTCACCACCGCCACTGTCGTAGTTGAGACGGCACTCGGAATCGTCACGCTCCTCGCGCTTGGCGTTCTCGCTGTGCGTTCCTACACGCGCCTCGAGCTGCGCTGGGACGCGTGGGCGTACCACGTCCCCTTCGCGGCCAAGGCTGCCGGCATCCACGTTCCGTTCGAACTCACCCAACGGCTGCAGGACTTCTACGACGGCTATCCCGCCCTCCCCCACCTCTTGATGGGATTGGTGTGGCGCGCGACCAACGACATCAACACCATCGGCGTGTTGAACATCGCGGCCTTCGGCGGCTTCCTTGCGGTGTGCCAGTTCAAGCTGCACGCGCCGTTCTATGTGATAGCGCCGATCGCGCTGACCGCACCGATGGTGATCATTCACACGGCCACCAGCTACGTCGACCTGTTCTCGAACTCGCTGCTAGCGACGGGCCTTTGCACCATCGTGTTCGTTTACTTGCACGACCGCCGCCACGATCGCCGCCTGTTCTTTATCGGCGCGGGCGCGCTGGTGGGCGCGTTGTGGTCCAAGCCGCAGCTTGGGTTGATCTGCATGATTGGCTTCGGGCTCTACGCGCTGGTGTACCGGCCCTGGACCGCCCCTGTGGCAGACCGCACTCGCCGCGTCGCGGAATTCGGGGCGCTGGTCGTGATCGGGTTGGGGAACTACATCAAGAACTTCTTGGTGTTCGGCAACCCATTTTGGCCCGTCGAGTTTCCGGTGCTCGGCAACGTATTCCCCGCTACATGGCGGTACTCCGACGTCGGGGTTGGCGACCAGCGTCCCCCGTCGCTAGCCCACGCAAACCAAGTGGTCGTGTTCTTCCGCTCGTTGTTCGAGATCGGGGTTCCGACGCATTACCCGGATCGCGCCCGCTGGATCATCGATCAAGGCCATACTGCGGCCGGCTACCGCATGGGTGGGTTCTGGAACGTAAACGTCGTCGTGTACCTCGTGTTGTTCGTCGGACTACTCGTCGTCGTGCACGGCCGACGCGGGCGCGTGGTCGCTCTCACCGGTCTCGCCCTGCTTGTGATCGTGTCGGCCCAACCAAACTCCAACGACATGCGTTACTTACAGTTCTTGCCGCTGACCTGGGCGGGCGTCGTCGGCATCGTCTACCCGAGCCTGAAACGCCACCGACCCGAAGCCGCCATCGGACTCCTCGCGGTCGTGGCGGTCCTGTTCGCAGTGATGACGAGCGCGAATGCCCAGTACTACCGGATTGAGCGGGTCGATTACGCCGAGGCGGCGCGGCAGTGGAACGTGGCGTCAATGTGGCGCTACCTCCGACCGGGATACACGTACTGCGTCGTTGGTGCAGCCCCCGCCGGGGTCTTCTACACCGGACCAACACAATCGGAGTTCCGTGTGGTCACGGCGGACTTCGCGCCCGGTTGCCCGCCCGGAGCGGTGCGGGTGGAGAACCGAATCGTCCACTACGAAGCGCGCACGTAGAACCCAAGCGATCAGTAACCGCCGCCGAAGAACACCTGCGTCTCGACGAGTTTGCCGTTACGCACGGTGATGAACTCGGCGTTGCGGTGCCGCTCGCCCGTCTTCAGCATGTACTCGTACATGATGAAAACGCCATTCGTGCCGGCCGAGACCAGCTCAAGGATTTCCTGGGTCACGACCCGCTCCGCCGTCGGAAAGCAGCGCGCCATGAACGCGCTCTTGTCGATGTGGTCGTCCTGCGGACTAGTGAACTGGAAGTCGTCCGCGAGCAGCCGGTCTGCGGTCTCGGTATCGCCCTCCAGATATGCCGCGAACATCGCGCGCACGATCTCGATGTCAGCGGTCACCGTCATCACACTGAGCCAACGAAGGTGTCGCACTTCGTCGGATCGCCGGTCGTATAGCCGGCGCGGAACCACTTCTGCCGCGACGCCGCCGAACCGTGGGTCCAGGCTTCGGGGTTTACTTCGCCCTGAAACTTTTCCTGGGTGCGGTCGTCGCCCACCGCAGCCGCGGCGTCGAGTCCGTCGGCGATGTCGGCGTCGGTGAGCTGGGAGATGAACCCGGTTTCCACTGCGTGCGCGGCCCACACGCCCGCGTAACAGTCGGCCTGGAGTTCGAGCCGCACCGAATCACTCTGGGGTCCGGTGGCGCGCTGGTCGATGCGGTCCATGGTGCCCAGGATGTCCTGCACGTGGTGGCCATATTCGTGCGCGATCACGTAGGCCTGCGCGAACGGCCCACCAGTGGCGCCGAACTGACTGCGCAGCTCATCGAAAAAGGTGAGGTCGAGATACACGTACTTGTCGGCCGGGCAATAGAACGGTCCGGTCGAGGATGACGCCGGGCCACAACCCGTCGATATCTGCTGGCTGAACAACCGCGTCTTGGCGTCTACGTACGCAAGCCCTTGGTTGGGCGCTTCGTCGGCCCAGAACGCCTGGACGCTGTTGACGATGCCGACCACGCGGCAATCGGTGCGTTGGTTGGCGTCGGCGCCGGTCTGGCACTGCGTCGCAACTTCACCCGGTGTTGTGGGCGTCGCGAGATTGGTCGATCCGCCACCGTTCGTGAGACTAAGGACGATCGCAATCACCACGCCGATGAGGCCGAGTCCGCCACCGCCTGCAGCGAGGCGACCGCCGGGCAGTGCGCCCATCATCCCGCCGCGGCCGCGCCCGTCGCTTACCTGTGACGTGTCCAGTCGTGCATCGTCGTTGAATTCCATGGCGCTCTAGTACCCAAGTGGCTCCGTCGGAGCCTCAAGTTGCGGCAAGAAGCGCATTCCGGAGGTCGTTGCGGTCTTTCGCACCCGGCCTGGAGACGCATTCACCGTACGGCTATATCAAACTTCGAGCGCGTACAGAGCGACCGGGGCAGTTTTGCCGCGCACCGCCGTTGCGCCGCGGGCAACAAGTGCATACTCCTGCGCGAGTGCGGCGCGGGTTGCGTCGGTAAACAGGATCGCGTCGCCGGTGTCCTTTGTGCATTGTTCAACGCGCGAGGCCACATTCACCACGTCGCCAATCAAGCCGAACTCAAGTCGGCCGCCGCCGCCGATACTGCCGACGACAAGCCGGCCCGTATTGATTCCAATTCCAACGCGTAGCTCCTCGCCGTACCGAGCGCGGATGGCCTCGATAACCCGGATTGAAGCCTGCAACGCGCGGTCGGCGTGGTCCTCACATGCGGTGGGCACACCGAACGCCGCAAGCAGCCCGTCGCCCATGAATTTGTTTGCGTGGCCACCCCGCTCGGCGAGTATCGGTACGACGAGTCCAAAGAAGTCGTTGAGGTGGGCAACGGTCTCCTCTGCGGTGCGCCCGTCGCACCACGCGGTGAAGCCTCGAATGTCAACAAACAGCACGGTGGCGTCAACCGCGTGGCCGCCGAGCATCTGGCCTTCCGCAAGGACACGTTCGGCCACGTACGGATCCACGTAGCTACCCATTGCTTCTCGCAGTGTCTGGCGTTCGGTGAGCCCGCGCATCATGTGGTTGAACGCGGTCGCCAAAGAACCAGTGTCGTCGGCATCCACCACTGGAACCCGCGTCGAGAAGTCGCCGATCGCGACTCGCCGGGTCGCGCGCACGAGTTCGTCCATCGGATTGGAGACGCTGTCGGTGAGCAAGAAAGCCAACAGCACGCCGTAGACCAATACGAATCCGCCCGACACCCCCAAGCCGAGGGCGAGCCGCGACACGATGTCGCCGGTGCCGACCGACGCGGCAGTTGTGCCCGCGACTGTGGTCAACACGAGCATCACCGAAAACAACCGGAGTCGTAGCGGCGGTGTCCGGTACTGCGGTTCGAAGTCTTCGGCAAGATGGGCCGCGATCGTATGGATGAGAGGCCGCAACAGGCGACGGAACGCGACGTAGTCGAGGCAAGCGGCGAGCGCAGTGAATAACACCATGAAACTGAACGCCACGGGGACCGCCGCCGGCCCGAGGTCGAGGGCCGAACGGGCGTAGAACGCGAGGGGAACATTCGCAAGCCCAAAGAGCACAAAGCCCAGCGAGACGGCTCGGTCGAGTCCGCGGATCGCGGCCAGCCACGCCGCCGGCGCGTCCCGCTCGCGATCGTCTGAGCCTACGAACCCGAAAGCGGGACCGAGAAGGCGCGCCGTCAGAAACGCGGCGGTAGTCACGCAGACGAGACTGATGAACTGGCCGGCGATCGCCACGCTGCCCACGCCTTGGATGCGTCGCCCGGCGTATTGGTACGCAGTCACGACCTCGAGGCCCGCGCCGAACACCGCGACCACGCCGGCCAGGAGCGCGTACACAAGAATTGCTTTTGAGCCAAGGCGTTCGTGCATGCGCATCGAAAGCCGATCGAACCCCTCGAAGCTCTCGAACTCCTGAGCCACACGCTCGCCCGGACGTGATGCTGGTTCGTGGTGCGCACGCCTATCCGCGCGACGCGTTCCGGCAACGCCTGCGGAGTTCGTCGTACTCAGCAACAGCGATCGGTCCGGCGGCGACGGGCGGCGCAGCAGTTGGGCGAGTTCCACGCTTTGGACCGTACGGACAGGCTCCGAGGCGGCCCCAAGTACTCGGTACTTGTTTCCAGGTAGTGAGAAAGCTCAGGTGTCAGCGACGGTTGCGTACGACGCCACTTTTACGCCGCGTTCGGCTAGGTCGGCAAGGAGCCGGCCCGGGTCTGCGGCCAGTGCCGCAATCCCGCCGGCACCCGGCGTGAGTTCACCCCGCACCGCGCCGACCGCCGCCAGCGCGGCCAACGTTCCCGCGGCAACCGCGGGACGATCAACTGCGCCCATCACGTTGGTGGTGGCAACGCCGCGCTTCCAGCCCCGCACTTCCACGCGCACCGCACCGAGGAGGCCTTCGGGGTGGGGCGGGCGCAGCATCGGAAGCCATGTCGTTGCCTTATCTCGACGGGTTGCCGCGACGCGAGCGGTGACGCGCCGAGCGGTGGGGAACGCGGCCACCATGAGGGCCGCCTCGGCCGAACTCGCCGCGTAACAGTCGAGGCCACCGATGGGTTCGGGGAACCAGCACAGCTCGCGTCCCGAACCTGCGGGCTCGGACTGCCAGCGTCCGTCGCGCCACACCGCCGCCGGACCGCGCAACGCAGCGTGCGTTGCCCGCGCGCACGCAGGGCCGCCGGTGCCGGACTTCGCGACGTGGATTTCGTCGACAACATCGAGATCGCGGGCGGCTCGCCACGCCAGCAGGCACGACAAGCCCGGCGACATCGCGACGCCAGCCACCGCAGAAAGGCCGAGCGCGGATGCGCGCGCCGCAAGCCCGCTCACACCGTCGACCGCTTCGATGGAACCCGCAGTGGACACCACGCTGGCGCCGTCACCGAGACAAACCCGCGCCATGTCGGCGTGGAGCGTGTCGGGCACGGCGAGCACCACGGCGTCGACATCGCGTACGACCTGAGGCCACTCCCCCACCGACGCGCCTTCGCCGAGCTGGCCTGCGATCGACGCAGCGCGCACGGCTTTACGCGCCACGACAACCACGCGTGCCACCCCATCGGTTTCGTGGAGCTGCCGCGCCGCCCGAAGCCCGACCGCGCCCGTCCCGATGACGGCGACGTTGATCGCCGCTGACTTAGCCACGAAGCGAGTTAGCGCAGTTCGTCGGCGGGAACTTCATGCCAGCCGCCGCCACTCGGCGGGGTGCCACCGCTACCGCGCAGGCGCACGAGGGCGGTGGCCAGCGCCGCGATGAACAAGGCGACGAACGCGCGGCGGAAGCCCTTCACACGCGTCACCCTACCGAACCCCAGACGCGAAAGAGCCCCGGCCGAAGCCGAGGCTCTTTCACAATCTGAAACTTCGGTTAGCCGCCGAAGCCGAAGCGGCGCCGCAGGCCACGCAGCGCCACGAAGGCACCCATAAGGCTAAGGGCAATCCCGAGCGGTGCATCAGCACCGGTGCGGGGCAGCAGGCCTCGCGCTCGTTGGGCACCGTTGTTGAGCACGTTCGAGGATGTGACTACCGGAAGGGTCGTCTTGTCGGTCACCGTCTGGCCACCGGCCTTGATGGTCACAGTCGTGCCGAGGTTCTCGCCGTTCTTCGCAGTGGTGTCCACCTTGAAGGTCGCGACGAGGTCCTTGCTGATACCCGAGCCCAAGTTCGTGACGGTCCAAGTGACCTTGCGGGTCGCGTCCGAGTGCGTGCAGTCATCGGTGCAGGTGACGAACGAGGAGTCCGGCGGGTAATTCAGCGTGATCGAGATCGAGTTACACGTGCCCTTGCCGAGGTTGCTGACTCGGACGTACTCGTTGAAGAAGTCGCCGATGCGAACTTCCTTGTGCGATGACGACAGCGAGCTGGCTGAGATGTCGCAGGTGGCGTCGCTGGGCGCACCCACGGTCGGGATCGGACCCGACGTCGCGGTGGCTTCGGTTCCGGATCCGTCGCATGTACCGGACGCGGTCGCTATCCCGGTATAGGTGGCGCCGGGCGGCGCGTCCGAGGGCACCTTCACGGTGGCCTTCACGACCTTCAGCGCACCGGGCGCAATCGAGCCGATGTCATTCCAGGTCGCTACCAACCCGTTCACACTGCTTGCGGTGGGGCTGGTATCGGTGATCGAGCTTCCGGCGGGGCCAGTGACCGTGAGGATGACCTTGACCTTGTCAACGGTGCACGCACCGATGTTCGGAATGGTCACGGCGTACTCAAACTGGCCGTTCGGGAGAACGGTCGGGGTTGAGGCGTCGACCTGAAGGTTCGACAGGGGGCCAGCACCGCAAGTAACGCCGCCCGCAGGAACTGTGGCCTTGACGCTCATCGGAGCGATGTCGGCCTTCGCGAGGGTCACGGTGCCGGTGATGTCGAGCAGGGTGAGGCTAAGGAGCGTGGCGTCGCCGCTGGCCTGCGTGTCCGTCTTGACGACATTGAGCAAGGTGCCGAGCTGGAGGCGAGCGATCATCAACGGGGTGGGCCCGGGCGGAAGCTGGATGTCGACGTTGGCGTCGGTGGCATTCAGCACGTCGGTGACGGTTCCACCCTGGATGATCTGCACGACGGGCTGGTTGTAGGTGACCGTCGAGGTCGCCGCCGTACCGGTGGCCGTGGCCTGCACGGTCGGCGGGGCGACGATGTTGAGGGTCAGCTCACTTGGCGAACCCTTAAAGAGCACGATGCCATCGACCTGGTCGAGGACCTCGGACTTCACGCCCTTGTTGGTCTGGCCCGCAACGTTGACGAGGCCAACGCTGGACTGCGAGTAGGCCGCGCCACCATTGGCGTTGTTGACCGAGACCAGCGCGTTACCGGTAGGCAGCGGGAGCGGGCCGAGGACACCGGCGTCAAGAACCGCGGACTTGGCCGTGGAAATCGGGGTACCTGCGGGAATGCAGGTGGTGTCGCTCGCACCCCACCGGGCGTGGGCCGTGGCCGTGGCGGCCTCAAAGCTGGCGACGGGTGAAACGTCCACCGGGCCCGTGAGGCTCGCCGTGGTCGGCGTGGCGTTGTTCGGCGGTGCGGTCTGTACGGCCTCAACCACGAGCCCACTCAGGTCGATTGCGCCACCCACGAGGGGGGCGTCGAGATTGGTGGCCCGTGCCGCGGACCGCTTGGCTGTGTTGCCCACGAGGCCAACCGAGTTCACCTCGGCCGAAGACCGAGCCACGTGCACGTCGGCCAGGCCCGGTAGCGCCGGGATCGTGTTCAGGGCGTTGACGTGCACCAAGTCAGCAACGGCGTTGCCACCGTAAGGACCGGTAGCCGCCTTCGCGGGATTAGCGGTTGCTACGAAGAGCGCGGGTACTGCAGTAAGGGCAGCTAGCCCCGCTGTAGCCCATCGACGAGTTCGCATGTGTAGATGTACTCCTGGTTTGGCGGTCAAGTGTTAACGCTTCAGAGGGCAAAGTCTGACGCCGCGCACGACAAAATCTTGCAAAAATTAGCTAAACGCTCGCGTGAGTGAGCCACGTGCGGCTGCGACAGCCGAATCGGCCATACCGGTCCAGATGCGCCGTTTAGGCGACCAAATACACATACCGTCGGTACGAATTCTGGCGCGGTGCGGGAAAATTGGTGGGGCTACCTGGAATCGAACCAGGGACCTCAGCATTATCAGTGCTGCGCTCTAACCAGCTGAGCTATAGCCCCTTGAAGGGAACGGCGAATGTAGCTAGTCCTCGACGTCGACGTCGATCTGGACGCCGCCGGCGACCTCGACAATCTGGTTGTAAAAGATTGCCGCGAGGACGTTCGCGCCCGTGCCGAGCGCGATTACGACAGGCGCGCCGACCATGGCCGCGGCCGCTTGGGCGAGGACCGAGACGTGAAACGAGTCCAGCGCGAGAAGCTTCGACACAAATTCCTCGACGTTGGCCTTAACCCCAAGCACCCCGGCGACTACCCACAAGATCGCCCATGCGACGATGAACACGAGCACCATGCAGCCATAAAGCACGACCGACACCCGCACGACGCTGCGCACGTTGACCGAGCGCACGGTGAGCTGTCGAGACGAGGTCATGTGACGAAGTTAGTTAGATCTGGTGGCCGTATCGCACCACGTTGTCCACGATTGGCACGGAGCCCTTCGGACAGGCACTCACCTTCGGCCGGACATAGACCGTGAAGTCGCGCATCGTCGGACCCAACAGGGTCAACGACCGGGGCGACTGACTTTGGTTGCGCACGTCGCAATAGACGTAGCCCGCGCGCAGGTAAGGCCAGATGCTCAAGCCTCCCCAGTACTGCGCCGCTTCGGTGTAGCCGACGTGTTCGACCTTGAAGTAGCTCTGGTTCGCGCGGAACATCGTCCAGAACATCACAAGCATGAGGGCACAAAATCCGAGGGCGAGTGCGGGCTGGCGGCGCTGCAAGCGGGGAAACAACATCCCAATCACGCCGGCCCACACGAGCGGAATGAACATGTAGTACCGCAGCACGTGCGATTGGGGCAGAAATGCGACCACCACGAGCCCGACGCCACTCGCTATGGCCACCGTGCGGCCGCGTGGGCCGCCGTAGCGCAGGAGCAGGGCGATCATCACGCTCAAGAACACGATCACGCCGACGAACCAGAACCCGCCCGACCGATACGCGAGCTGGCCGCCACCCTGGTCGAGATTCCACCGCGGACGGTCGGCGTAGTGCCACGGGAGTCGGAACTCGAACAACGAACGCACGAACAACTCCGGCTTGCTCGCGCCTACCAGAGCGGGTGGCACCTGGCTCCCGTGCTCGAGGTGGATAGCCCCGCCCCTCGGCACCGGATCACCGGTGAACAACGGCACCGACGTGGGCCACAAGGGGTTGCCGTGAATAACGAGGTTGCGCACGAACGGCAGCGACGCGACGGCCACGGCGCCACCAAAGCTGCGCAGCAACCACGAGCGTTGTTCGCCCCGCCAGGGTTTGTACACGACTGCATAGAGCACTAGGGCGAGCGCGGCCAGCGGCACCAGAGGCACCTTCGACCAGCCCGCCGCGACCACCGACCCGATGCCCACGACGAGGAGCCGACGGTCCGCCTGCCTTTCGTACAGGTACACATGGATGACTACGACGAGGCCGGTCGCGAGGAACGCGTTGGCGAACAGATCGATGTAGTTCGTCGCGGCGTGAATGATCACGACCGGGGTTGTGAGCGCGATGAGTCCGACGATGTAAAGCGGGGCGCGCAGGAGGCGGTCGCACACAAACAGGAACCACGCGAGGCCGATCATGTTCACCACACCGGTGGCGTTGATCGACCCGGTCACGCGCCACAGCACACCTTCAACCAGGTGCGCGAGTGGCGGATAGCCATCAAAGCGAGCCGCGAGTTGCTCGTCCATGTGAAACGGGATGTGGACGCCACCAAGCTTTGCCGCGTACGCGAGGTGGTACGACCACGAGTCCCAGCGCGTCTCAAGACGGGTGTAACTACGCAGTGCGAGCACGAATAGGGCGAGGCCAACCACGCCGGTCATGAGCCACGTGACGAACCACAACGCATCGTTGACGGATCGCCCAGGGCGGGGTTGAGCCGACACGGATGCGCAGGCTACGTGGCGCCGCACACGGTGAACTCGCGAGGCCCGCTCGGACACAGACCCGCGTCCTTCGCCCGCGGCGCGAGTTCGGTGAATCCTTCGGGGGTTAGCTCAACTGTGTAGCCCCGCGCCCGCACCACCTTCGGACGATGGCCGAGAATCTGCGCGGCACGCGCCAACGCGGCGCGCAGCGCGGGGGCCGGATCACCCGGCTTCGACGTGGACCCACCACCCTCGAGACGCGCGCGCGCAATCGCGTGCGCGTCGCCATAGGCGACGACGACTTCGGTGTCCTGGCCGCGTTGACCAAACCGCGTGATGCGCGCACCATTGGCGCGTGCGAACTCGTCGGCTCGTCCGCGTCCCTCCGCCGCGCCAGCTAACGCGGCGGAGTCCGCGGCTCGGCGCGCCAGCGCACGATCAACCGCACCGCCACCGAGGTGCGCGAGGCCGATCAGGAACAGGCCAGCGAACACGATGAACGCCGCTAGTAATGGGACTACTTGCCCGCGCCCGCTTTTGACGACGCCGCGCATAGGGAACCTCCAAGCTGGAGTGCGATTTACGCCGGGGAAGCGTCGTCCTCTTCAGCTTGGATGATGGGTGCTGCGGTGGCAAGGGTCGAACCGTCGTCGAGGTTCATCACGCGGACGCCAGTTGCATCGCGACCTTGCGAGCTGATCTGGCGTACCGGCATGCGAGCGGTGACGCCGTTTGACGCGGCGACCATGATCTCATCGTCGAGGCCAACCATGAAGGCCCCCACCACGAACCCACGCTTCGCCGTGAGCTTGATGCCGCGCACACCCATCGTGCCGCGACCGGTGCGACGGAAGTGCTCAAGCTGCGTGCGCTTGCCAAAGCCAGCATCGGTGACGATGAGGATCGCGGTGTCGTCGCGGGCCACGTCGCAGCTCACCACTTCGTTGTCGGTCCGCAGCCGCATGCCGATCACACCCTGGGCGGAACGACCTGTCGGCCGCACCGTCTGTTCGTCAAAGCGCATCGTGGTGCCGTCGCGGGTGACCATGAAGATGTCGTCGGTGCCCGAGGTGGTCATGACCTTGACCAGCTCGTCGCCGTCCTTGAGCGTGATGGCGATGAAGCCTTCGCGTCGCGACTTGTCGTACTCCGAGAACGGCGTCTTTTTCACGATGCCCTTGCGGGTCGCGAAGAACAACATTTTGTCATTCGGGTAGTCGCGGGTCGCGATAACGGCCTGGACTTTTTCGTTGGGCTCGAGCGGCAGCAGGTTGATGACCGGCGTACCACGCGCCGTGCGCTCCTTCATCGGGATCTCGTGCGCTTTGAGCCGGAATACGCGCCCTCGGTTGGAGAAGAACAGGATGAACTCGTGCGCCGTGGTGTGAATCACCTGCGAGACGAGATCTTCCTCCTTCAACTTCGCGCCTGCGATGCCTCGGCCACCACGGCCTTGCGTGCGGAACGCGCCAGCGGCGACGGTCTTGACGTAACCAGCGCGCGTGATGAGAAACACGAGGTCTTCGTCGTTGATGAAGTCCTCGGCCCCGAGTTCGCCCGGGTCGTGGGTGATGATCGCCCGACGCGGTGATGCGAACTTGTCGCGAATCGCGGTCATTTCGGACTTGATCACGCTGCGCAGCACTTCGGGTTTGGACAGGATTTCTTCGAGCTCGGTGATCGTGGCCCGCAGTTCTGTCATTTCGGCTTCGAGCTCGGACCGGCCAAGACGCGTGAGCCGACCAATGGTCATGTCGAGGATGTGGTTCGCCTGGATCTCAGAGAACTCAAACCCGTCGCCCATGAGCCCAACGCGCGCGCCGGCGCGGTCTTCGGAGCCACGCACCAACGCAATGATCTTGTCGATCATGTCGAGCGCCTTGAGGAGGCCCTCGACGATGTGCGCGCGATCCTGCGCCTTCTTCAAGCGGTACTCGGAACGGCGACGAATCACCTCGACCTGATGGCCGACGTACGCAGTGAGCGCCGACGCCAGGTTCAGCGTGCGGGGCACGCCGTCGACGAGCGCAACCATGTTCACGCCGAAGCTGGTCTGGAGCTGCGTGTGCTTGAACAGGTTGTTGAGCACCACCAGCGCGTTGGCGTCGCGCTTGAGGCCGATGACCAACTTGGTTTCTTCACCCGACGACAAATCGTCGAGGGCGCGGATGCCCTCGAGCTCGCGATTGTTCACGAGCTCAGCGATGCGCGTGGTGATCGCGTTCATCGACGCCTGGTAGGGCAACTCAGATACGACGATCGAGACGCCGCCGTTTTTTGACTCCTCGATCTCGGCCTTCGCCCGCACCCGGATCGAGCCGCGGCCCGTGCGGTACGCGTCGAGGATGCCCTGACGTCCGAGGATGAGCGCGCCGGTTGGGAAGTCGGGGCCCTTGACGAATTGCATCAAATCGTCGGGGGTCGCCTCCGGGTTATCGATCAGGTGGATCGTGGCGTCGATGACCTCGGCCAGGTTGTGCGGCGGGATGTTCGTGGCCATGCCGACGGCGATGCCCTGCGAACCGTTTACCAACAGGTTGGGGAAACGTGCGGGGAGAACGGTTGGCTGTTCGAACTCGAACGTGTAGTTCGGTTCGAAGTCGACCGTGTTCTCGTCGATACCGGCCAGCATCTCGTTGGCGAGGAGCGCCAAGCGGCATTCCGTATAACGAGCGGCGGCAGCGGGAAAGTCGGGTGAACCCAGGTTGCCGTGGAAATCGATCAGCGGCTCGCGCAGCGAGAAGGGCTGGGCCATGCGCACGAGCGCGTCGTAAATCGAACTGTCGCCGTGGGGATGGAGCTTGCCCATCACCTCGCCCGACACGCGGGCGCACTTCATGCGCGGACGATCCGAGCGCGCGCCCATGTCGTGCATGCCGTAAAGAATCCGGCGGTGGACGGGCTTGAGGCCGTCGCGCGCATCGGGCAGAGCGCGCGAAACAATGACCGACATCGCGTAGTCGAGGAAGGAGCGTTCCATCTCCTCTTGGATCTCGATGCCTTCGACGCCACCGACGAAGTCGGCGGACACGTCTACCGGCGCCTCGTCTTCTTCCGGGGCGTCGCCATCCTCGGGACCAGTGTTGGGAGGTTCGGTATCAGACATTGTTCGTTACTCCCCTACGCGTCCAGGAACCGGACGTCGGCTGCGTTGGTCACGATGAAGTTCTTGCGTGACTCCACGTCGTCGCCGAACAAGATCGAACACGCCTGATCCGCAAGTGCGGCTTCGTCGGCGCCGACCTGCAACAACGTGCGCCGGTTGGAGTCCATCGTGGTGTCGCGCAACTCTTCCCAGTCCATTTCGCCGAGGCCCTTGAGGCGGGCGAACTCGGCCTTGTGATTCGGCCGTTCTTCGAGGAAGCGCTGGCGAGCCACCTCGTCCTTGAGGTACACCGTTTCCTTGCCGACGGTCGTCGAATACAGCGGGGGTTGGGCCACGTAGACCTTCCCGGACTCAATAAGGCCGCGCATCTGACGGAAAAAAAACGTGAGGAGCAGCGCCCGGATGTGGGAGCCGTCGACGTCGGCGTCGGCGAGGATGATCACCTTGCCGTAGCGCGCCTTGTCTGATTCGAACTCTTCGCCGATGCCGGCACCAACTGCGGTAACCAACGTTTGGATCTCGATGTTCTTGAGGATCTTGTCGATGCGGGCCCGCTCCACGTTGAGGGGCTTGCCACGCAGCGGCAGGATCGCTTGGTTCTCCGGGTTGCGGCCACGAACGGCCGAGCCACCAGCAGAGTCGCCCTCGACGATGAACAGCTCTGCTTCTTCGGCGTTCTTGGTTCGACAGTCCGTGAGCTTGCCGGGCAGGCCCGCGCCTTCAAGCGCCGACTTACGACGGGTCGCGTCGCGCGCCTGGCGAGCCGCAACCCGCGCGCGCGACGCCTGGATCGCTTTGCTCACCATCGTCTTGGCTTCGGCGGGGTGTTCCTCGAGCCACTCGGCGAGCTTGTCGTTCGTGACCTTCTCAACTGTTGAGCGCATGCCGATAGTGCCGAGCTTGCCCTTGGTCTGGCCTTCAAACTGTGGGTCTTGCAGCTTCACCGCGATGATCGCGGTAAGGCCCTCGCGGATGTCTTCGCCGGCAAGGTTGTCGTCTTTTTCCTTCAGCAGGTTGCGCGCCTTGGCGTACTTGTTGACCACGTTTGTGAGTGCTTTACGGAAGCCCTCCTCGTGCGTGCCGCCTTCGGGGGTTTCGATGCCGTTGGCGAAGGAGTGGATGCCCTCGTGGTAGCCGGTGTTCCACTGCATGGCGATTTCGACTTCGGAATCTTCGCCTTTGAACTCGTAGGAGGCGACCTTCTTGAACAGCGCATCTTTCGTGGCGTTGAGGTGCTTGACGTAATCGGTGATGCCGCCCGCGTAGCGGTAGGTAACCGACTGTGTGTGGCCGGGCCGTTCGTCCTTGAAGCGGATCTCAAGGTCCTTGTTCAGAAACGCGTAAGTTTGCAGGCGCTCGAGGACCGTTTGGGCTCGGAACTCGATGCCCTCGGCCTTGAAGATTTCGGGATCGGGCCAGAACGTGATGATGGTGCCCGTACGTCCGTCGGGCGAGTCGCCGGTTACCGCGATCTTGCCGGTCGGACGGCCACCGTTAAGGAACTCCATCTCGTGGTGCTTGCCGTCGCGGTCGACCTCGGCCAGGAGCCGAGTCGACACCGCGTTGACCACCGAGACACCCACGCCGTGCAGGCCGCCGGAGACCTTGTAGCCGCCGCCGCCGAACTTGCCGCCGGCGTGCAGCACCGTCAGTACGACTTCGAGCGCCGACTTGCCCTTCTGCGCGCCGGAGGACATCGGGTCGACGGGAATGCCGCGGCCGTTGTCGACAACCTTGCAGCCACCATCGGCCAACAGCGTGATGTCGATGCGGGTGCAGTGCCCGGCCATGGCCTCATCGACCGAGTTGTCGACCACCTCACGAATGAGGTGGTGCAGGCCGGTGAGGCCCGTAGAACCGATGTACATACCCGGCCGTTTCCGGACCGCTTCAAGTCCCTCGAGGACCTGGATGTTGTCTGCGCCGTAGCCCGACTTCGAGTCTTTTTTGTTCGCGTTCTTGTCAGTATTGGAGGTGTCTTCGGAGTCGCTCATCGTCTCTCTTCGTGGCGAGGTCTGCAGCTGGCAATTTCGGGAACCGGCGACTAGCAAAAGGGCTGGTCAGAGGCTCAGTTACACCCGAATTGCAATCATGTGAGTTTACCAGATGGGTGTGGCATCGGCGGTCACCGACGGGCTACGCGTAGCTCGATCTTTTTGACCGCGCCGCCCCCGAGCTCGGCGCAGCAGCGTTCGACCAATTCAGTGGTCATGTAACGCAGCTGTGTGGCCCAGGCGTTGGAGTCGACCTCGACCAGCAAAACTCCGGCGCGCAGCGAAACTGGCTTCGAATGCCCCGCGATTCCGGGCCCCACCAACTCCTCCCAGCGCTCAAACAATCCATGCAGCGCGTTGGCCGATGACGTGCCGAGACGGCGCGCAACCTTGTCCAGCGACGCACCAATCCGCTCGGGGTCACGATCAGCATTGGCTTGCGGGAGGGGGCGCCAGGTCATGACTCCACGATCCGTCCGTTGACGATGTGCACAGTCGAGGCCGGGGTCGCTCCCTCCGGCAGCGGACCGGCGGTGGTCAGGATCGCCTGCCCGATCGGCAGGCTCGCAAGCAGTGCCGCTGAACGAATCGGGTCGAGCTCGGAGAACACA
The DNA here is from genome assembly GCA_046594835.1 of Acidimicrobiales bacterium. Lineage (GTDB taxonomy): Bacteria > Actinomycetota > Acidimicrobiia > Acidimicrobiales > JACCXE01 > JACCXE01. Next base: position 1,542 of record JBKJQZ010000069.1, on the reverse strand, counting down.
TCGTCGAGCAGCAGCACTGGCGCGGCGCCTGTGGTTTCGGTGACGGCCTCGTGCACGGCGAGCCGCAACGCCAGCGCGAGCGATCGCTGCTCGCCTTGGGAGGCGTGAGTCCGGGCCGGCAGCGTGCCGATGTGTAATTCCAGTTCGTCGCGATGCGGACCGATCGTGGTTACGCCGCGGCGCAGGTCGTCCACGCGCGCCGCGGTCAATGCGGCGTGCAGCGCGTCTCGTTCCTCGCGGTCGTCCGGGTTGGTCCACGAAGTGACGTACCGCAGACCGATCGCCGCGGCGCCCGAAGCCACCGCGGCGTACGCCTTGGCTGTGACGGGCTCAAGACGCTGGGCCAGGGCCCGACGAGCGGTCGCCAGGGCGGCACCGTGCTCGGCGAGCTTGGTATCCCACACATCGAGCGTGGCCACGATCTCGGGGGTGGTTTTGCCGCCCGCCTGGCGCAACAGTGCGCCACGCTGGCGCAACACGCGATCCACCGCAGCGATCGTCTCACCGTGCTGTGGCGCCAGGGCGACGAGCGCGTCGTCGAGCAGTTGCCGGCGCGCCGAGGGACCGTCTTTCACCAGCGCCAGGTCGTCCGGACTGAACACGCTTGTGCGCACCGCGCCGAGAAGGTCGCGGCTGCGGCGCAGGGCCTGACCGTTTACCAACACGCGCGGCGCGCCACGGCTTGGGATTTCAGCCTCCAGCGTGAGGCGCCGACCCTCTCGATCGGCCTCGGCGCGCACGAAGGCTGAGGTCGTGTCTTGCCGGACCAGCGCGTCATTTGGCGCGCCTCGAAACGACGACAGCGTGGACAACCAGCTCAGCGCCTCAAGGAGGTTGGTCTTGCCCTGACCGTTCTCACCCACGACGACCGTGAGGCCCTCGGGTGCCAACTCCAGGGTGGCGGACTCGTAGTTGCGAAAGTTTGCGACAGTGAGCCAGTTGACTCGCATGTGATCCGGCCCAGCTTTTTGGAACGCCGACTACGGCACCCGCACCGGCATGAGCAGGTACAGGTAGTTCTCCGCGCCCACGCCCCGCATGGTCGAGGCTTTAAGCGTGTCTTGGGTTTCCAGGGTGAGTTCGTCGCCCGTAATCGCTTCGATGCCGTCGGTGAAGTACTGCGGGTTGAACGCGACGGTCATGTCGACGCCCTCGTACTTGCCTTCGACGTCTTCGGTCGCAGTTCCTTCGGCCGGGTTGGTGACGGTGAGTTCCACGCCGTCGGAGCGCAACGACAGGCGCACCGGTGTGGTTTGGTCCCGCACCAGGAGCTTCACGCGTTTTACCGCGTCGAGTAGGGCGTCGCGGCTGATCGTGAGCTTGTTTGGATAGCTCGGCGGCACGAGGTTCAACACGTTGGGGTACTCGCCCTCAATCAGGCGGGTCGTGAGCTTGAGCTGACCGACCTCGAAGCTCGCCTCGGTTGTGCCGAGTCGGACCGCGACTTCGGGCGCGCCCGAAAGCACGCGCTGCAGCTCAGAAAGCGCGCGGGAGGGGATAAGCACCTTCTGCTCGCCTCGAACCACATTCACGCCGGGGAGC
>JBKJQZ010000019.1:0-22277 GCA_046594835.1 Acidimicrobiales bacterium | reverse complement strand
GCGCCGGCCAAGAAAGTTGCGAAGAAGAAGGCCGTGGCGAACAAGGCTGCACCCCGAAAGAAGGCCAGCACGTAGCGTGCGTGCATGTCCGCCCAGCCTGGTGTCTTCGCCTTAGGGAGTCGCTCCCATCACCACCTGCAGTTCGACCTCACCGGTGATAGCGCTGCGTTGCTCGGCGCGGTCGCACGTATTCGCGAGGCAGCCACCACTGTTTCGGGCGTCAACGTTGTCGCCGGTCTGCGCCCGAGCGTGTGGGCGGCGATCGCTCCTGGCGATTGTCCGATCGGTCTTGGCGACTTCGAAACGATCGACGGCGTAGACGGGTTCTCGATGCCGGCCCAACAGCACGATCTGTGGCTCTGGCTCCACGGTGCGGGTCCAGACTCCGTCTTCAACGCCGCGCGGATTGCCAGCACGGTGCTTGCCCCACTCGCGCGCGTTGCGGCCGAGCAGGCGGCCTTTACCTACCAGTCGAGTCAGGACCTCACGGGCTTCGAGGACGGCACCGAGAACCCGCCCTTGGACGAGGCCGTGACGGCTGCGGTTGTCCCGGATGGGGTGCCGTGTGCCGGCGGAAGCGTGGCGCTCCTCCAACGGTGGGTGCATGACCTCGATGGTTTCGAAGCGCTGGAGCTGGCCGACCGGGAGGACGTGATCGGGCGCACGCTGCACAACAGCGTCGAACTCGGCGAGGACCGCATGCCGCCGAACTCGCACGTCGCTCGCGTCGTGATCGAGGACGACACCGGCGACGAGCTCGAGATCTTTCGCCGCTCGACCGCGTTCGGGGGCGTGTTGGAACACGGCCTGATGTTTGTGGCCTTCTCGCAGGACTGGACGCGGCTGGACCGAATGCTTCGCCGCATGGCGGGAGCTGAGGACGGTGTGCGTGATCGCCTCACGGATTTCTCAACGCCCGTCGCTAGTGCGGCCTACGTGGTGCCCCCGATCGAACTTCTCATCGGATGAGGGTTGACCAGCTACTGCTCACGATCCACCTTCTTGCGGTAGCGGCGTGGATCGGTGCCGCGCTGGCGGAGCAGGTGATTGCGCGGCGTATGGGTCCCTCAACGCCCGGCGCCGTGGTCGATCAGTTCGCCCGCGACGCCGAGGCGGTGGGTAAGGGCATCTTCGGGCCCGCCGCCGTCGTCTTGTCGCTCACCGGCGTCGCTCTCGTTGTCCGTCAGCACGTCTCGTGGACAGAGCCCTGGATCCTTCTCGGCATAGGCGCATTGGGCGTCGCCGGTGCCATCGGTGGAGCGTTCCTCATTCCGGAAGGTCGACGGATCGCGTCGCTAGCGGACCGGCCGGGCCACGATCCCGCCGAAGTCCGGTTGCGCGCGCGTCGCAGGTTCCTTGTCGCGCGCATCGACCTCGTCATCCTTAGCCTGGCCGTGGCCGACATGGTCTTTCGTCCGGGGGCGTGACGCCCACAGGCGGACGAGCCGCTTCTCGCTTCAGCTCTGATCGAGATGACGGTTTGCCCACGCGTTCGCGTCGGGGGCTAAGCGCTGTACGGACTGCTCGTCGAAGGCAGCGACCTCGTCGGCGGTGAGGACGTCGCGCCAGCGGCCGTTGGTGCCCTTGTACAAGAAGGTGTCGGCGCCGCCGACGAACAGCCGGTCAAAGTCGTTTATTTCAGCGCTGCGCTGCTTCATTGACGCGAACGTGCACGATTCGACGACCTGAGGCCAATGCGAGGCGTCGACTTCTGTACCGATGAACGCCGCCACTCGTCGCATCTCGGCGTCGAGGTCCGCCTTGAGGTCGTCGAAGTGCACGAACAACACGTTGGGTTCGTCGCGAAGATCCCAGAACGTGTTCAGGTGCTCGAACCACACGCAAGGCGGTTCGAGCCATGACGCGAAGAACGCGTGGACGTCATCGAGCGGTGGCCGACCGCCGAGCTCGATGCCGTCAGCCTCGGCGGTTACCGCGAGCTTCGCGAGCGCCTCCGGTCGCATGTTGCTCATGTGGTTCATGAGCGACATGCACGCGTCGAGCCCGTCGCGCACCACAACGATGTAGAACGCATCCAACCGCCACGGGATGCCATCGGCGGGCGTGTGGGCTTCACCGACCGCCGATGAGGCTGCGCCTCGAGCCGGGCGACGACCTGCTCGATGGGGAAGAACCGCGCGTCGATCCATGGGGCGCGCTCGATCACTGTGCCCGGAGGATGCTCGTACGGGAACAGCAGTGCGTCCACGATCGTCTGCATCCACGTGGTGCCGCATTTCGGTGAGGTGCACACGAAGATGTCGCCGGGGCGATGGATGAAGTGTTCCCAGCGACGGCTGTCGGATACGACTGACCGATACTCACGCAGAGGTTGCCGATCAATGACCTCGTCCATGGTGCCCCTCCTACCGTTGCCCGTGAATCCAGACCGTACATTTCAGCGGGAGGAATCTGCGCCGTGTCCTATCCTCACGCGTAACCGAGTTGGTGGCGCGCATCGCTAATGTCGGCCGCGTGGGTGCGCCCGAGACGAGGTACGCCGAAAGCGCCAGAGGCCGGATCGCCTACCAGACTGTCGGAACTGGTCCAATCGACCTCGTGGTCGCACACGGCCTCGCGATCCCCATCGACCTGATTTGGGACGACCCGACGGCAGCGCGGTTCCTCGATCGGCTCTCGTCGTTTTGTCGCATCATCGTCTTCGACCCTTTGGGTCGTGGCTCGTCGGACCCAGCGCCGCGCGAGGAGAGTCAGGTCATCGAAGGAATGACAGAGGACCTCACGGCGGTGATCGACACGATCGGTTGTCGCCGGGTCGCATTGATGGCTCAGGTCGGGCCGCCCGCTCTGCTGTTCGCAGCCAGCCATCCGGAGCGCACCAGTGGTTTGGTGCTCATCAACACGACCGGAGCGCGAAGGGTCCACCTTCTTGTCACTCCCTTGGCCAGCGTGCGTCCGACCACGGACTACCCGGACCGACTCGCGGGCGACATGGCCGATCAGATGCTCGAGGAGTATCGCCGCGGGTGGGGCACGGGCGCCGCGCTAGACGCGATCGCGCCGAGCGTCGCCCAGGATGAGCGGTTCCGGCGCTGGTGGGGTCGCTGCGAACGCCTGACGAGTTCGGCCGACGACCAGTACTGGCGCGTCAGAAACGGTTGGAGCGTTGATGTCCGTCCCGCGTTACCGACTATTTCAGCGCCAACTCTCGTCTTGAGTAGAATCGGCACGTCGACCGAAGCCGCGCGGTTCGTTGCCGACCACGTCGAGGGCGCCCGCTACGTGGAACTCATGGGCGACGACACGCTGTTCTTCGTCGGCGAAACCGGACCCATGCTCGACGAGATCGAGACATTTCTCACGGGTGTTCGCCCACCGCTCGAAGCCGACCGCGTCCTCGCCACGGTTCTGTTCACCGACATCTCATCGTCTACGAAACGAGTGAGCGAAATGGGAGACCACGAGTGGCGAGGTGTGCTCGACCGGTACCGAGCAACGGTCAGAGAGCAACTCCATCGCTTTCGTGGCCGCGAGATCAACACTCGAGGCGACGACTTTCTCGCGACGTTCGACGGACCGGCCAGAGCCGTGGGTTGCGCCGTCGCGCTCATCGAGGCAACTCGGACCCTCGGACTCGAGGTGCGAACCGGCGTCCACGTTGGTGAGGTCGAGTTGATGGGCGATGACATCGGCGGCATAGCTGTTCACATCGGAGCGCGGATCGCGGAGCTCGCCAAGGCCGGCGAGATATTGGTCTCGAGAACGGTGGTGGACCTCGTCTCTGGCTCCGGACTCGCGTTCGACGATCGCGGGGCGTACGAACTCAAGGGCGTACCAGACCCGTGGCATATTTTCGCAGTCCGCGGCTGACGCAATTAGCGCTGCTGCCGGATGCTGGTTTCGCTACCTGCTCCTGATGGCGATCGAGATACAGCACGTCCCTAGGGCCTTTTCGGTCGCGTGTCGCGCGCGCATCCGGCATAGTGCCTGACGTGAGCATCGACTTTCCCGAAGTCCGTTACGCCGAAGCCGACGGTGTTCATATTGCCTATGAGGCACGCGGGCAGGGTCCGATCGACCTCGTGCGTCTCCCCGGTCTTCTGGGTGGTCTGGTCGCCGGCTTCTTGGATCCGGTCGCCAGCGCGCACTACGAGCGCTTAGCGAGGTTCTCTCGTCTCATTCAGCTCGATAGGCGGGGTATGGGCATGTCGGATCCTCTGCTCGCTGGCGGCGCGCCACCGCTCGAGCAGCAAGTCGATGATGTCATCGCGGTCATGAATGAGGTCGGATCGAACAAGGCCGTGCTCATCGGTGCGGCGGACGGGGCAGCACTCGCGCTGTTTTTTGCGGCGATGCATCCCGAAAAGGTGAGCGCGCTGATCCTCACCAACCCGCCCTGGAACAAGATTGTCTTAGTGCGACCGGGTGTCGATGGCGCCGACGTGTTGCGCGAAGTGCGCGATCACTGGGGGGACGTGGACTCGCCGTGGCTCGTCGACAGTTTGGCTCCGAGCCGACTCGCCGAACCCGGGTTCATTCAGTTGCTCGCGCGGGTCCAGCAGGTGAGCGCGAGCAAGGCCGCAGCGGTGGCCAACTTTCAGGTGCGTATCGACACTGAACTTGGCACGGTGCTCCCTCTTGTCCAAGCCCCCACTCTCGTGCTCGTCGCGGAGGAAGTACACGCAGCGCGCGAAAGCGCCGCTTTGGTCGCGGACTGCATTCCCGGTGCCCGCGTCGCAACGTACCGAGGCACCGACCTGTACTTCGGTAGCGGGAGCGCCGAGATGGCCGACCTTATCGAGGAATTCGTTACCGGCACCCGTCCCGTCGTGGTGAGTGATCGGGTTCTGGCAACCGTGCTCTTCACCGACATCGTGGGTTCCACCGAACGCGCCGCAGCGCTCGGTGACCGCGCGTGGCGAGAGTTGCTCGCCCGTTTTCGCGGAGCCGTCCGGGAGAACCTCCAGCGATATAAGGGCCGCGAGATCAACACGCGCGGTGATGACTTCCTGGCGACGTTCGACGGCCCGGCTCGGGCGATTCAATGCGCGCAAGCCATCACTGTCGCAGCGGCTGCGATCGACGTCGGAGTCCGCAGCGGCCTTCACACCGGTGAGATAGAGGTGATGGGCGACGACGTCGCAGGAATCGCGGTGCACATCGGCGCCCGCGTGTCCGCCCTCGCCGGCGCGGGTGAGGTGCTCGTCACGAGCGTCGTGCGCGATCTCGTAGCGGGGTCGGGCATCGGCTTCTCGGAGCACAGCCGTCAAACGCTCAAGGGGGTGTCGGGCGACTGGACGATTCTCTCCGTCGCTTGACTCGTTCGGGTAACGATCTGCGGGACATCACAAAAGTAAGTGCGGGCGAGAGGACTTGAACCTCCACATCTTTCGATACATGGACCTAAACCATGCGCGTCTGCCAATTCCGCCACGCCCGCGTGCCGAAGCTCCAGGCTAGAGGGCCTACGATTGCCCGATGGCAATTGATCTCAGCCCGATCGGCGATATTTACCAGCGCCTCCTCAAGGAACGCATCGTCTTCCTTGGCACCCAGGTCGACGACAGCTCCGCCAACCTCATCTGTGCGCAGCTGATTCTGCTTGCGGCCGAGGAGCCCGAGAAGGACATTGCGCTCTACATCAACTCGCCTGGCGGTTCCGTTACCGCAGGCATGGGCATCTACGACACCATGCAGTACGTGAGTTGTGACGTCGCCACGATCTGCCTCGGTCTCGCAGCGTCGATGGGTCAGTTCCTGCTCTCGGCTGGCGCGCCAGGTAAGCGTTACGCGCTGCCGCACTCACGCATCCTCATGCACCAGCCCTCGGGCCAAATGCAGGGCCAGGCCACCGATATCGCGATCCAGGCCGAGCAGATCCTCTACATGAAGCGCAAGCTTGCCGAGCGCACTGCGTTCCACACCGGCCAGGCTGTCGAGACGATCGAGGCCGACTCGGATCGTGACCGTTGGTTCACCGCAGACGAAGCGCTCGCCTACGGCTTCGTCGACAAGGTCATCGAGCGCGCCACGCTCAGCGGGCCAGTACCAACTGCGTAACAAAAACTTGGGGTGGCTGAGGGGACTCGAACCCCCGACCCCCAGGATCACAACCTGGTGCTCTAACCAACTGAGCTACAACCACCACGGGAGCGAACAGTGTTGCATATGACCCTCGCTGCCGAGCAAAGCAGTTTGGTGCGCGCGGCGGGGGTTGTGGTGGTCGTGGGCATCACCGGTTTGTACCTGTTCATCCGCGAGTTGCGGGGCAAGAAGCGCCGCAACCTCTAGTTGGTTCTCTCAACACGTTGGTGTCGCTCCAACCGCCCCCGAACGGCACTTTGAAAACGCGTCCCGACCGCCGGCTGTGAGCCGCGGTACGACGCGGGCGGTGATGTATGGGCGCAGGAGGCATGGGGAGGCCGCTCAGTATTCCGACACCCGGATTGTTCCGCCAGTGGTCGTGTGGAACGTGCACACCGCTCTTGGCGGAAACTTGTCGACGGAGACCGTATAGCCAGCATTTGCGAGCGGCCCGCGCCGGGCCTGAAGCTCCTCAAGCTCAGCGACACCAAAGGTGGCGCAGAAGTCACCTCCGACTTTTGCGGCACGCAGCAAGGCCACGCCCCAGACCAGTGTGAGTACAAGGAAAACAGCCGTGAATCGTTTTAGGTTTCGAGGTACGAGAACGCGTACTGCCGGATCACTTGTCGGAGGCGCGATGGGTTCTTGCACTCGAGAGCACGGTATCGGTCAGAGGCAATGCGTCTCGTAACGCCGGGGATGGGACGGTCCGTAGAACGGCGGTTTCGCTTAGACAGCGACGCGGACTGACGCGCCGACGTGGCTCCGTCGGAGCCACCCGACCCCCAACTATCGCCGTCTCGGGGCGAGAGGCCGACCTGCAGTTATGCCGGGGGATCGCTCCGAAGAAACCCTCGGCTGCGCTGCGCTCCGCCACCGAAAGCCTCTAGGTGCCGCGCGGCTGGTAGATGGCGCGGTGCGACACCCGGGCGACGGGCCGGATCGCGTCGGCGAGCTGCAAGATGTCGAGGTCCACGAAGCGATGGCCGCCGCGCTCGTCAACGCCCGTAACCTTCGCTCGCGTCTGCACCCGCTCACCGTCGGCTACGGGTGAGAAGAACTGCGTGGTCGACTCGACGTGGATCCATGGACCGAGTTCGACGTTCGAGGTCAGCACGAAGTTGCAGTAGCGCAGCAGCCAGCCTGGGTGCGCGTACCCGTCGACGCGAAACAGCGACGCTGCTTCGCGAATGTCGTCGAGGTAGGCGATGGCATTGTCCGAATGGAAGCCGACGTCGAGCCACCCGAGGGGCAGCGAGATGAGCGTGTCTGGCGACGCCTTGGCGCGATTGCCGTCGGCGGGGAAGTCGGGCCAGTCCGCCGGGTCGGGGGGAGCGACTACCTCCACGGGCAGCGTTGCGGCGCCGGACGCGCAGAACCCGCCTGTGGAGTCGGTCAGCGTGACCTCCATCACGTTGTCGGCGGCGAGGACGCCGTCGACCGTGACGTCGTCACCGTCGTACACGGGCGATGCGAACCGCGCGGTCATCGTGCCGCGAGTCAGCCAGTCGACGCCCCACTCGTCCGCAGGCAGATGGCACAGGTAGGCGTACACGTCGACTCCGGGCACGAGTCCGCCGCGGAACCCGAGATTTTTCGCGACCGCGTCGTCGTGGATCTTGTTGGCTGACTCGGTCGCCGTATTGAACGCGTTGACCGCGTAGTGGAAGGTCGCAGGCATCTGCAGTGTCTAGAAGAAATCTGGCGTGGCGCGGCGGCGCCGCAGCGCGGCAACCGTTACCGCCAGGGCCGCGGCACTGAGCGCGGGCGCTGCGGTAGCGCCGGTGCGGGGCAGCACGTCAGGTCGCGATGCGGCGCGGACCGGCGGTGTCGAGGTGGTCGTGGTGGCCGCGCTGGTCTTCGGCGCGAGAGCGGCTCGGATTGCTTGGGCGACGATCGGCGCCGAGTTGAGATAACTCAGGTCGTTGGGATGGGCTGGGAAGCTGGGCGGCACGAGCGCCGCGCCGTTGACCCACGCGAGCGCGGGCGGCTTGCACGCGTCGTGGCCGATGCTGGGCGTGTAGATGTCGACGTACGTCGCGGCATGCGTTGCCGCAACAGCCTTGAGCATGGCGTTCATTTCTTTGTACTTCTCGACGAGGTAAGGCATGTCCTCGGGGAGGATCGGCAGGTACGGGTAGCAGGCGACTGCGTCGTCGGGAAGCGCGGTCGGATAGCTAATGATCAACACGGCCGCGTACGGCGCGACGCGATGCAGTTGGTCGAGCGCAGTGCCGAGTTCGATCGCGGTGGCTGCTACGCGTTTGGAGATTTCGTCGACGCCGTTGTGCTTGTACTTGGGCGTGCACGGCGGATCGCCCAGTGGCGGCGGGGTGGGCCGGATGCAGTCGAGGGCGAGGCTCACAAAACCAACGTCGTTGCCGGCGATACCCACCGTCACCACGTCGACGGACGCGTTGAGCGCGTCGAACTGCGGCGAGGCCTGGCCGTAGACATATGCGTCTTGGGGGCGCGTGAAGTCGTTGATGGTCGCGCCTCCGCAACTCACGTCGGTGAACACGTCGGGCTGCAGGTCGAGCGCGGCCAGGTGGGCGAAGTTACGCATCGACTGCCCGCAGCCCTGCGGCACCCAGCGCTGATCGTGGGGGAGCACCAACGGTCCCGACACGTAGGAGTCGCCGAGCGAGACGTAGACGAACGGGTCGTTGGCCGCGTGCGAAGCGGGCGCAGCAATAAGTGCGATCGCGAGCGCGGCGAGCGTCGCGAAGGTCTTACGCAAATACGAAGCCCGTGTAACCCGCGTCGACAACTTCACGGCAGTGATCCATGTAGCGGGTGAGCCCGCCGGCGTAGGGCATGTAGGTGCGGGTCTTACCCGGAACATTCGCTCCGAGATACCAGGAGTTGCACGACGGGTGCACCTGCAGCGGCCCCGCGAAGGTGTGCACGTGGTCGGCCCACTCGTCCTGTGCAGTGGCCGTGGGCTCGATGACGGACTGGCCGGTTGCCTGCATGTGCAAAAGCGTCTCGGTGATGAGCTCGACGTGGTGCTCGATCGAAGTGACCATGTTCGTGAGCACCGACGGGCTGCCGGGACCCGTCACCGTAAACAGGTTCGGGAATCCCGCCACGCCGAGGCCGAGGTAGGCACGCGGTGCCTCCGCCCACACGTCGCGCAGCGACTGGCCGTTGCGGCCGCGGATATCGATACGCGAAAGCGAACCGGTCATCGCGTCGAAACCCGTCGCGTAGACGATGACGTCAAGAGCGAGAAATTCGTCCTGCAACGCGATGCCCTTGGGCTCAACCCGAACAATCGGGTTGGCTCGTAAGTTCACCAGGCGGACGTTGACGCGGTTGAAGGTCTCGAAGTAGCCCTCGTCGATGATGACGCGCTTGCATCCGAAGGGGTACTGCGGCACCAGGTCTGCTGCGGTCTGCGGGTCATGAACGATTCGCTTGATCATCTCGCCGTACAGGTTCGACGCCGCCTGGTTGGCTTCGAGGTTGAAGAACGCGTCGGACCACGTAAAGCACGCGGCGAAGCCCAACTCATCGAGGCGCGCGACCTGCGCATCCCACGGCGTCTCGAGGATCGGTTGCAGCTCGCCGTCGCCGAAGAACATCACTGCGCCGAAGCGGGCGGTGCCCGCGTACGACGCCCACTGCTTGGCGCGAATGTCGGCGTACTGCGACTTCAGCTCGGCCAGCTCGTCTGCTTCGAGCGGTCGGTTGGGCGAGGGCAGCGTGTACGCGGCTGAGCGCTGCAGCACCACAAGCTCGCCCGCCTCTTTTGCGATCACCGGGATCGACTGCACGCCCGACGAACCGGTGCCCACTACGGCGACGCGCTTGTGTGAGAAGTCGTAGCCGCCGTGGGGGAAGCGGTTGGTGAAGAGCGTGTCGCCTTCGAAACTATGCAGGCCCTCGATGGCCGGTTCGATCGGCGCCGACAGGCACCCCGTCGCCCCCACCACGAAACGAGCCGTGATCGGCGCGCCGGTATCGGTCTCGACGCGCCACGTGTTGGTGGACTCGTCGAAGGTCGCGGTGGTGACGGTGGTGCCGAAGCGGATGGCGCTGCGCAGTTCGAGGCGGTCCGCGACCCAGTTGAGATAGCGCTCGATCTCTTCCTGGGCGGGCATGAGCTCGGTCCAGTCCCACTCTTGTTCGAGCTCGGGGAACTTGGTGAACATGTACTCGACGCTTTGGATGTCGACTCGCGCGCCCGGGTAGCGATTCCAGTACCAGGTGCCACCGATGCCGTCGCCGCGCTCGTAGGCGCGCACGGTGAAGCCGGCTTCGCGCAGCTTGTAGATCGCGTACAGACCGGCGAACCCGGCGCCAATAACGATTACGTCTAGATCGGTGTTGCTTTCCCCCACAGACGCATTCTGACTCAGTTGGCCGCGGCTGATCTTGTGGTCGCTGGGTTCGCAGCGGTAAAGCTGCTGACAATGTTTTTTCGCAGAAAGCGACTCTCGGCCGACGCCCGTGCCTATCTCCGCGCCGACAACCCGACGCTCGTCGCGCTCCGGGAGCGACTCGCGGACCACCCGGTGGTCACGAATTCGTCGCTGTGGACGCACGGCTACATCGCGACCAATCTCGACATGACGCAGTTCCGTGCCGACAACGCCTACCGGTGGCAAACCCGTCCCGGTTTCGCCGTGGGTGCAGACGGTCAACTCGCGCGCGTGCCCACGACCGACCGTCATTACGAGATCACCGCGGCCTACGTCCGCGCCCACGACCGACTGAAGCTGCTCGACGTGCTCTCTGACGACGCGCTGTTCGGCAACCACGTCGTCGATGTCGACGGCTTCGCGGCGAGCACCGACCGGTTGGACTCGGCGCTCCAGCTCGACTTTCTTGACCGGCACATCGGACTCGATTCGCTGCAAGGACGGACAGTGATCGACGTGGGTGCGGGATATGGCCGCTTCGCCCACCGGCTCGCTGAAGCGGTTCCAGGGCTGCGGCGGGTCGTCTGCACTGACGCCGTGGCTGAGTCGATTTTCCTGTGCGATTACTACCTGCGCTTCCGAGGCGTCGACGCGGTTGCCGAGGCCGTCGCCATCGACGAGATCGACGGCATCGAGGAGAACGACGCGATCCTGGCCGTGAACATGCACAGTTTTCCGGAGATGCCGCTCTCGTCGATCGAATGGTGGCTTGCGTTATTGGCGCGCAAACGGGTGCGCTACCTCTTCGTCGTACCCAACGCGTCGAACCGGGTCTCGCGTGAAATCGACGGATCGAAACTGAGCTTCGAACCGGCCATCGCCGCCGCCGGCTACCAACTGATCGCGGCGGAGCCGAAGTACCGCGACCCCGGAGTGCAACGCAACGGCCTGTGGCCCGGCGAGCACCTGCTCTACGCGCGGCGCGGCGCGTAGGCGGTCGGTGTGAAAGAGGCCCTAAACCGTGACGGTCGTCACTGATTCCGCAGGTATGGGCGAGTTAGCCTCACCTGGTGGGGGGAGGTATTTCGGTGTCGGCTACGCGCATTAAGGCGAAACAATGACGACCACGGTCACGACGTCCGTGATCTTCACGGACCTTGTTGCGTCGACCGAGCTGGCCTCTGGCCTAGGTCCGGTTGCGGCCGAAGAGGTGCGTTCGACGCACTTCCGCCTTTTACGCGACGCAGCCACCGCGACGGGCGGCACCGTGGTCAAGAACCTGGGCGACGGGCTGATGGTCGCGTACCCAAGCCTCGGCACGGCGCTCGAAGGCGCAGTCGCCATGCAGCAGGCAATCGAAATGCACAACCGCAAGGCGGCACATCCGCTTGGCGTGCGCCTCGGCCTCTCCAGTGGTGACGCGACCGAGGAGGACGGCGACTATTTCGGCGAGCCCGTGGTCGAAGCCGCACGATTGTGTGCGAGTGCGGATGGGGGGCAGATCGTCACCACCGAAATGGTGCGCCTGCTCGCCCGTCGTTCGGAGCACGAGTTTCGTTCGCTCGGCGAACGCGACCTAAAGGGCCTGCCTGAACCGGTTGCCGCATGTGAGCTCGTGTGGGCACCCGCGCAGACCCCCGCAGCGGCGCCCCTGCCGGGCCGGCTAGCCAACGCACCCGCCACCGGAGTCGTCGGTCGCGACATCGAGCGCGACCGTCTGTTGGCCGCTCGCAAGGTCGCGTTCGCAGGCGACGGTCACCGCGTCGTGCTGCTCTCGGGCGACGCCGGTATCGGCAAGACCACATTGGCGGGCGACATCGCACAGCGCGCCTACGCCGACGGCGCCACCGTGTTGTACGGCCGATGCGACGAAGACGTGGGCGTGCCTTACCAGCCGTTCGTGCAAGCGGTCGGCGATTTCCTGACGAACGCGTATGAGGGCGCCCTCTCGAACATCGACCAGCGGCACCTCAGCGAACTATCGCGGCTGCTGCCACAGGTCGGCGCCCGGGTCGGTGGCTTGGCAGAACCCGCCACGACCGAAGCCGACGCCGAGCGGTACCTCCTGTTCAACGCGGTCACGTCGTTCCTGGCTGGGCTCGCGACGGGCGCGCCGATTGTGCTCGTGCTCGACGATCTGCACTGGGCTGACAAGTCGACCGTGTTGTTGTTGCGCCACCTGGTCACCACGCTCGACACGGCCGAGGTGCTGATCGTTGGTACCTACCGCGACAGCGACGTGACCGTGTCGCATCCATTGACCGACGGACTCGCGGCGCTCCGACGCGAGCAGCAGGTTGAGCGCATCGCGCTGGACGGCCTCGACGACGCGGCGGTCGTCGCGTTGCTCGAGAGGATGGCCGGCCACGAGCTGGACGGCAGCGGTGTGGCGCTCGCGCACGCGGTGCGCCGCGAGACCGATGGCAACCCGTTCTTTACCGCCGAGGTGTTGCGCCACCTAGCCGAAACCGCAGCGATCAAACAGGAAGACGGGCGATGGGTGGCGGCCGTGGACCTGACCGCGATCGGTTTGCCCGAGAGCGTGCGCGAGGTAATCGGACAACGGGTCCGCCACCTCGGCCCCGACCTTCATCAGATGCTCACCATCGCATCTGTTATCGGGCGCGACTTCGACCTGCCGCTCCTGGCGCAAGTGTTGGAGCGGTCCGAAGACGATGTGTTGGCTTCGCTCGAAGACGCCGTGAACGCTGCGGTTGTCGCGGAGGTCGAGGACTTTCCAGAGCGCTTCACATTCACGCACGGCCTCATTCAGTTCACGCTCTACGAGGAGTTGTCGTCGAACCGACGGGCGCGTATCCACCACAAGATCGGGGAACTGCTCGAGGCCGAGTTAGGCGACGACCCCGGCGATCGGATCGGTGAGTTGGCTCATCACTGGATGACCGCGACCCGCCCCGCGGACGCGGCAAAGGCCGCGACGTATGCCGGAATGGCGGGGGAGCGGGCGCTCTCCGCGCTCGCACCGCACGAGGCGATTCGTTGGTTCCGCAATGCGGTCGACCTACTCCGGACCGATCCCGAGCGCGAGCCGTTGCAGTTCCTTGATTCGCTGATCGGTCTCGGCGATGCGCAACGGCAGGCGG
Organism: Acidimicrobiales bacterium; assembly: GCA_046594835.1. Taxonomy (GTDB): domain Bacteria; phylum Actinomycetota; class Acidimicrobiia; order Acidimicrobiales; family JACCXE01; genus JACCXE01. Next base: position 8,761 of record JBKJQZ010000019.1, on the reverse strand, counting down.
GTGACCCCGGCTATCGCGAAACGCTGCTCAACGCCGCCGGCGAGGCGGCGCGCTTGGACGACACGGTGCGCCTGGTGCGGGCCGCATTGGCCAACCAACGCGGCGTGGTCAGCAGTCTCGGTACGGTCGACACCGATCGCATCGCCATGCTCGAGCGGGCCCTCGACGCAGTGGGCGAACAAGACAGCCGCGAACGGGCGCTGTTATTGGCGTCGTTGGTCGCGGAACTTCCGTTCGCGAACGACATCGAACGCGTCCGGGCCCTCGCCGGAGAAGCCGAAGCGATCGCGCGGCGCCTTGCTGACGACGGTTGCCTGCTCAACGTGCTGAACCTCACGTTCCTCCCTTTGTGGGTGCCGGATGGACTTGACGGTTATGTGGAGGTATCACGCGAGGCGCTTGTACTCGCGGAACGACTCGGAGACCCCGTGGCCCGATTCTTCGCAGCGATGAACCGGCTCTACGCGATGGCGTCGACTACCGATCGCGTCGGTTGCGAGGCGGCTATCGCCGAGGCCGAGTCGCTGGCCGCCGCAGTGGGGCAGCCGTACTTGTCGTGGCAGGTCTTGTATATGCGGTGCATGCTCGTCCTGCTCTCGGGCGACGCGGAGGACGCCGAGGCGATCGCGAGTGAGGCGTTGACGATCAGTTCGGACTCGGGTCAGCCCGACGCATTGGTGGTCTTCGGCGCTGGTCTCGCGGGCATTCGGTTCCACCAAGGGCGGCTCGAAGAGATTCTTCCGCTCATCGCCGAGGTCGCCGCAGACAATCCGGGGCTGCCCGGCTTTCAGGCGGCTCACGCCATGATGCTGTGCGAGTGCGGTCACCTCGAACAAGCGCGGCCGTTGCTGCGCGACGCGGTCGCCGCCAACTTCAACCAGAGCGCGTACGACTACGTCTGGCTGACCACGACAACGTTGTGGGCCGATGCCGCAGCATGGTTGGAAGATCGCGAGGCGGCCGAGGTGCTCTACGAACGGCTCGCGCCGTTCGAAACGCAAGGCGTCGTATCGGGTGCCACCTTCAGCGGCACCGTTGGCATGTATCTGGCTCGATTGGCCGTGGTGCTCGGCCGTGATGACGAAGCAGCGCAGCTTTTCGAACGCGCCGACCAGCAGCTGCAAGCCTTCGGCGCGCCGTATTTCCGGGCCCGCAACCAGCTCGAATGGGCCCGTCTGCTCAGCGATAAAGACGACACCGCCCGCCGCCACGCCCTCCATCTCGCGACCGCTTCGTGTAACGCTGCCACTCGGTACGGCTGCGCTGGCGTTGCGAGCCGGGCCGACGAATTGATGAGAATGCTTACGTGACCGTTGTAACCATCTCGGTGTTGCTCGCCGAAATCGTCGAGCCCACCACGGCTTCGGGCGAATCCCACACTCGACACCTCGAGATCCTGCGCGCCGCGATTGCCGAAGCCGGTGGCATCGGAGCCGAGCACTCCGCTTCGACGGTCATCGCCGTGTTTCTGAGTCTCGGGGGCGCGCTCGACGGCGCTATCGCGATGCAGCGCAGCGTCGAATTGGACAACCGCAGCGCATCTGATCCATTCGCGATCCGGGTGGGTCTATCCAGCGGCGACGCGACCGAGTACGACGGCCACTACGAAGGCGAACCAGTGGTCGAGGCGCAGCGACTGTGCGCAATGGCGGGTGGGGGGCAGATCGTGTCCACCGAAATGGTGCAGCTGCTTGCGCGACGCACTGACCATCGATTCAGGTCATTGGGTGACCGAGACCTCGGCGGCGAGGCCGTGGAGATCTGTGAACTGGAGTGGACGCCGGTCGGCGCAATGGCGTTAGCGCCCCTGCCGCGCCGACTGGCGGCGGTTCCCGCCGCGGGCGTGGTCGGCCGCGCCCTCGAGAGCGACCAGCTATTGGCCGCATTGAAGACGGCGGTCGCTGGGAACAACCACCGACTTGTGTTGTTGTCGGGCGAGCCCGGAATCGGCAAGACGACGCTGTCGTCGCATCTTGCCCAGCGGGCATACAGCGACGGCGCAACCGTGCTCTACGGCCGCGCCGACGAAGACCTGCACGTGCCGTACCAGCCCTTCGTCGAGGCGCTGGGCGACTTCGTACGCAACGCTGACCACGAGGTGCTCGCCCGCTTCGACGAGCGCAACCTCAGTGAGCTCTCGCGGTTGGTGCCGCCAATACGTGGCCGCATTCCCACCTTGGCCGAGCCGCCATCGACCGACGCTGACGCCGAGCGGCATCGGCTGTTCGCCGCCGTGACTTCGACGCTGGCCGAGCTCGCCGTCATTACGCCTGTACTACTGGTGCTCGACGACTTGCACTGGGCCGACAAGCCGACCGTTTTGCTGCTGCGGCACCTGGTTGCCACCCTCGCTGACGCGCGTGTGCTCATCGTGGGCACCTATCGCGACAGCGAGCTCACGGCTACGCACCCACTCACCGAAGGTCTTACTGCGCTGCGCACCGATGCGTCCGTCGAACGGATTCCGGTAGGTGGCCTCGATGATGGCGCAGTCGTGGCGTTGCTCGAAGGCATGGCTGGCCATGAGATGGACACGGCGGGCATCGACCTCGCCCATGCCGTGCGACGCGAGACCGATGGCAACCCGTTCTTCACCGGAGAGATGCTGCGTTACCTCGCCGAGACCGACGCCATCCGTCGGGAAGACGGCCGGTGGATAGCTACCGCCAACCTCGATTCGATCGGCTTGCCCGAGAGCGTGCGCGAAGTGGTCGGTCAACGCGTGCGCAGCTTGGGTGATGACGCGCAACACACCTTGACGCTTGCGTCGGTCATCGGCCGCGATTTCGATTTTGCGTTGCTCGCAAGGATTGCCGAACGGGACCGCAGCGAAGTGCGCAGCGCGCTGGACGCCGCGACCGAAGCCCTGATCGTCACCGCGGTGGATGGCGCGGAGCGCTTCACGTTTAACCACGTGTTGTTTCAGCGCACCCTTTACGACGACTTGTCGGCCAGCCGACGGGCGCGCACCCACCGGCGCATCGGCGAGATTCTCGAAGACGAGTGCGGCGACGACCCCGGTGACCGCATCGGGGAGTTGGCCCACCATTGGATGGCTGCGACCAAGCTCGCCGACACCTCCAAAGCGGCCGGCTACGCCCACCGCGCCGGTGAGCAGGCGTTGTCATCGCTTGCACCCGACGAAGCCATTCGTTGGTTCCGTCAGGCCGTCGAATTGCTGGAGGCCGAATCAACCAGTGATCCAAAGGCTCGGCTCGACGCGCTCATTGGCTTGGGCGACGCGCAGCGCCAAGCGGGCGACGCCGGCTTCCGCGAGACGCTGCTCGATGCGGCCGCGGCCGCGGAATCACTCGGCGACAACGATCGACTGGTTGCGGCTGCGCTCGCGAACCAGCGCGGCATGGTCAGCGGTATGGGCATGGTGGACCAGGAACGCATCGACGTGCTCGAGAAGGCACTGGACGCGCAGGGCGACACCGACACGAGTCAACACGCGTTGCTCCTAGCGACTCTGGCCGCAGAGCTTTCCTTCACCGAGGACGCCGGACGGTTCGTGACCTTGGCCATCGACGCCGAAGCGATGGCGCGGCGCATCGGCGATGAAGCCCCGCTGCTGCGGGTGCTCAACCTCGCCTTCCTGCCTTTGTGGTGGCCCGAGAATTTCGCACGCACCATGTCCGCCACCGAAGAGGCGCTCGAACTCGCCGACCGCGTCGGGGATCCGGTGGCCAAGTTCTGGGCAGCTATGCATCGCACCATCGCCATGGCTAACGCCGTCGATCGAGCCGGCATGGACGCCGCCCTCGCACTGGCCTCGTCCTTGGCCGAGGACATCGGGCTGCCGTTCCCGAAGTGCCTCGCGCTGCAGGCCCAGTGCGCGCAGGTACTCGTCAGTGGTGATGCCGACGAGGCCGACCGTCTCGGAATGGAGGCGTTGCAGATCGGAATGGCCACCGGCCAGCCCGATGCGCTGATGATGTTCGGCGCGAACCTCATGGGGGTTCGATGGCATCAGGGACGGCTGTCTGAGACCCTGCCGCTCATTGAACAGGCCGCGGCAGATAATCCGGGCCTCCCCGCGTTCATGGCGTTGCGCGCTCTGGTGCTGTGCGAGAGCGGCATGCACGACGACGCGCGGCCGCTGCTGGAGATGGCACGAGCGGCCGACTTCCACCGCCTCGCCAACGGTTCAATTTCGCCAACCACTACCTCGCTATGGGCCGAAGTGGCGGCCTTGCTCGGCGACGTCGACGCGGCGGCGACGCTGTATGAACGAATGGCGCCCTACGAGGTGCAAGGCGTCGCCGCCGGCGGCACGTTCACCGGCACGGTCGGCATGTTCCTCGCGCGCCTGGCCGCCGTGCTCGGGCGTCAGCAGGACGCGCTGGATCACTTCGAGCAAGCGGACCGTCAGGTGCGGGCGTTGGGTGCACCGTTCTGGCAGGCGAGCAATCAGGTCGAGTGGGCTCGTCTGCTCATCGTGCGAAACGCCGACGGTGACCTTGCCCGGGCCCGGGAGATGCTGCGTGATGCCGAAGCCATCGCTGCGACCTACGGGTGCGGAGGGGTACAGCGCAGAGCGCAAGAGCTAGCGGGCGGCGCTGACTAACGGCTGAGGACGCCGCGGTTCTCGCGCTTCAGGCCGCGTTAAGCGCCAGGAAGTCGCGTACAGGTTTGCCGGTGACCGAGGCCCTGTTGGTGCCGTCGGGATTTAGCAGGCAATAGTTGGTGACCTTGCCATTGCACCACAACCAGGCCATCCAGCCGACCTTGTGGTCCTCGGCCCACTGGATCGGCGCGCGCATCTCGCCGTCTATGGCCCGCTGGGTTCCAAATTCGCTGAGCATCACTGCGCGGGTCTTCGTCGCCTCGGCGACGTGTGTGTCGAGGAATGGCGCGTACTGCTTGCCATGGCACATATAGGGCTGGTCCGGCGGGATGAGGTCGTCGCACGCGTATGGGTATGCGTGCGCGCCATAGATCACGTCGCGGTCGTTCTTCAGCGGGGTGTTCACTAGTTCGGTCAGGTCGTTGCCCCACGAATAGCCGGTGGCGAATACGAGGTTCTTAAACCCTGTGGCCCGCACGCCGTCGAGCATCTTCTGCATCCCGACGGCCGTGTAGCCGTCGACGCTGCCGCCGTTGCGCCAGATGTCCCAGCTCGTGTCGTGTGGTTCGTTGTAGAGGTCGATCGCCACGTACGGGTGGTTTTTGTAGCGCGTCGCGAGCGCTTTGACGAAGGCGAGGCTGTAGGAGTCCGGCGCCTTTTGATTACCGGGGGCAACTCCGCAAGGCAATCCCTTCGTGGCGAAGTGGTCGTCGAGCACGATGACCATTCCAAGCCGTTCGGCGTAGGACACGATGCGGTCGATCGTTGGCAGGTAATTTTTGTCGTACCCGCACATCCCCGGCATGGCGAACGCGTCCGTGAGCGGCAGCCGCACGATGTTGGCGCCCCAACTCTTCATGCGTTGAAACGTCTTCAGATCGTTGTCGTAACCGTGGGGTGAGTACTCGAGCCCGCCCTTGTTCACGCCGCGAAAGACAACAGGCTGCCCATTGGGATCGATTACGCCACGGCCCGCCACGTGAAATCGTGCGTTGGCCGGGGTTGGCTGCGTAGTTGTGGACTGCGTGGCACGGGGTACCGCCGGTGCAGGCGGGAAGGGCGGCAACTTCACCTCAGGAACCCTCACTTCGGCCCGCGCGGCCAGCGTTGGCAAAGCGGTTAGAAGAACGGCAGCCAAAAGGACGCCCCGAATGAATCTCATTTACGCCCCTCGTCGCCCGTTCGTCCAAGTCTAGAACCCCGACTACGCGGCGAGGCGCCGACGAAGTCGGCGTGAGATCTATCCCATCGGGCGCACGCCCCGATTCGGGATCTCGGGGTGTTGGGTTCGGGACACCTGCGAAAAAGACGATCCCGCGTCCGCTCGCGGACCGACCGAGCGAGCCCGGCCAATTGGTCGCGACCGAAAAATCTGACTTCCGACTGAAGAGTACGGGCCGCTCGTGACTTAAGGGAATAGGCGTTGGAGTTAGGGGAACCCGACGGTGCAGAAACTCGAGCAGGACGCCTCTTCGCAACAAATATTTCCTGGAGGACAAAAAAAGATGCGCAAGTTCGTACGAACGGCGAGTTGTATCGCAGTCGTTGGAGTGGCCGTGCTCTTCCCGGCCGACGCGCGTGCGAGCGGGGCAGCGTCCGCCAACCCGAGCCTCCTGTCCGTGACCTCGGGTAAGCGCCCCGGTCCTGCGGTCCTGTACGCGCCGGCACCATCCGCTCCACAACTTGAGAGTCGCGACCACCGGTTTTCCGCTTCACCACTGCTCGTCTCGGGGGCCGAGGCCTACGAGCGCGGCGAGTATCTCTACCAGGACCACTTGAACGACGATTTCGGGTCGGATACGGACGGGTCGACGGCCAGCCCGTTCGGCGCGTTCGCCGGTGACATCGTCTACCCGACCGATCGCGCCCGTTACGCGGGCAACGCGGCCGACTTGGTCGAGTTCCGCGTCGCGCCGTCGGCAACTGCGGTTGCGTACCGCGTCACGCTGAACACCCTCGTCGTAGCGGACTCGACCATCGTGAGCATCGCGTACGACACGGACAACAACGCGCTCACCGGCCAGTCGACTCTCCCCCGAGATCCTGGCTCCCCGTTCCCGGGCACCGACGAAGTGATCACGACGTGGGGAACGGGAGCTGAACACAGCCGACTGTCGACCGTCGGGACAGCCGTCACGACCGCGGTTGGAGTCACGACCGACCTCGAAGCGAACCAAATCACAGTCACCGTTCCCCGATCGGTGTCGAATCCGCACGGCGTCTGGAAGGCCACGGTTGCCGTTGGCCTGCTCGACCGTACGACGGGGGGCTGGCTGCATCCCGCGATGTCCGCGACGGCAACCAGGCCGGGCGGGGCCAGCCTGACCGTGCCGGCGCCGTCGGGCATCTTCAACCTCGCGTTCCGTCCGACCGAGACGTACCTGTCGCAGGCCAGCCCGCCCGATGTGCAGCAGGCCGGTGTGCTCCGGGCGGGAACGCAGACGAACTACGCCCGCGCTATTGACTTCGCCGCGCTGGACGCGAAGGCGTCGCGCAACACCTTGCCGACATCGGGCACCGAGGTCCGCATTTTCGCCAGCAGCCTCTCTCTCGGCGAGGGCCGCGACTTCACCGTTTTCCCCGCCTTCCAAGGCCAACTCCAGCCGTATTCGTTGTACGTCCCGACGACCTACGACCCCAGCCGGCCCGCGCCCATGACGCTGCTGTTGCACGCCGCCGACCAGTACCACTGGCAGTACAACGGGTCGCTCGGCGCGCGCCAGATCGGCGAGCCGCGCGGCAACTTCTTGGTCACGCCGCTGTCGCGGGGCGCGAACGGCTGGTATCAGCACTCCGCCGAGCACGACGCGTTCGAAGTGTGGGCCGACGTCGCCCGCCACTTCAGCCTCGACCCGACCCGGGCGTACGTCGCGGGCTATTCGATGGGCGGGTATGGGGCGTACCGGTTCGCCACGCTGTACCCGGACCTGTTCGCCCGCGGGTACACCATCGCTGGTCCCCCGGCGGAGAGCCCGTGGGTTCCGCCCCTCGCCCCGACCGCCGCCAACACGTTGACCAACACGTGGCTGCCGAACGCCCGCCACGTGCCGTTCCTCAACGTTGCGTCCACCGAGGACGAGGTCGTGCCCGTGCCCGGACCGATCGCGCAAAACCTCGGCTTGCCGCTGCTCGGCATTCAGGGTTTCGACACCCTCGGCTACCAGTTCCGCTACCAACAGGTCGCGGTCGGCGAGCACTTCACCTACGGTTTCACCGGCTACAACAACGCGGGCGCCCGAGACTTCCTCGGTGACGCACTGGTGGTCCGAGACCCGGCGCACGTCACCTACGTCTACACACCCGCGGCCGACGACACCGCGCTCGGCCTAGTACACGACCACGCCTACTGGGTCTCAGACGTGCGCCTTGCCGACACCTCAGCCGTCGGCAACGGCATCGCGAAGATCGACGCGTTCAGTCACGCCTCAGGACGCGGCGACCCCGCCAGCACCGGCGGCCAAACCACCGGCATCCTTAGTTCAGGACTGCCCTACGTTGAGTTCAACCGGGTATGGGGCGTTCCGCCTTCCATCCCGGCATCGAACACGCTCACGGTGCGCGCCGAGAACGTCGGTGCGGTCAGCCTTGCCGTCGACCGCGCCGGTCTGGACCCGACCCAGCCGCTCACGATCGAGATGACCTCAACCCACCCGGCGGTCCTCACGCTGTACCGCCGCGGCGCCACCACCATCACGATCGCGGTCACCGCCGGGGCCCATCAATACGTCATCGCGCCGGCCTAGCAATCTGAATCGGTCTGGGTTTCGTGGAGATTTTTTTGGTTGGTGTCTTGGCGACGTGCGTCGCAACTGGAGGATAGAGATGAGAGCAATGACCCGGGTGTCGATGGCGGCCTTGGCCGCGATGCTGACGATGGCCGGTTGTTCCGGCCCAAGAGAGGCGGCGGGGCCGCTGGCGGCTGGGGTGCGCGCAACGCAGGGCGCGCCGAGTCAACCTTCACCGCCACAAAGGACAGATGCGCAGGCCACAGAAGCGCTCTCGCTGCCCGAAGCTGCAGTTCACAGCCCCAAGGCGCCGTCGCGTGCGACGGACTTCAAGGCTACGAGCCGCACTGCGTCAGCGGACGCCGAGCCGTCAGCCGACCTCGCCACCGAGGGGACCGAGACTGCCGAGCCGGTGAGCTACACGGATAAAGCCGGTGATGCCACCGGAGACTTGCCACCCGGCGCG
>JBKJQZ010000239.1:0-6958 GCA_046594835.1 Acidimicrobiales bacterium | reverse complement strand
AAGGGTTTGATGCCGCTGCTCGAAGCGGTCGCCAAGGTCAAGACCGAGCGCGACATCGCCCTCACGTTGGTGGGCAAGCCGCGGTCGGGTTCCAAGGTCGCCAACCGTGTTGCGGAGCTCGGCCTGCAAGACATCGTGCAGTTCCACACCGGCATCAGCGACGACCGCATGGTCGAGTTGTTCAACGAGGCTGAAGTCGCCGTGGTCCCGTCGCTGTACGAGGGCTTCTCGCTTCCGGCCGTCGAAGCGATGGCGTGTTCCACTGCGCTTGTCGCAACCACTGGTGGCGCACTACCCGAGGTCGTGGGCACCGACGGCACCACCGGCATCCTGGTCCCGCCCAACGATCCGGGCGCACTGGCCGAGGCGATCATTCGGGTGCTGGACGACAAGAAGCTGCGCGAGTCGCTCGAGCGCAACGGCCGCAAGCGCGTCGAGTCAATGTTTACGTGGAAGGCGTGCGCCGAGGGGACCGTGCGCGAATACCGAGGGGTTCTTGAAAATGCTCACCGTTAACTACGACCGCCTCGGCGTGAAGCCGGGCGACTACCTGCTCGACATGGGTTGTGGCGCCGGCCGCCACGCCTACGAGGCGGCGCGGCGCGGCGCGGTTGTCGTGGCGCTCGACGCCGACGACGTCGAGGTCAAGACGACCGCGGGCCTGCTGCTCGCGATGCAGGAGAACGGCGACATTCCATCGCCCGGCATTGGCACCACATCGGTGGGCAACGCGCTCAAGCTGCCCTTCGCCGACGGCTCCTTCGACCGCGTCATCGCCAGCGAAATCCTTGAGCACATCCCGCCGGACACGCTCGCGATCGCCGAGCTGTCGCGGGTGCTCAAGCCCGGCGGCACGATCGCGATCACGGTGCCGCGTTGGGGACCCGAACTCATCAACTGGGCGCTGAGCGACGAGTACCACAACCAGCCCGGCGGCCACATCCGCATTTATCGCCAAGGCGTGCTCGAGGGCCGCATCCGCGACGCGGGCCTCACGGTCACGGGCTCGGCGCACACGCACGGCCTGCACGGGCCCTACTGGTGGCTCAAGTGTGCGGTGGGCGTGCGCAACGATTCGCACCCGCTCGTCAAGGCGTACCACCAGATGCTCACGTGGCAGATCACCGATAACCCGCTGCCGCTACGCGTGGCCGAAGCCGTGACCGCGCCGCTGTTCGGCAAGTCCCTCGTCGTGTACGCGACCAAGGAAATCTGATGCTGAGCCCGGCGGAGCGCAAGCAGACGATCGGGTCGATCGCCGACCTGCAGCTCGACAACGGCATGATCGAGTGGTTCCCCGGTGGGCACTCCGACCCGTGGAATCACGTCGAGGCCGCGATGGCGTTGGCCGTCGGCGGCTACCGCGATCAGGTTGACGCTGCCTTTCGCTGGCTCGAGGGCGTGCAGCACGACGACGGTTCGTGGTGCAGCTACTACCTCGCCGGCGACCTGATCGAAGACCCGCGTCGCGACACGAACGTGTCGTTGTACGTGGCCACGGGGCTGTGGCATCACTGGCGTATCTTTCGCGATAGGGCGTTTCTCAACGCAGTGTTCCCGATGCTCGAGCGCGCGGTTGAGTTCGCGCTAAGCCTGCAGGAGCCTGGCGGCGAACTGCTGTGGTCGCTCGAACCCGAAGGCTCGCCGCACCGCTACGCGTTGTTGACCGGTTCGTCGTCGGCCGCGTTCTCGCTGCGCTGCGCCACTGGCGTGGCCGATGCGCTCGGCTACGAACGGCCCGAGTGGGAACTCGCAGCCGGTCGCCTCGCCTACACCGTTGCCTACAACGAGGCGGCCTTCGAGCCCAAGGAACCGTGGGCGATGGACTGGTACTACCCCGTCCTGTGTGGCGCGCTCACCGGCGCTGAAGGCCGCGCCCGACTCGCGGGCCGGTGGGACGAATTCACGAGCGACAAGCGCGGCGTGCGCTGCGTGTCGGATCAGCCCTGGATCACTGCGTCCGAAACCGCCGAGTGCTCGCTCGCGCACCTGGCGGTCGGCGAACGCGACAAGGCCAAGTGGCTGCTCGATTCCACCCGCGCCTTGCGCGACACCGACGGCGCCTACTGGACCGGCTGGGCGCTGCACGAAGACGTGCACTTCCCCGCCGACGAGCGCTCCGTCTACACCGCCGCCGCAGTGATCTTGGCCGACGACGCGCTGGCCGAAGAGTCACCCGGCTGGGACATATTCGTGTGCGACACGCACCTCCCGCCCTACGCGGTAGTGCCTAGCGGCGACGCCGCCCGCAAGCACTAACGGCGTTCACCAAGTCGGTTGACGAACCGGTGTGCATTGCACATCACATCGGTGCGCAATGCACACCGGTTCAGATCGTCGCCGCGCAATTCGCTTAGACAGCGACACCTCGATCCGGGCGCTAGGTGCGGCGCAGGACTCGCAGTGAGCCCGTCGCGTTGACTTCGGTGAAGCCGTCGTTGTCGAGCGCCTGGCGATAGAGCTCGTACGGGGGTCGGCCGCCGTCTTCGGGGTTCTCAAACACGTCGTGGATCGCAAGCCAACCGCCGGGGGCGATGCGAGGGGTCCAGCCGCGGTAGTCGGCCCACGCCGGTTCGGAGCCGTGGCCGCCGTCGATGAAGAGGAACGACAGGGGCGTGGCCCAGCTGCGGGCGACGGGCGCGGACTGGCCGATCACGCCGATCACGACGTCTTCGAGCTTCGCCTCGGCGATGGCGCGACGGAAGAACGGCAGCGTGTCCATGCGGCCAGTGTCGGGGTCGACCACGTCGGTGTCGTGGTGATCCCAGCCTGACTGGTTCTCTTCCGACCCGCGGTGGTGATCGACCGTGAACAGCACCGTGTTGCCGCTGCGCGCCGCGGCGCCGAGGTAGATCGCCGACTTGCCGCAGTACGTGCCGACCTCGAGCAGCGGCCCGAGACCGCTCGCCGCGGCGACTACGCCCGCGTCGTGCAGCGCATCGCCCTCGTCGACGGGCATGAAGCCCTTCGTCTTCGCCGCGATCGCGGCGAGCTCAGGCGCTAGGGGCATTTTGGTGTTCGACGCCGAACATCAGCTTGTTGAAAATAAGGAACTTGCCGACCCACAACACGCCGAAGGCCCCGATCGACGCCGAGCCGACGATGGCCGTCTGAATGAGGTGCGAGTCGAAGTGCGACTCGCCGAAGGAACCGGCGAAATCGGCGAACCAGGTGGACAACGCGAGTCCGAGGAAATTCAGCACCCAGAACGGCACCGTTTCCTTCCACAGGTGGCTCTTGCCTGACTTGCCCCACACCCATCGGCGGTTGAGGAAGTAACTCGGAATGCCGCCGGCGGTAACGGCTGCGATGTTTGCGGACCGCGCCGTCCAGTGCAGCAAGCCGTACAAGATGACGAGGGTGACCTCGGTGACCACGACCGAGATGACCGACACGAGCGCGTAGCGAATTGCCTTCACGCCGCTCGGTGTCTTGGCCCGCGCGCGCAGGTCAGCGATCGTGGCGGCCATCTCCTTAAATGTACGGGGCGCGCCCTGGGCGCTTGCTATCAGGACGCGGTGGGGTTGTGGTGGGGCAGCGGGTGCGCGTCGCCCGGGTACCGGCTGGTGAACACGATCGTGATGCCACCCCGCGTCTCGGGCGTGTCGTACACGTCGTGCACGGTGATCGAGTAGTCGTAGGCCGGTTGCCACGCAAAGGTGATCGGCACGCGCGTCTCACGGTTGAAGTTCTCCCAGATGATCGCCTGCACCGCGGCGAGCAGGGCTGAGGGCCAGAGTTCGAGGAAGTCGCAGACGAACCCCGGAACGTCGATGTTTTCCGCCCGACGCAAGGCCTCGGGAAAGTTAAGTCCGCCGCACGGGTCGAAGAGCCCCTCGTCGTCGCCGAGGCCTTCGACGTCCCCGAACGCCGAATTCATCTTGACCGTCGCAAGCTGCATAGTTGGCATAACCGCGAAACGTAGCAATGGGATGATCCTCGCGTCTCTACGCTGTATTCCGTGGCTCCGCCGATCCGATTCGCGTTGACCGAGGACGAGGTCTCGATCGCGTACACCGTGCACGGCGACGGGCCGCCGCTGGTCTACGTGCGCGGCTGGATCAGCCACCTCGACGTGCAGTGGGCCTACCCCGACTACCGCCTCTTCATGGAGGCGCTCGGTCGACGCTTCACCGTCATCCGTTTCGACATGCGCGGCAACGGTTTGTCGCAGCGCAACGTCGAAGGCCGACTATCGCTCGACGATCTCGCGCTCGACATCTTGGCCATCATCGACGCGACCGGCATCGACCGAGCCACGTTCTTGGCGACGTGTTACGGCGGCCCGATTTTCGCTCGCTTCGCCACGATGCAACCGACCGCGGTCGAGCGGGTGATCCTCGACGGCGTCTACGCGCGAGGCCAGGAACTCGGGCCCGCCGAGTTGCGCGACTCGATCCTGGCGACGGTGCGGCTCATGAAGTCACAACCGAAGGCGACACTGAGCCTGCTCGACCACTTCACCAATCCCAGGGGCAACACGCCCGAGCGCAATCAGGACATGGGCCACGCCATCGAGGCGCACGTAGCCGAGGCGTTGTACGAGCTGTCGTTCGATCTCGACGTTACGAAGGATTTTCTCTCGCTGCTCGCGCCTGCGCTGGTGACGCACCGTCAGCGCTCGAAGGCGGTGCCCGTCGAGCATGGCCGGACCGTCGCGTCGCTCATTCCGAACGCGCTTTTCGCGACGCAAGAAGGCTCGAGTACCAACCCGTGGAACGGTGACGCGACGGAGTTGCTCGACACGATGGGCGCGTTTCTCGGCGTCGACCTTGTGACCAGTTACCAGCCACGAGCCGCGCTGCGCCCGACGGTGGTGTTGTTCAGCGACATCGTGGAATCGACCAGCACCACGGCGCGTTTAGGCGACACCGACGCGCACACGCTCAACCGTCGCTTCCACGCGCTGAGCAAGCAAGCGATCGACGGACGCGGCGGTCACTTCATCAAGAGCATGGGCGACGGCGTGATGGCCGAGTTCCCTTCGGTTTCCCAGGCCGTGGGCTGCGCGATCGACATGCAGCACGCGTTCGGAGAGATCCCGGTGCGCATCGGCATCAACGCCGGCGAACCCGTCTCCGAGGACGACGACCTGCACGGCATCGTCGTGTCGACCGCTGCGCGCGTGTGCGCCCAGGGCGATACCGGCGAGATCCTCGTGAGCAATGTTGTGCGCGAGTTGGCGAGCGGCAAAGGCTTCGTCTTCGAGCCCATCGGCGAACGTCACCTCAAGGGCATCGGCGACGTCCCCCTCTACAAGGTGGCCTATTGAGCTGACTATGTTGACTAAGTATAGTTGGTCAACATGGCGAAGCAAGTGAACATCGCAGAAGCGAAGGCAACCCTTTCGCAACTGCTCGACGATGCGACGAAGGGCGAAGACGTCGTCATCGCGCGGTCGGGCAAGCCCGTCGCCCGTCTCGTGCCCGTCGAGCCTCCGCAGTGGCGCGTGCTCGGCTTCCTTGATCTCGACATCGACGAAGCAGCCTTCGAGCCGTTGTCCAGCGAAGAGTTGGCCGACTGGGAATGACGAGTCTCTTGCTCGACACGCACGCCTTCGTCTGGGCGGTGGGGCATCCGGGCCGACTCTCCAAGATCGCAGGTACCGCGCTGAGGTCGCCGACAAACGAGCTGCACGTATCAGCCGCTACCGCATGGGAGATAGCGATCAAGTTCCGTCTCGGCAAGCTTCCCGAAGCCGAGGCCCTGCTTACGCAGTTTGAGGCAACCACGCGGCAACTAGGTGCCACGCTGATGCCGATCGATTCAAGCCACGCGATTCTCGCGGGCACGATGGCATGGGAGCACCACGATCCGTTTGATCGAATGCTCGCCGCGCAAGCCCTTCAGGAGAATCTCACGTTCGTGACGAGAGACAAGGCGTTCAGCCGGTTGCGAGGACTCAAGCTCCTGTGGTGACTGAACTGAGTGGGGAAAGCCGCATCAGGTGCGGGTTTTCCCACTCAGTTTGAGTTAGAGGAGGCAACCGCTCCAGCCGTTTTGCGCCGAAAGCGGAAGGACCGGTCCAAGCTGCGAGAATCGCCGCATGGAGCAACCGGCGCTCGACGACCTCATCGCACTGCTCGACCTCGAACGCATCGAGGTCAACATTTTTCGTGGGCAGAGCCCCGACGAGAACCGTCAGCGCGTGTTCGGCGGACAGGTTGCGGGCCAGGCGTTGGTGGCGGCGGGCCGCACGGTGCAAGAGGCCGTGCTGCCGGGCGACCCCGAACGCTCGGTCCACTCGTTGCACGCCTACTTCCTGCGTCCGGGCGATCCGACGGCGCCGATCATCTACGAAGTCGACCGCATTCGCGACGGCAAGAGCTTCACCACGCGCCGCGTCAACGCGATCCAGCACGGCCGCGCCATCTTCACGATGAGCGCGTCGTTTCAGATCAACGAATCGGGCCAGCTCGATCACGGCATGCCGATGCCCGAGGGTCTGCCTGACCCCGACGGCCTGCCCGATTTCAAGACGCGCATGGAGCCGTTCAAGGAGCAGATGGGCGACTGGTGGAGCCGGCCCCGTCCGATCGACCTGCGCTTCATCAGCGACCCGACCGCGCCCGCCGCTGAGCCGCGCCAGCAACTGTGGTTCCGCGCCGACGGCACGCTGCCCGACGACCCGCTCCTGCACGTGTGCGTCGCCACCTACGCGTCGGACATGACGCTGCTCGATTCGATCTTCAACGCCCACGGTAAGAAGTGGGAAGACGGCAACATCATGGGTGCGTCGCTCGACCACGCCATGTGGTTCCACCGTCCGTTCCGCGTCGACGAGTGGCTGATGTACCAGCAGCGGGCGATCTCCACCGGCGGCTCGCGCGGGCTCGCCGGTGGGGCGATCTTCACCGCCGATGGCGCACTAGCGGTGAGCGTCGTGCAAGAAGGCCTGGCACGATTCACCCAATGACCGCATTCGTCCGACAACCCGCCCGAACAGGAAGCCGAGCCG
>JBKJQZ010000206.1:0-4672 GCA_046594835.1 Acidimicrobiales bacterium | reverse complement strand
CCGAAGCCGCTCCAACAGCCTCACCCGCGCATTCTCATCGGTGGCGGCGGCGGGCAGCTCACGCTCCGTGTGGTCGCTCGCCTCGCAGACCGGTCGAACTTCAACGGCAACCCCGAGGAGTGGGCCCACAAGGCTGAGATCCTCAAGGGCCACTGCAAAGACGTCGACCGCGACTACGACGTGATCGAGAAGACGATTTCGGGTGAGTGCATGATCCGAGAGACCGAAGCCGAACTACAAGCCGTTGGTACGAAGTCGCTCTGGGGTCAACCGCTCGATGAATGGCGGGCCAGCAGCCTCGTGGGCACGCCCGACGAAGTCGCCGAGAAGATCCAGAGCTATATCGACCTTGGCTGCACCGGCTTCTTCCCGTGGACCAGCGATTACCCCGACACCACCACGATCGAGCTGCTCGCCCGCGTGATGAAGAACTTCGTCTAGGGAGCTACTTGAACCAGATGCGCACGTAATTGCGCGACTGGTCGTGCAGGATCAGCGCGATCAGTGCAATGTCAAACATGATGTTGATCAGGTTCGAATCGAGCACGCCGAAGCGCAGCTGAATCAGGAGCGTCGTGAGCAACGGCATTACTGCGACTGCGATCCCGAGGTACCAGCCGTACTTTTTCTCGTTCGAGATGAAGTAGCCGGCGGCCGCGCCCCCGACGACGGCGACGATCTGGGCGAGTTGGTTGATGAGGTCGCCCGTCGAACCGACCGCGACACCGCCGAACGCCTTGGTGCCAAACAGGGCGGTACCCAGGGCGGGATAGCTACCGAGCAGCGCGAACACGGCGCCGAAGTAGAGCAGGAACGTTGACATCACCAAAGTCTGCGGCTGACTCTGGTTGACCCATCGGCGTGTTTGCACGCCGCCATTGTGTCAGGAGCGGTTCGCGAGTTGGCCGCATGCGGCGTCGATGGACTGCCCGCGGGTCTGGCGCACCGTCGCGTTCACGCCCCGGTCGCGGAGTTCGTCGGCGAACGCGTGCACCGCTTTGCGGGCCGATCCCATCACGAGATACCCCGGGGTCGGGTTGAGCGGAATCAGGTTCACATGCGCGCCGAGCGGCACGGCGAGATCGGCAAGCTCCACGGCATCAGAGCGGCGGTCGTTCTTTCCGGCGATGCAGGCCCACTCAAAGCTGAGCCGGCGGTTGTGGCTGGCGACGTAGCCCCGGCAGGCCGCCATGAGCGACGCCAGCGGGTAGCGCTTGTTCACGGGCACGAGTTCATTGCGGAGTTGATCGTTGGCCGCGTGCAGCGATACGGCGAGGCTGACGGGCAGCTCCTCTCGGGCGAGGCGATGAATGCCGGGCACAATGCCGACGGTCGACACCGTGATGTGGCGCGCCGATAGTCCGAGGTCGCCGTGGATGCGTGCGATGGCACCCCACGTTGCGTCGTAGTTGGCGAGCGGCTCGCCCATCCCCATGAAGACGATGTTGGAGAGGCGTCGGTCGGTGCGTCGAGCCTCGCGCGCAGCGCGCACGACCTGCTCGACGATCTCGCCGGTGGTCATGTGGCGTTTGAACCCGGCTTGGCCTGTGGCGCAGAACCCGCAGGCCATTGCGCAGCCCGCCTGCGACGACACGCACACCGTGCTGCGGCCCGGGTAATGCATGAGCACGGTCTCGACCGCCTGACCGTCGGCGAGCCCATACAGCCACTTCACCGTCGTGCCGTTGTCAGCCTCTTGGCGAAGACGCTCGGTTAGCGCGGGTGCGAGCTCAGGAGTCGTTGCGAGCTCCGCGCGGAGTGCCTTGGGCAGCGTGGTGAGCTCGTCGAGCTCCGCGAGCTGGCCGTAAAGGCCGTCCCAGACCTGCCGCGCCCGGTACGCGGGCGCGCTCGCCAGAGCCGGGAGCGCGCCCAGTTCTTCGAGGGACAAATCGTGTCGAGTCACGGCCACGCCCCTGACTTTGCCAGAGTGGTGGCATGGAAATGGCGCCCGAACACCATCACCGCAACATCTCCGGTGGCACCGCGCGGGCCGCCGTGTTTGGCGTGAGCGACGGTTTGGTCTCCAACGTGTCGCTTATTCTTGGCGTCGCGGGCGCCCACCCCGACGCGTCGGTTGTGCGCCTCGCAGGGCTTGCTGGGCTCATTGCAGGCGCCTGTTCGATGGCCGTGGGGGAGTACCTGTCGGTCAGCGCCCAGGTGGAACTCGCCGAGCGCGAACTACGCCTCGAACGCCACGAGATCGTCCACCGGCCCGCCAAAGAAAAGGCAGAGCTGGTAGCGCTCTACGAGTCGCGGGGCGTGCGCAAGGAAGTAGCCGAAGAAGTCGCGGGCGCGCTTATGGCCGACACCGACCAGGCGCTCGAGGTGCACGCACGTGAGGAACTCGGCGTCGACCCCGCCAACCTGGGCGCACCGATCGCAGCCGCAGTCGCTTCATTCTTTGCGTTCGTCACCGGGGCATTTGTGCCTCTGCTGCCATGGCTTGGTCTGTCCGGCGGGAACAACGCCGCGGTCATCGCGTCGATCGTGCTGGCCGCGTTCGGCGCAGTTGCGGTGGGTGTGGTGCTAGCTCGCTTTACCGGACGCGACCCGTGGCGGGCTGCGCTGCGCCAGGTTGGCTTCGCAGCCGTTAGCGCCGCGATCGCGTATGGCGTTGGATCACTCGTCGGGGTCTCGACCACCTAGATGGGAAAGCCGCGCTCGCCGGCGGGCCGCGCCCGGCTCACAAACGAGCGGCTCAAGGCCTCGTACCCCGAGGCGATCTGCGCACTCATTCACGACAACCCGTTCCAGCTCCTCGTGGCGACGATCTTGTCCGCGCAGTGCACCGACGAGATGGTCAATAAGGCCACGCCCCAACTCTTCGCCATCTACCCCGACGCCGAGTCGATGGCGACGGCCACGCCCGAGCAGATCGAGCCGTTGATCAAGACGCTCGGGCTGTTCCGTTCCAAGGCCCGGAACCTCGCGGGCATGGCGCGCTCACTGATCGAGGAACACGACGGCGAAGTGCCGACCTCGATGGCCGAACTCGTGGCGCTGGCCGGTGTAGGACGCAAGACCGCCAACGTCGTGCGATCAGTTGCCTTCGACTTGCCCGGGCTGCCCGTCGACACCCACGTGGGCCGTATCAGCGTGTTACTCGGACTCACCACCGAGACCGATCCTGTAAAGGTCGAACGCGCCCTGGGGGCGATGTTGGCTCCTGCGGACTGGGGTGGTTTTTCGCTGCGGTTGATTCTGCACGGGCGCGCCATCTGCATCGCACGGCGGCCCAAGTGCAGCTCGTGCCCACTCGTGGACTACTGCCCGAGCGCGGAGCCGACCAAGGCCTAATTTGCGATTAGGCGGGTCATCCGGCGGATGGCGGAGTTGAGGGAACGCTCGACTTCGTAGAGCTCGTGGGCGAGGTCGCCCGCGCCGTCGGATTCCTTCGATTCGGCTAGGCCGACGACGCGTTTGCGGACGTCGTCGAGAGTCGAGGTCAGCGAAGAGAGCTCAGCGTCGGGCACCGGCGCAGTCTGTCGCGAAAATGCGTACGGGGAATTCGTGCGCCGGGCCGTAAACTCGTGCGCCTCATGCTGTCCAGGATCGATTTGCGCGGCGCGTCCCTCGACGGGTTGCGCACGACCCTGCCCCGGCCCCAGGCCGCGACCCAGCCGCCGACGGCGGCGGTCGCCGCAATCCTCGACGCCGTCCGCAGCGATGGCGACGCCGCGGTCCGTCGCTTCAGCAAGGAGTTCGACCGCGTCGAACTCGACGAGTTGCGCGTCCCCCACGACGATCTGCAGGCCGCCCTCGCGTCCATTCCGCCGCTATTGCGGGAGGCGCTCGAAGCGGCGCGGGCCAACATCGTGAGCTACCACCGCACGCAGGTGCGCGACGACGCTCGGCATGAGTCCGATGGCATCGTGGTGCGCGAATTGTTTCGACCGGTCGATCGCGCCGGCGTCTACGTGCCCAGCGGGTTGGCGCCGCTCATCTCGACCGTGCTTATGACCGCCATTCCGGCGCGCGTCGCAGGCGTTACCGAAGTCGTGCTGTGCGCCGCGCCCGGACCCGACGGCACCATCGACGCGGGCATCCTCGCCGCGGCGGCGCTCGCCAACGTGGATGAGGTGTACGCGATTGGCGGTGCGCAAGCGATCGGGGCGATGGCCTACGGCACCGAGTCGGTCCGCGCCGTCGACGTGATCGTCGGCCCCGGCAACATCTACGTGAGCGAAGCGAAGCGACAAGTCGCGTCGAGCGGGTTGGTCGGCGTGCCGTCGTCGTTCCCCGGTCCGTCGGAAGTGGTGGTCGTCGCCGACGAGACCACGCCCGCTGACCTGGCCGCAATAGACCTCATCGTGCAGATCGAGCACGGCCCCGACGGGCTCGCGTGGCTCATCACCTGGTCTGAAGACGCGGCCGACCGGATCCTGAGCGCGGTAGCTGGCCTCGTTGCCGACGCCGCGCGCCGCGAAGTAATCGAAGCCAACCTCGCGTCGAACTGTTACGTCGCGCTCGTTGACGACGCTGAAGCCGCGATCGCCGTCGCCAACGCAATCGCGCCTGAGCACCTCCAGTTGATGTCGGCTGATCCCGAATCGCTGTTGCCGATGGTGCGCCACGCCGGTGCGGTGTTCTGCGGTTCGTTCGCGCCGGCGAGCGTGGGGGACTACATCGCAGGACCGAGCCACGTACTGCCCACCTACGGCTCGGCCCGCTT
>JBKJQZ010000155.1:0-14157 GCA_046594835.1 Acidimicrobiales bacterium | reverse complement strand
GGTTTGATGGCCGCGCGGGGTGTTGGAATTCTCGTGGTGAGTTGACCGAGGCCGGGCACAACGCTCATGCGCATTACCAGCGGCACCTTGTCGATTGGCGCGCCGATGCTGTAGCCCAGCGTGACAAGTTTCTCGATCCGGTCGGCTGCGCCTGCCGCGCCGCGGAGCGCGAAGTACCCACCGAATGATGTTCCGATCAGACGCGCCGACGGCAGGTCGATGGCATCGAGCACATCCCCAACAAACCACTCTGCCAACGCGTGCAAACGCGACGCGTCACGGAGCGATTCCGGCAGGCGCGGGCTGAGGCCGCACCCAGGTCGGTCGATCAGGACGCACTGGTACTCAGGCAAGCGCGAGGCCAAATTCGCCCAGCTGCTGGCCGCGTTGGAGCCGCCGTGGATGAACACGACCGGCGGGCCCGAACCCACCACCAGCGCACGGACTCGAGTGCGGGTCCGGACTAGGTCGAGCCACCGCTCCTCGGGTGCGAGTCCGATCGAGTCCCACAATTGCGCTTCCGCAGCGCGAAAGCTCGTGTGTTGGGTCACGTTTGCGCCTCCGTCTAGACGATTGTGAGTTCGGCGCGCACTACCTCTGCGATGCGCTCCGCCGTGTCTTGCGCGGTCTCGTGCGTTGGCGCTTCGACCATCACGCGCACTATCGGTTCGGTGCCCGAGCGCCGCAGCAGTACGCGCCCAGCGTTGGCGAGCCGAGCAGACGCGTTGTCCACGGCGGCCCACACCTTCGCGGCGTCATCGAGCGCTGCGCAGTTCACGTCGCGCACGTTGATCATCACCTGCGGAAGGCGCGTCATCACGCTCGCGAGTGCCGCTAATGACTTGCCCGATCGCGCCATCACGTCCATTACCTGCAGGCCTGTCAGCTGCCCGTCGCCGGTAGTCGCGAGGTCGCGGAACACGATGTGACCCGACTGCTCTCCACCGAGCACCCATCCACCCGCAGCGAGCGCTTCCAGCACGTAGCGGTCGCCTACGGCCGTCTCAGTCACGTGGATGCCGTGCTCCTCCATTGCGAGGCGCAACCCCAAGTTGGCGAGCACGGTCACCACAAGCATGTCGCCGGGCAGGCGGCCGCGGTCGCGTCGGTCCAGCGCGCACACCGCGAGAATTTGATCGCCGTCGACGATTGCTCCGGCCGCGTCAACCGCCATCACGCGGTCCGCGTCACCATCGAAGGCCAGGCCGAGATCCGCACCCGTATCCACGACGATCCGCTGCAACGCTTGGGGATGCGTCGATCCGGCGTCGGCGTTGATGTTGATGCCGTTGGGCGCGTCATGGATGACCGATACCTCAGCACCCGCGGCGCGGAACACGTGTGGCGCGATCGCAAAGGCCGCGCCGTGGGCGCAGTCGAGCACGACGCGCAAGCCTGCAAGGGAGCGACCCTCAAGCGACGCAACGAGCTGGCGTTCGTACCAACCGGAGGCTTCGCCATCACGCGACGCATGGCCGACGCCGTCACCGGTAGGCCTCGGGCTCGCCGAGCCATTGAGCACGGAGGCGAGTGCGGATTCGAGGTCGCGCTCAATGTCGTCGGTGAGCTTCACGCCCCCGCGCGCGAGGAACTTCACGCCGTTGTCGGCGAAGGGGTTGTGCGACGCGGAGAGCACCGCCCCCATCGAGTCCTGCGCCGCTGCGAGCGATGCAACGCCCGGAGTCGGGATGACGCCAAGGTCAACGACGTCCGCACCTTCGGAGGTCAGCCCCGCGGTCAACGCGCTCTGCAGCAGCGACCCGGAGACGCGCGTGTCGCGACCAAGTAAGTACGGACGGTTGGTGCCGAGCACCCGGGCCGCGGCGCGGCCAAGCGCGAGGACTAGCTCAGGAGTGAGTTCATCGTTGGCAACACCGCGAACGCCGTCGGTGCCGAACTTCAGCGACACGGCGCCGTGTCCTTGACGGACTAGCGCTTCGAGTACTGAGGTGCCTTGCGGGCCTTCTTGAGGCCGGCCTTCTTCGATTCCTTCTCGCGCGAGTCGCGGGTAAGGAACCCGGCCTTCTTGTGCAGGCTCCGGCACTCCTCGTCGAGGGTGACGAGGCTGCGAGCGATGCCAAGACGTAAGGCGCCCGCCTGGCCGGCGATGCCGCCACCATCCATGGTCACGTCGATGTCGTAGGTCTCTTCGACTTCGGAGAGACGCAACGGCTCGGTGGCGATCATGCGGTGGGTGGGCGACGGGAAGTAATCCTCGAACGCCCGCTTGTTGATCGTGATTTTCCCGGTCCCGGGGCGGAGGCGCACGCGCGCAACCGCTTGCTTACGGCGACCGGTGGTCTGGGTGAGCGGCTTGGGCATCGAAAGAACTCCTACTGCTCGGCCCGACGCGCACCCGGCACGTCAAAAGGCTGGGGCATCTGGGCCGAATGGGGATGGGTGGGACCGGCGTAAACCTTGAGCTTCAGCAACTGCGCGCGGCCCAGGGCACCCTTGGGAAGCATGCCGCGGATGGATTTGCGGACCGCTTCGGCCGGCTTTGTCGCGAGCAGCTCGGCGAAGGTCGTCGTCTTGAGACCACCCGGATAACCCGAGTGTCGGTACACGTTCTTCTTCTCGGCCTTGCCGCTGGTCAGCACGACCTTGTCGGCGTTGACGATGATCACGAAGTCGCCCGTGTCGAGGTGCGGGGCGAAGATCGGCTTGTGCTTTCCGCGCAGGAGCCGAGCGACCTCCGTCGCCATACGACCGAGGACCATGCCCTCGGCGTCGACGACGTGCCAGACGCGCGTGATTTCAGATGCTTTTGTTGAATACGTGGGCACTTACTTCCCTCAAACCTTCGCAGCCCGCAAACCCGTAGCGGGGACCGGTCAAGGATAGGGGTGATCTGCCAAACCCGCAAACAGAGGATCCGGCCCCCGTGAACGTCCCTGAGCCTTGGGTCAGGAGACCTTGACGTAACCCTGGCGGAAATACGATGCTCGATGCGGCACGACGCACGAGTCCCATTACCGACTTCGTACAGCTTCCCGAGTCGTTCAAGCGACTGAAGGGTTTCAACGAAATTGTCATCGACCGCGACGGCGAAATGCGTCGGCGCACCTGAAGGGACTTACGGATCTCGACGAGTTTCCCGGCGGGACGTGGAAAGTTTCGATGGCCCCTTCCTACCGATACGACGAAGTGGCGAGACCACATTGATCCTTTGCTGGTACTCGTGGGTCTGGGCTCGGCGGCCGGCGAGGTCGACCGCCAGCTCACGGAGGTGGTCCGCTTCTGCCGCAGGGAGGGCAAGACGTGGACACAAATCGGCGAGGCCATGGGCATGAGCAAGCCAGCTGCGTGGGAGCGCTTCTCCGGCGAGGACTGAGGCTTGTTCCTTCTACGCTGCCGTGTGTGGGATTGCGAGAAGTGCCTGAGGAGTTGACCGACTTCATCGCGGTCTTGCGCGCAACGGAAGGCCTGAGGACCAAAGGCAAGTCCCAGTCCACGTTTTACATCGGGTCCAAGCCGTTCTTGCACTTCCACGATGGGTCCGGCGGCCTCGAGGCGGACGTGCGGTTCTCCGGGAGCCACTTCGTCCGGGTCCCAGTGAACACACCCGCCGAACAGGCCGAGCTTCTGCAGCGGGTGGAGGGACACCTCTCGTGATCGGCAGGGCCGACATTGAAGCTGCAGCGAAACGGCTGCAGGGCGTGGTCCATCACACTCCCGCAGAGCAGGTCGCCGGCCTGTCCGAGCTCGCGGGCCGACCGCTCGTGTTCAAGTCTGAGCACCTGCAGCGGACGGGCTCGTTCAAGATCCGGGGCGCCTATAACCTGATCTCGCAGCTGCCCGGCGGTGTCGATGTCGTGGCTGCGTCGGCGGGTAACCACGCACAGGGCGTCGCCCTCGCCGCCAAGCTGCTCGGCCACAAAGCAACGATCTACATGCCCGTCGCCGCTCCACTCCCCAAGCTCGAAGCGACGCGGGGCTACGGCGCTGAGGTCGTGCTCGTCGACGGCGGCGTCAACGACTGCATCGAGAAAGCGAAGGCCGAGACCGACGGCCGCGTCTTCGTGCCGCCCTACGACGACGAGCGGATCATCGCGGGGCAGGGAACGGTCGGTCTCGAGTTCGCCGAGCAGGCTCCTGAGATCGAAACCGTCGTCGTGCCGATCGGGGGCGGCGGGTTGATCTCGGGCGTCGCTGCCGCGTTCGCCCACACCCGCCGTGACGTGAAGGTCATCGGCGTTGAAGCGGCCGACCGCAAGACCACGATGGCCGACGGCATCCGGGTGAAGGGCCCGTCGGAACTCACGGCCGCGCACATCCACGCCTACGTGGACGAAGTGGTGCACGTCGACGAGGAAGCGATCAGCCAAGCGCTCGTGTTGTTACTCGAACGAGCGAAGCAGGTCGTCGAACCCGCAGGAGCGGTCGCTCTCGCGGCGGCCCTGGGTGGCCTCGTGCCCGGTAACGGGCCGATCGGGGTGATTGTCAGCGGCGGCAACATCGACCCGCTGCTGCTCGTGCGCGTGGTGGACCACGGTCTGTCGGCAGCGGGCCGCTACATCGTCGTTCGGGTCGTCGTGCGCGACGCCCCCGGCGAGCTCGCTCGCCTCCTTGCGCTCGTCGGTACTGAGGGACTCAACGTGTTATCGGTCGAGCACCATCGCGCCGGTTCACGTGTCGGCATCAACCAGACCGAGGTTCGCCTCACACTCGAAACCCGCGATCCGTCCCACCGCGGCGGCGTTACCCAACTCATGCGCGACGCCGGCTTCGACGCCACAGAGTCGTTCTAGACGCTCAGTACTTCACTTCCCAGAGCACCAGGCCGTGGGGCGGTGCTGGATCGGCGTTGGCCTGGCGATCCCTGCCGCGCAGCACCTGCAATACGTCAGATACGTGTCGCTTCCCGTGGCCGACCTCTACGAGCAGGCCGACGATCGAGCGCACCATCTGATGGCAGAAGGCGTTGGCCTCAATCCAGAAGTACAGGAGCCCGTCGTCGAGCACTTCCCACTCGGCGTCCTCGACCCGACGCGTCATCCCCGGCACCGTGCCGTCGCGTCGAGGGGCCGGCTTGCGACAGAACGCCGCGAAGTCGTGCTCGCCCAGCAGCGGGTCACACGCCGCCTCCATGGCCCGCAGGTCGAGCGGCTCAGGCACCCACCAGGCCTGCGCAGCGAGCAGCGGGTCCGGAACGGGCGCATTCATGATTGCGTAGCGGTAACGGCGGGCCACGGCGTCGTAACGGGCGTTGAACTCGCCCACGTCGACGGCCACGTCGCGCGCCACGATCGAGGGCTGCAGCTGACGGTTTATGCGGCGCTGTAACACCGCGGGATCAACCACCGTGTCTGCGGGCACGTCAAAAGACACCACCTGGCCCCGGGCGTGCACACCAGTGTCGGTCCGCCCGGCGCAGGTCAGCTCGACGCCCTCGACCCGCAAGGCCCGCTCGATGGCGACCACGAGCGCACCGGCCACGGTTGGTACCGCAGGTTGGATGGCGAAGCCGTGGAACTGTGCACCGTCGTAGCCGACGGTCAAGCGGACGCGAAGCGACGGAGCCCCATCGCCTCGAAAGGCTGTGGGCTCCGTCGGCTCCAGAGAATCGTCAAACAGCGTCACGGTGACGCAGTTGTAGCTAGACCAGCTCGATGCGCGCCATAGGCGCGTTGTCACCGTTGCGGGGGCCGAGCTTCAAGATACGGGTGTAGCCGCCGTTGCGATCGGCGTAACGCGGTCCGATCTCGTCGAACAGCTTGTGCGCCATGTCCTTATCGCGGATGAACCCGACAACGTCGCGGTGACGGGCCAGGCCGCCCTTCTTCGCCTTGGTAATGACCTTCTCGGCGATGGGACGCAGCGCCTTGGCCTTGGCCTCGGTGGTGACGATGCCCTCGGCGGCGATCAGCGATGCGACGAGGTTGCCCATCATCGCTTTCTGGTGCGCGGCGTCGCCGCCGAAGCGACGACCCTTCTTGGGGGTACCCGGCATGGCTAGAGAACGCCCCGGCTGTTACGCAGCGCAAGGCCGCGCTCGTCGAGCTTGACGAGAACCTCGTCGAGGCTCTTCTGACCGAAGTTCGTGATGGCCAGCAGGTCATCAGGAGTCTTCTGAATGAGCTCACCGATGGTGTTGACCTGCGCACGCTTGAGGCAGTTACGGGGACGCTCGCTGAGATCAAGATCCTCGATCGGCAGGTCCATGTCGGGCGAGCCCGAACCGGCCACTGCGACGTCGCCGAGCTCAAGGCCCTGCGGTGCGTCGCTCATTTCGGCCACGAGGGTGACGAGCGAGCGCAGCGTGTCGCCAGCCGAAGCAAGCGCCTCACGAGGCGTGATCGAGCCGTCGGTCTCAATGTCGAGGACGAGGCGGTCGAAGTTGGTCGACTGCTCGACGCGGGTGGGCTCAACCGTGAACGCCACGCGGCGGACCGGAGCGAAAATCGAGTCAATCGGCAACACGCCGATGGTGGAGTTGCGCTTGTTCTTGTCAGCGGTGACGTAGCCGCGGCCACGCTCGACGGTCACGTCAACGGCGAGGCGACCCTTGCCATTGACCGACGCAATGTGCAGTTCGGGGTTGAGGACCTCAACACCGGTGACCTGCGACAAGTCGGCGGCGGTGATCTCCGACGGGCCCCGCACGTCGAGACGAAGCACGATGGGTTCGTCCACCTCCATGCGCAGGACGAGGTCCTTGAGGTTGAGGATGATGTCGGTGACGTCTTCTTTCACGCCCGTGAGGGTCGTGAACTCGTGAAGCGCGTCGTCGAATCGAACCTGCGTTACCGCCGCGCCCGGAATGGACGACAGCAGCGTGCGGCGCAGAGCGTTGCCGAGCGTGTGACCAAAGCCGGGGTCGAGCGGACCGATGGCAAAGCGCTGCCGGTCGTTTTCTTCCTCGCCAATGGCCTCGACGGTGGGTCGCTGAATGATGAGCATGTAGATGTGTCCTTCGGACGCGTGTCGTTAAACGGTTACTTGGAGTACAGCTCGACGATGAGCTGCTCGCGCACGGGCACGTCGATGTGCTCGCGCTGGGGAAGATCACGAACCGTGATTTCAAAGCCTTCGGCACCGGACTCGAGCCAGCCGGGCATGGTGTGGTCGAGCGTGTCCATGTTGTGACGGATCACGATCATCGTGCGCGACTTGTCCTTGAGCGAGATCACGTCGCCTTTGCGGACGCGGTAGCTCGGGATGTTGACGCGCTTGCCGTTCACGAGGACGTGGCCGTGGCGCACGAACTGGCGAGACTGGTTGCGGCTCGCAGACCAGCCGCTGCGGAACGTCACGTTGTCGAGACGCTGCTCGAGCATGCGAAGCAGGTTCTCGCCGGTGATACCAGGAGCGCGGTTGGCTTCCTTGTACATGTTGGAGAACTGCTTCTCAAGCACGCCGTAGATCCGGCGCGCCTTCTGCTTCTCGCGCAGCTGGGCGAGGTACTCAGAGCCCTGGCGCATGCGATCGCGGCCGTGCTCACCCGGAGGGTAAGGACGACGCTCGATCGGGCACTTCATGGTGTCGCACTTGGCGCCCTTGAGGAACAGCTTCTGCTTTTCACGCCGGCAGAGACGGCAGACGGGACCGGTGTAGCGAGCCATTAGACGCGACGCCTTTTCTTCGGGCGGCAACCGTTGTGCGGAATCGGGGTGACGTCCTTGATGCCGTTTACCTCAAGGCCGGTGTTCATGAGCGAGCGGATGGCGGTTTCGCGACCCGAGCCCGGACCTTTGACCTGCACCTCGACGGTGCGCAGTCCGTGCTCCATGGCACGGCGGGCGCACTGCTCAGCAGCAAGCTGCGCGGCGAACGGCGTCGACTTACGTGAGCCCTTAAAGCCCACGTTGCCGGCCGACGCCCACGCGACGACATTGCCCTGCGCATCGCTGATGGACACGATGGTGTTGTTGAACGACGACTTGATGTGCACCACGCCGTGCGTGATGTTCTTGCGTTCCTTCTTGCGCGGGCGACGACCGCCCGGCTTCGGCTTTGCCATTACTTACGAACCTTCTTCTTACCGGCGACGGTCTTCTTGGGGCCCTTACGAGTGCGGGCGTTGGTGTGAGTGCGCTGACCACGGACTGGAAGACCGCGGCGGTGACGCAGGCCCTGGTAGCAGCCGATTTCCATCTTGCGCTTGATGTCCTGTTGCACCTCACGGCGCAGGTCACCTTCGACTTTGAGGTTTTCGTCGATGTAGGTGCGGAGCTTGTTGACCTCTTCTTCGGTGAGGTCACGCACTCGCGTGCTTTGGTTCATGCCCGTGGCCTCACAGATCTCCGCTGCCTTCGTCGGGCCAATGCCGTAGACGTAGGTAAGAGAGATGACGAGGCGCTTCTCGCGCGGAATATCAACACCGGCTACACGTGCCATCGAATTAACCCTGCCTCTGCTTATGACGAGGGTTATCGCAGATGACCATCACACGACCGTGACGACGGATCACCTTGCACTTCTCGCACATTGTCTTGACGCTCGGACGAACCTTCATAAATACCTTTACCGGTAACGGAACACAATGCGACCTCGGGTGAGGTCGTAGGGCGTGATCTCAACCTGCACGCGATCGCCAGGAAGGATCCGGATGCGATGCATGCGCATCTTGCCGGAACTATGGGCCAACACGTGGTGCCCATTCTCGAGCTCTACCTTGAACACAGCGTTCGGTAGTGGCTCGACGACGGTCCCCTCGAGCGTGATGCCCTCTTCCTTAGCTTTACTTGGCAGGTCGAACTCCTTAGAACTGCTACGAATGGCCGGATCCCCGCACGCGACAAGGCGCGCAGGACCGGCCGAATAATTTAGCCGTTCTGAGGTAATTCCAGCAAGCGGGCGCGCACGAAGTACTCCACGGCCCCGTTATTGCCACGCAGCGGAGACTCGATAGTCGCTTCTATCGCCCATCCGGCTGCGCGTATTCCCTGCTCAGCGAGGCTAACCGCGTCCGCAAGATCTTTCGCGGATGTTGGAAGCTCCCCAGCCTGTAATTCGAACATCGGCTTCACCAAAGCGAAGAGCGAGGCGGCTGGATCGAACGAGAGCGCTTTTGTCACGACCGGCAGGATCGCCCGCAGCGGCGAGTACGACACGTCGATCGTCATGACATTGAGCGCGTCGGGGACCATTGCGCGGGTCAGATCAGTGGCGTTGGTCTGCTCAAAACTCACCACGCGGGGGTCTTGGCGCAGTGATCCCCTCAGCTGACCATGGCCGACGTCAACCGCGTAGACCCGCGCCGCGCCGCGATCGAGCATTGCGGTGGTGAAGCCGCCCGTCGAGGCACCGAGGTCCAGCGCAATCGCCCCGGTGAAGTCGAACCCACCGAGGGCTTCAACCCCGGCGCCGAGCTTCGCCTCGCCCTTGAGTCCTTTCGCCTCGCGCACGATGATCCGCGCGCTCGGCAACACCTGCGACAGCGGGTTGGTCATCACCGCCCCATCGACTTGCACCCACCCCGCCTCGATCGCCGCAACGGGATCATCGAGGTCACCGTGCTGCTTGCGCAGAACCTCCACCAACGCCCGCCGTGTCACCAAACGCAGGCTACCCACGCGTTCTGCGCCGCCAAAGTCCGACGATCCGGCCCGAAAACCGGTTGAGGCCGCCCGCGTTTTCATCGGACTTTCGTGGCGCCAAACTCTTAGGGTCCCGGTCATGAGTGCAAACGAGAAGGAGCGCACACGCCGGCCGGGCGTGATGAGCCTGCGTCGGCACGCCGTCTTGGCGGCGGTAGTGGCGACCGCGATTGTTGGCTTCGGGAGCTATGGATTCGCCACTGGATCAAGGCTGACCGGGTCGTACCTCGTGATCGTGCTCGTCGGCGCGCTGGCCGTAGGGCGGCTCGACGAACGCGCTCGGTTCAGCACTACGACGCTCATCGGCCTCGCCGTGTGGGGCGTAGGGCACCTTGCCGGAGGGATCATCGAGCTGGACCACAACCGCATCCTCTACAACGCGCTGTTGCCCGGACGGATCCACTTCGACAACGTGGTGCATTTCGTGGGCTTCGGCTCGGCGGGCCTCGCCGCCTGGGAAGCACTTCGGTATGAGCGGCCAACGCCAACAATGGCGTGGTCCGCCACCTGGCTACTGGCCATGGGCGTGGGCGCGTTCAACGAGGTGATCGAATTCGGCATCACCCACATACAAGAGAACACGCAGATCGGTGGGTTTCAGAACACCGGCCGCGACCTCGTGGCCAACATGCTCGGTGGGGCCGTGGCCGGCGTAATCGCCGCCCGACGAACTCAGGGAAGGGTGTAGATCTCGGGCCCGTTGTCTGTGATCGCAATCGTGTGCTCGACGTGGACCGACAACGAACCGTCGGCCGTGACGACTGACCACCCGTCTTCGAGCAGGAAGGTTTCGGGTCGGCCGAGGTTCACCATCGGCGCGATCGCGAAGACCATTCCGGAGCGCAACTTGGGGCCGCGGCCGCCGGGGCCATAGTTCGGTACCTGTGGCTCCTCGTGCATCGCCGTGCCGATCGCATGGCCGACGTACTCGCGTACAACCGAGTACCCGCCAGCTTCGGCCACTTCTTGCACGGCTTGGCCGATGTCGGTCAACCGGTTGCCGTCGCGCATCGCCGCGATGCCAGCCACGAGCGACGCATCCGTCACTTCGATCAGCTTGCGGGCCTCGGGGCTTATCTCGCCCACCGGCGCCGTATAGGCGGCGTCACCGTGATAGCCCTCGATGATCGCTCCACAGTCGATGGAGATGATGTCGCCGTCTTGGAGCACGACGGTTTCAGACGGGATCCCGTGCACGATCATGTCGTTGGGCGACGTGCAGATCACCGCCGGGAAGCCGTGGTAGTTGAGGAAGTTCGAGCGGGCGCCTCGCTTGTCGAGCACCTCGCGCGCGACGCGATCGAGCTCCATGGTGGTGATGCCCGGGCGGATCGCTTCGCGCGTCTTGGCGTGCATTTCGGCCACGACCCGTCCGGCCTTGCGCATCTTCGCGAGCTCGTCTTTGTTGCGGCGCATCGCTAACCCACGCTCTGCTCGCGCTGACGATCGATGGCTTCTACTAGCCGTTCAGCCACCTGATCAGTTGTACCAAGGCCGTCCACAGTTACAAGCATGGCGCGCGACGAGTAGTAGTCGATCAGCGGGGCCGTTTCGGTTTCATACAGCTGAAGCCGGCGACGGATCGCGTCGTCTGTGTCGTCGTCGCGCTGGACCACGTCGCCGCCGCAGTTGTCGCAGGTCCAGTCGTACTTCGGCGGACGCGACACGTGGTAGATCGCCTGGCAGGTCTGGCAGACCCGACGACCCGCAAGCCGGCCCAGCGCCTCCTCGGTGCTGATGTGGAGGTCGATCACCATGTCCAATCGGACGGGGTCGAGCAGCTTTTCGAGGCCATCGGCCTGTCCGACGCTGCGCGGGAAACCGTCGAGGATAAAGCCGCGGTTGCGAGTGTCGGGATGGTTCAGTCGTTCGTCGACGGCCGCGAGGGTGACCTCGTCGGGGACCAGGTCACCGGCGTCGAGGAAGGCCTTTACGCGCTTACCGAGTTCACTATCGGAGCGCACAGCCGCGCGGAAGATGTCGCCAGTGGAGACATGGGACACCACGTAGTGACGGGCGAGGCGCACGCATTGCGTGCCCTTACCCGCACCTTGTTTGCCCAGCAGCACGAGGCGAATGCCGGGAATCATCGGCTTACTTCAGGAAACCTTCGTAGTTGCGCATCGTCAGCTGGCTGTCGATCTGCTTCATGGTCTCCAACGCGACACCCACTGCGATCAGCAACGTGGTGCCCGCGAACGGGTAGTTGTTGATGTGCCACCAGGACAGGAACAGCGAAGGCAACAGTGCAATAAAGGCGAGGAACAAGGCGCCCGGCAAGGTAATGCGGGTCAGGATGCCCTGCAGGTGCCGAACCGTGGGGGGCCCGGGACGAATGCCGGGGATGTACCCGCCCTGCTTGCGGATGATGTCGGCCTGTTGCTCGGGGTTAAAGGCGATCGACGTATAGAAGTACGCAAAGCCCACGATCATCAGGCCGTAGAGCGCCACGTACACAATGTCGGTCGGGCTGGCGAGGTGATCGTTAATCCATGCCCGCACACCGACCCACGGCACCACGTTCGAGAGCAGCACCGGGAAATACAACACCGAGCTGGCGAAGATGATCGGGATGACGCCGGCCTGGTTGACCTTGAGCGGGATGTAGGTCGACTGGCCGCCGTACATACGGCGTCCGACGATGCGCTTGGCGAACTGCACCGGGATGCGGCGCTGGCCCTGCTCCACCGTGACGATCGAGACCAGCAGGAACATCGTGATCACAAGGACCACTGCAAACTTGAAGTTGCCCGCCTCCGCCCGAATCGAGGCGCCGCCCGCAGGGAGGCCCGATACAACGTTCGCGAAGATCAGAATCGACATCCCCTGACCGATGCCGCGCTGGGAGATGAGCTCGCCCAGCCACATGACCGTGGCGGTTCCGGCGGTCATCGTCAGCACGATGAGCAGCACCAGTGGCGCATTGAAGTTCGGGATCAGGTCGAGGTTGCTGGCGTTGTTCGACAGGAACCCGCGGCCGCCGTTGTGGAATACGAAGGCGAGACCCGTCGACTGCATGATCGCCAACGCCACGGTGAGATAGCGGGTGGTCTGGGTGATTTTGCGCTGACCCACGGCGCCCTGATCACGCCATTCAGCGAGTTTTGGGATCACAACCTCGAGGAGGTTGATGATGATCGAGCTGGTGATGTAGGGCATGATCCCGAGCCCAAACACGGCAAAGCGCGTGAGCGCTCCGCCGGAGAACAGGTTCAAGAAGCCGAGTACGCCAGATCGATCGGCCTGCTCCTTGAGCCGCTGCACCTGCTCAAAGTCGATACCGGGAACCGGCACGTGCGACCCGATGCGGTACAGGATGATCACGAACAGAGTGAAGAAAATCTTGTTCCGCAGGTCACCGACCCGGAACATGTTGAGGAACTTCACGTGTTCTGTGCTCCCTTAGATCTTCGGGTCTAGCGGTTTGCGAACTGGTTGCCGGAGACCGGCGGACGCCCGTTGCCGAACGGCATCGGGAGACGCTCGACGCTACCGCCCGCAGCGGTGATCGCTGCTTCAGCAGTCTTGGAGAACGCGTGCGCCTGCACCTGGAAGGCGCGGCCGCCGATATCGCCGCGGCCCAGAACCTTCACGAGACCGTGCTTGTGCACGAGGCCCCGCTCGCGCAGGGTTTCGGGCGTGATGATCACTGTGTCCATCTGGGCAAGCGTGTCGAGGTTGATCACGTTGTATTCGACACGGAACGGGTTATTGAAGCCCCGTAGCTTCGGCAGACGCTGGGCGAGCGGAAGCTGACCGCCCTCAAAGCCCACGCGCACCGTGTTACGTGCCTTTTGACCCTTGGTGCCGCGACCGGCGGTCTTGCCGCCCTTGCCGCCGATGCCACGGCCGACACGACGCTTCGCGCGGTTCGAGCCGGGAGCCGGCTTTAGGTCGTGGATCTTCATGACTCTTCTTCCTTGACTTCGATCAGGTGCGGAACCCGAGCGATCATGCCGCGGACAACCGGTCCGTCCACGAGGGTATTGGTCTTGCCGATGCGGCCGAGGCCGAGCGCGCGCAGCGTGCCGCGGTGCTTGGGCTTGGTCCCGATCCCGGACTTGACCTGCCTAATGACGAGATTGGCCACTAGTCGTTACCTCCGACCTTGGCGCGAGCACGCTTGGTCTCGCTGTAAGCACGGAACACGCCCACGGGGGTGACCTCGTCGGGTGACTTGCCGCGAGCAGCGGCAATCACGTCGGGCGACTTCTGGCCCTTGAGGCCGGCGATGGTGGCGTGCGCCACGTTCAGGGCGTTCGTGGAACCGAGCGACTTGGCGAGCACGTCGTGGATGCCGGCCACCTCGAGGATGGCGCGAGCAGCACCGCCGGCGATCACACCGGTACCGGGAGCCGCGGGCTTGAGCAGCACGCGGCCGGCACCGGCTTCACCGATGATCGTGTGAATGATCGTGGAACCGGCGAGCGGCACGTCGAACATGTTGCGCTTGGCTTCTTCGACGGCCTTCTGCATCGCGAGACCGACTTCTTCGGCCTTGCCGTAACCGAGCCCGACCTTGCCGTTGCCATCGCCGACAACCATCAGGGCGCCGAAGGAGAACCGACGACCACCCTTGACCACCTTGGAAACGCGGCGGGGACGGCCGATCGAG
>JBKJQZ010000223.1:0-9640 GCA_046594835.1 Acidimicrobiales bacterium | reverse complement strand
CGCGGGCTTCGGAGCCGCCGTAGCGGGTGCGGTGGCGCGCGTTGTCGTGGTTCGACAACACCCAGGTCGGCCATGCGTCGTTGGGCATCTCGTCGACGACCCGGTCGATGCGCTTTCGCCACGCGTCGGCGTCCCAGGGCGCGTAGAGCGGAGGAAAGTTGAAGGCGAGGTGAAGCTCGTCGCCCGCGCCGTAGTACTTGGCGACGATCTTGGTGGAGAGCAGGTACACCTCGCCCACGCTCACGCGGTCGCCCTCGTAGGCGTCGAGCAGCGTGCGGATGTCGCGAAGGATCTGATGCGTGTCGTCGAAGTCGAAGAAGTTCACTCGGCCCACGCCCGTCGCGTCGTCGGGAATGCTCGGCAACGACTCGGGCTTGCCAAGCAGGTGGATGACGTCGATGCGGAACCCGTCGACACCGCGATCGAGCCAGAACCGCAACGTGTCGTGCATCGCCGCGACTACTTCGGGGTTACGCCAGTTGAGGTCGGGCTGCTCGGGCAGGAAGTTGTGCAGGTACACCTGGTCGCGCTCGGGCGCGTGGGTCCACGCGGGGCCGCCCACGAAGTTGGCCTCCCAGTTGTTGGGCGGGCTCCAGTTTCCCGAAATACTGGGCGTCGCGTCACGCCACCAGTACCAGTCGGCCTTGGCGTTGTCGCGCGACGAGCGCGACTCCACGAACCACGGGTGTTGATCCGACGTGTGGTTCGGTACCCAGTCGAGCAAGACCTTCAGATCGCGTTCGTGCGCCGCCACGATCAGCGCGTCCATGTCTGCGAGCGAACCGAACAGCGGGTCGATGTCGCAGTAGTCGGCGACGTCGTAACCCATGTCCTTTTGCGGCGAGCTGAACACGGGCGACAGCCAGATGCCGTCAACGCCGAGGTCTCGGATGTAATCGAGCTTGGAGCGAATGCCGTCAAGATCACCCATGCCGTCGCCGTTGCTGTCGCAAAAACTCCGCGGATAGATCTGATAAATCACAGCGCACTTCCACCACGGCTCAGCCACCGGGCGAGCGTAGGCCTACGAGGTCGGGCGGGTGCTGAGGTCTGCGGTCGCGGTGTGCTCGCGGTTCGAGCGGATGTAGGTGATCGTCACGGGCGTGCCCGGCGTGTGCGAACGAATGGCCGCGCCAAGCGCCGCCGCGCCATCAATCGTGTGGCCGTCGATCGCAGTGATCAGATCGCCCGCCTTGAGCCCCGCTTTTTCCGCCGCGGAGCCCGACTCCACGCCCGCGACTAGAGCGCCGCGGCTGCCGTCGATCGGATCCTTCGAGGTGACGCCGAGGTAGCCCGCGGCCGCCGCCGCGGTGTGGTTTCGTAGACGGTTGATGACGGGCAGCGCGTTGTCGATCGCGATCGCGAAGCCGATGTTCTCGGCCGCGGTCCCCTGCCCGCTCGCCGCGACCGCGCTGTTGATGCCGATGACCCTCCCGGTCGCGTCAACCAGCGGTCCGCCCGAGTTCCCCGACGAGATCGAGGCGTCGGTCTGAATGAGACCGGTCATGGTGGACTCGTCAGTCGCGAGCGTGCGGTCGAGCGCGGAGATGATGCCGCGGGTAACCGTTGGTCCACCCTTGAGCGCTAACGCGTTCCCGATGGCAACCACGTCGTCGCCGACGCGCACGTCGGAGGACTTTCCGAGCCTCGCGGCGGGCAGGCCCGTCACGCCGGCGATCTTGAGGAGCGCGAGATCCGCGTCGCGATCGGAGCCGACGACGGACGCGTCGCGTGCCTGCGACTCGCCCGCGAGGGTGACCTTGACCGCGGTCGCGCCTTCGACAACGTGCGCGTTGGTGATCACTTCGCCGTCGGAACTGACGATGATGCCGGTGCCGGCGGCGGAGCCGCTAAACACGCCGCTGCGCAACTGGGTCCGGATCGAGACGGTCGACGGACCAACCGCGGCAACGACCCGCGCCACGTCGAGCGTCGTACCCGATAACGAGCGGGCGGCCGTAGCGCCAAGGGTGGTGGCGAAGTTGGTGGTCGTGGCGCCGCGGCCGTCGAGCGCATGTGTCGCGACGGCTGCGGTGCCACCGGATAGGACCGCCACTGCGAGGAGACCGGCGATGCGTACCGCTCGCTTGGGGGAGGGAGAAGCGGGCGACGCGACGTCGAATGCATCCGCCGCGGGCTGGGCGGCATCGGCGGGAAACACGTCGTCGAGCAGCGTTGTGTCCATGCCCACATGCTGACCCCCGAACCTGGGGGTTCCCTGTGAGGCGTCTACGGGGTTGCTGAAGACGCGGCAGGAGCGAGCGGAACGCGGATCACAAACACAGTGCCTTCGCCCTCGGTGGAGGTGACTGACGCGCTGCCCCCGTGCGCCCGCACGATGGAGTCCACTATCGCGAGCCCCAAACCGGTGCCGCCTTCGCTGCGCGTGCGCACCTTGTCGGCTCGGTAAAACCGCTCGAAGACGTGGTCGGCAACGTCGGCGGTCATCCCCGGCCCGTCGTCGGCTACGCGCAGTTCGGCGGCGCCGTCCGCAGTAGAGACGCTTATGCGTGCCGGCGTCCCGGCGGGCGTGTGGGCCCGCACGTTGCTCAACAGGTTGGCAATCACCTGGCGCAGCGCGGCCTCGTCGGCGTGAACAACTGCCGGCGCTACCTCGATCTCGATAGGACGGTTGGGTTCCACGGCCCGCGCGTCGGCCACGGCGTCGTGGGTGATCGCTGCGAGATCAATATCGACCCGCTCGCTGGTCTGACGCTGGTCGAGACGCGCCAGGTGCAGCAGATCCTCGACCAGCAACCCCATGCGGTGGGCTTCGGACTCGATGCGGCGCATGGCGTCGCCTAACGCGACATCGTCGGTGAGCGCGCCCGCGCGCCACAACTCCGCGTACCCGCGGATCGAGGTGAGCGGCGTGCGCAACTCGTGCGACGCGTCGGCCGCGAACCGCCGCACCTTGGCTTCGGACTCGGCGCGGGCCTGGAACGCTTCTTCGATCCGGTGCAGCATGGCGTTGAGCGACGAGCCGAGGCGACCAGCTTCGGTGCGCTCGTCGGGGTGCTCAACGCGAATGCTGAGGTCGCCCGCGGAGATCTTCTCGGCGGTGTCGGCCATCGCCGCAATCGGGTGCACGCCCAGGCGGATCATCCAGAACGACACGAGGCCGAGCGCCGCCAACGCGGCGAGCGTGGCGATGATCTGGATGGTGCGGGCGTGCGAGAGCGTCTCGTTCAGGCCGTCGAGGCTGATCGCGAGCACACGGATTTCTCCGGCGTCGAACTGACTCGCAAATACGACCACGCGCCAGTGGCCATCGCCGTCGATCGCAGCGGTCGTGAAGGGCGCGGCCTTGCCGCCCACGTGGGAGATGTGGCTTTCAACCATGGCGATCGTGAGCTTGGGTGGCGGCCGATTGGCGGGGTCGTAGTAGCCGCCCGTAGCGACGATCTCACCCGACGCGAGGTCGCCGTCGGCCTGGAAGTACTCGCTGAGCGCGCGGCGCTGTTCGTTGCCGTTTCCGGCCCGCCCGCTCCCGGCGACCCGACGGCCCGATAGTGGGCCGCCGGCTGTCTGCAGCTGATGGTCGACACGGGTCAGAAGAAACGATCGGAAGGTGGACGCGAGCGCGACATTGGACACGACCAGTACGGCCGCAACGGCAACGAAGCCGAGAATGACGCGCCGGCGGAGCGACATCGAGTCCTAGGCCGCGAGACGCAACGCGTAGCCAACGCCGCGCACGGTCTGGATCAGCGGCGGGCCGAGCGTGTCGATCTTCTTGCGTAGGTAGCTGATGTATGTCTCGACCACAGTTGCGTGGCCGCCGAAGTCGTACTGCCACACGTGGTCGAGGATCTGGTTGCGCGAAAGCACGCGGCCCGAGTTCACGAGCAGGAAGCGCAACAAGTTGTATTCGGTGGGCGATAACTCGACCACCTGGCCGCCGCGTCGCACGACGTGCGCGTCCTCGTCCATCTCCAGATCCGAGAAGGTGATCTGGGATGAAGTGGTCGACGTGCCCTGGCGCCGCAGGATCGCCTGGATGCGGGCGACCACCTCCTCGAGGCTGAAGGGCTTGGTGACGTAGTCGTCGCCGCCGAGCGTGAGGCCACGCACCTTGTCCTGGGTCGCATCCCGGGCCGTCAAGAACAGAATCGGCACCTTGTTGCCCTCCAGGCGCAACCGCCGTACGACTTCGAACCCGTCGAGGTCGGGCAGCATGACGTCGAGCAGCATGACGTCGGGCGCAAACCCCTCGGCCTGGGTGAGCGCGTCGCGACCATTTGCCGCAACGGCAACCTCGAAGCCGAAGTGGCGCAGCGCCGAGTCGAGCAGAAACGTGATGTTTTCTTCGTCGTCGACGACGAGCACGCGCGGCCGGCGTTCTGTCATGGGCTCAGTCTGCCTCCCGATTCTGCGAAGTTGCTGTGAACTCGGTCTGAACTCCGTCGGCACCGACGCGTGAACACCGCTCGACGTGGCTTCAGGCGCGAACGCGTGTGGCCCCGGCCACTCCGTAAGCGCCCGCGAACGCCGCCGCCGCGACCAGTGCGATTGCACCGCCTGGAGCGAGATCGAACACGCGCGCCGCCGCAAGCCCCACGATCGCGCTCGCGCCGCCGATGACGCTCGACGCGATGAGCATCTGTTTGAACGAGGCGGTGAGCCGTTGCGCGGCACCCACGGGCAGCACCATCAGGGCCGAGACGAGCAACAGCCCAACCACGCGCATTGCCGCGACGACGCTCACCGCGGTGAGCACGGCTAGGCCGTAGTTCAGGAACGCGACCGGGAGTCCTTCAACGCGCGCCGCCTGCTCGTCGAAGACCACCGCGAATAACGCGCGCCACGTCAGAGCGATTGCCAGCAGGGTTACCGCAGCCATCGCCGCGAGCGTCGCCACGTCGGACTGACTGGTGGTGAGGACCGACCCAAACAAGTACGAAAGCGTCGACGCGTTGAGCGAGCCGGCGCGCTGGATCAACACGACGCCAAGCGCGATGCCCGTATAGAAGAAGAAGGCCAGCGCGAGGTCGCCTCCGATGCGACCCCGTGCCCGGAACCACTCGATGCCGACCGACGCGATGATCGCTGCGACCAACGCGGTCCACACCGGCCATACGTTCGCCAGCAACCCCGCGGCGACTCCAGCAAACGCGACGTGACCGATCCCGTCACCCATCAACGACAAACGCTTCTGCACCAGGAATCCGCCTACCAACGGCGCCGAGATGCCGACGAGCAGCGCGGCGATGAGCGCAAGCTGCATGTACTCACGATCGAAGGGATACGGCAGGTTCACTGGTTCTCCAACCACGTCGGAAGGTCGTGGCGGTGCACGCCGAGGCTGACACCCGAGCGCTCTAGTTCCTCAGGCGGGCCGTCGAAGCTCACCCTCGCGTTGCCGAGGACGATCACGCGGTGCAGGTCGCGGGCAACCGCGCTCAGCTCGTGCGACACGAGCAGCACGGCACGGCCTGCGTCTATGCGCGCAACCAGCGAGTCGCGGAACTGCTCCTGCGAGGCTGCGTCGACGCCGGCGATTGGTTCGTCCAGGATCAACAACTCGGGGTCGTTCACGATCGCCTTGGCAATGAGCACGCGCTGTTGCTGCCCACCCGACAGCGCCCCGAAGCGGCGCGCGGCGTGGTCGGTCAAGCGAACCGCTTCGAGCGCGGCGGCCACGGCCTCGTGATCGTCACCGCGTAGTCGCCAACCACTGCGCGCGAGGCGCCCGGCGGCGACCACCTCGGTGACGGTGGCCGGGAGATCGGCGTGGGTCGCGGGACGCTGCGGTACGTAGCCAACCCGCCACCGGTCGTGACGCGACGTAGGTGCCTCGCCGAAGATGCGCGCCGTACCTCGGCTGGGGCGCAGCAGGCCAAGCAAGACGCGCAGGAGCGTCGACTTCCCCGATCCGTTGCCGCCCGCCAGCGCCACGAACTCGCCGGCCTCCACGCGCAGGCTTACGCCGTCAAGCACGGCCGACTCTCCGTAGGAGAACACGACGTCGTCGGCCTCGAGCACGGGTTCACTCACGACTGCGGCGCGTCCGTGCATCCGAGCGCCACGCGCAGCGCCTCGTAGTTACGAGTCATGACCGAGACGTAGTTGTCGCCCCGCTCCAGCTCGGCTTTCGTGAGGCCTTCGAGCGGGTTCAGCGCCGCGGTGGTGACGCCGGCGTCCTTGGCGAGCGTGTCGGCGAAGTCGCGTGGAGTCAGCTCCTCGAAGAAGACCGTCGTCACCCGCTTCTCACGTACGAGCGCCGCCAGTTTCGCGATGCGTGACGGGCTCGGCTCGGCGTCGGGTGACAGCCCCGAGATCGAGTACTGCGTCAGCGTGTAGTGACTCGCGAGGTAGCCGAACGCGGCGTGGGCGGTGACAATCTCGCGTCGCGCACAGTGCGCAAGGCCCACGCCCATCTTGGTGTCGAGCGCGTCCAATTTCGCCTCGAAGGCGGAGGCGTTGCGGGCGTAGATCGCGGCGTGCTTTGGGTCCGCCTTGGCCAATCCGGCGCGCACCCGCTTCACTGCTGCCTGCATCAGCGTGGGGTCGAGCCAGAAGTGCGGGTCGCTCCCTCGGGCGATGGCGTGGCCTAGGTCGACCGCACCCGGGTTGTCCTCCGCCGTGCGGGCAATCGCGGGTTGGAACTTTCCGCCTAGGTAAACGACCACATCCGCGTCGCCGATCATGTCAGCGTCGCGTGGTGTCATCTCCACGTCGTGCGGTTCGACGCCCGCGGGCGTGAGGTTGGTGACCTCGACGTGGCTGCCGCCCACGCGTTGCGCGGCCTCGACCAACGGGTAAAACGACGCAACGACGCGCAGGGCGCCTTCCCGCAACGCGGGCTTGTCGGGCGCGCACGCGGCGAGAACCCCGAGCACCAATCCGAAAACCAGAAGTCGTCGCACACCCAATCATATATTGAGAATGATTCCCAATACAAGAAGAGCGGTTCGGGAACGCGTCGGGAAGAAGTGTCAATGTTCGGGCATGAGCTACGAAGTCCGGGGCGTCGTCGCCCGCGCCAAGGGTCAGCCCGTCACCATCGAAACGATCCTCGTGCCCGACCCCGGCCCGGGTGAAGCGGTCGTCAACGTTCTGGCGTGTGGGGTGTGCCACACCGACCTGCACTACCGCGAAGGCGGCATTAACGACGAGTTCCCGTTCCTCCTCGGCCACGAGGCCGCCGGCACGATCGAGGCCGTGGGCCCCGGCGTCACGAGCGTGGCGCCGGGCGACTACGTCATCCTC
This sequence comes from Acidimicrobiales bacterium, assembly GCA_046594835.1. Lineage (GTDB taxonomy): Bacteria > Actinomycetota > Acidimicrobiia > Acidimicrobiales > JACCXE01 > JACCXE01. The sequence continues at coordinate 2,428 of JBKJQZ010000223.1, read as the reverse complement.
AACTGGCGCGCCGTGTGTGGTGAGTGTCGGTCCTGCCGTAGGGGGCGGCCGCAACACTGCTTCGCCACCTTTAACGCCACGCAGAAGATGACCCTCGCCGACGGCACCGAGCTCTCCCCCGCGCTCGGCATCGGCGCGTTCGCGGACAAGACGCTCGTGGCCGCGGGCCAGTGCACCAAGGTCAACCCGGCGGCGCGACCCGAGGCCGCCGGCCTCCTGGGTTGCGGCGTGATGGCCGGGCTCGGCGCCGCAATGTTCACCGGCGAGGTCGCCTACGGCGACAGCGTCGCCGTGTTCGGCTGCGGGGGCGTGGGCATCGCCGCGATCGCAGGCGCCCGCCTCGCCGGCGCGACGACCGTCATCGGCGTCGACCTCGACCCGCGGAAGCTCGAGCTCGCCGTGAAGCTCGGCGCAACCCACACCGTCAACGCGTCGATTACCGATCCCGTAATTGCGATCCAAGAACTCACCGGCGGCAACGGCGCCGATGTATGCATCGAGGCGGTCGGGAACCCAAAGGTGTTTGAGCAGGCGTTCTATGCCCGCGACCTCGCCGGCACCGTGGTGCAGGTCGGAGTGCCGACACCGGAGATGCGCCTCGACATTCCGATGATCGATTTCTTCGGGCGCGGCGGTCAGCTACGCCCGAGTTGGTACGGCGACTGTCTGCCCGAGCGTGACTTCCCGTTACTGATCGAGCTGTATCTCCAGGGGCGTCTCGATCTCGACGCGTTCGTGAGTGAAGTGATCCCGCTCGACGGCGTCGAGGCGGCATTCGAAAAGATGCATCACGGCGAAGTGCTGCGCTCTGTGGTGTCGTTCACCAAATGAAACTCACTCAGGGCTGGGAACGCATCGACGGCGTCGGCGGGGCACTCGCGGTGTACACGAGCAGGCCCGCCGCGGCCACGAACCCGCTCCCGGCGGTTCTCGTATTGCAGGAAGTGTGGGGCGTCGACGACCACATCACCGAAGTCGCAGACCGGATCGCGGCTGCGGGCTACGTGGCGGTGTCGCCGGATGTGTATTCGATCGGCGGCGACCGGCCCGCCGCCATCAGCGCGCTGCGCGTGCGCGAGCTGATGGATTTCTTCGACACGATCCCCACCGGTACGTGGCAGGACGCCGACGCGCGCAGCGCAGAACTCGCCAAGCGCCCCGAGGCCGAAGCCGCGGCGCTGAACGACACCATGACAACGCTGTTCGGCCAGTTCGGCAACATGGAGGCGTTCATCACCGAGCTGGTCAACGTCGTCGAGTGGGTCGGCGCGCAGCCCTACTGCAACGGCAGTATCGGTGCGATCGGCTTCTGCATGGGCGGCGGCATGGCGGCGCGCCTTGCCTGCGAGTCGCCCGCGATGAGAGGCGCGGTGGGCTTCTACGGAGCGGCGCCGTCGCCCGAACAAATCGCCAACCTGCACTGCCCCGTGTTGTGTCTCCACGGCGAACTCGACGAGCGACTCGTCGGCACCATCGCGGGTTTCCAGAAGGCGGCCGACGCAGCCGGCAAGTCGTACGAAGCGGTGATCTACCCCGATGCACCCCACGCCTTCTTCAACGACACGCGTGCGGCCTATCGGGTTGAAGCCGCGCGCCCGGCCTGGGCGCGCACCCTCGCCTTCCTGAACGAGAATGTGGGATGAGCGCCATGGACCCCGTCGTCGCCCGCAAAACCTTCCGCACCCTTGAGCCGCTCCACGGGCTCATCTATTTCGCGACCGAGGCGGTCGAGGAGTACGCCGCGCTCGGCGTGACCGGGCGGTCGGGTTACTTCGCGTCGCGCTCGGCCCCCATGGGTGCGGTGTCAGCTGAGCTCGTGATCGCCACGTTCTTCAACTTCGAACCCGGCCTCGTGCGCCGAGCCATGGACGGCGTTTGGGACTCCGTCACGCCCGCGCAACTGCTCGACGCACGGCTCCGTGCCGCGGGCGCAATGCTGCGTCGCACCACCGGAGCACTCGCCGAAGGATCCGAGGTCGAGGAAGCCGCCGGGCTCGCCCGCGATGCCGCCGAGACCGCGTGCGCGCACCTCTCGGGCAAGCCGCTGTTCGCCGGGCACGCGTCGCTCGCGTGGCCCGACGATCCGCTGCTCGCGTTATGGCATGCGCAGTCGTTGCTACGCGAGTTCCGCGGCGACATTCACATCGCGGCGATGACCGCCGAGGGCATCGACGGCTGCGAGGCGCTCGTCACCCACGCTGCGTCGGGCGAGATCCCCGCCGCGGTGCTCCAGACGAGCCGGGCGTGGTCCGACGACGGATGGGCCGCAGCGGTTGCGGCGCTGCAGGACAAAGGCCACCTCGACGCCGATGGAGCGTTCACCGAGCAGGGCCGGTCCAGCCGGCAACGGATCGAAGACCAGACCGACGCCGGCGCGCTGATCGCCTACCAAGCGATCGGAGAGGACGCCTGCACGCGGCTACGAACG
>JBKJQZ010000156.1:0-6466 GCA_046594835.1 Acidimicrobiales bacterium | reverse complement strand
GATGTTTGCGTGGGGCGTCCAGGGTTACGCCGACGATCGTCTCGCCGACGGGCCCGGTTGGGGCGGCTTCGACGTGCACGCGGTGACGTGTCCGGTCGTCGTGGTGCACGGGACCGCCGACACGATCTGCCCGCCGATCAACGGCGAGACCACGGCCAAGCTCGTACCGAACGCGCAGCTGCAGTGGTTCGACGGCGACGGCCACTTCAGCGTCGTGGCCCACGTGCCCGAGGTGTTGGTCGAGATGATCGGTTGAGCGTGGACTACGAACTCATTCGGCTGGAGCGCGACGCCGAACTCGACGGACTCGTCACCATCACGCTCAACCGCCCAGCCAAGCTCAACGCGCTCAACATCCAGCTGCACGAAGAGCTTCAGGCGGCACTCAGCACACTCGAGACCGACGTGTCGGCGCGAGTGGTCGTGCTCACCGGCGAAGGGCGCGCGTTCTCAGCGGGTGCACAACTCGGCGAGACCAAGGAAGCGCCACCCGTCAACGACATCGACCGGCTGCAGCGGGCGCATCTCGGTGGCCGAACGTGCGAACTGATCGACCGGCTCCCGCAGGTGGTGATCGGCTCGGCCAACGGGCTCGCAGTCGGCGGTGGCGTGGTGTTGCTCACCGCGTGTGACCTGCGGCTCGCCGCGGAGTCGGCGTGGTTCTCGATCCCCGAGGTGGAGCTAAACCTGCCGTTGACGTGGCAAGCGCTGCCGCGCCTGATGCGCGAACTGGGTCCGGCGCGCACGCGGGAACTCGTGATGGTGTGCGAGCGCTTCAGCGCGGCAGACGCCGAACGCTGGGGCTTCGTGAACCACGTCTACCCCGACGGGGAATTGGTCGCGCGGACGCGGGCGATGGCAGCGAAGCTGCTGTCGATGGACGCGCTTGCACTGTCGCTGACGAAAGCGGCGTGCAAGGCGTTGGAGAACAACATGGTCTCCAAGGACGTCACCTACAGCGATGCCGCCGTGATGTTGCTGTCGTACCGGAACTTAAATGCGCGCGAGCGCGGTGTCCCGAGCACGTAGATCTCGGTTCTCCTGCGTGGACTGCTTGCGTGCCCACAACTCGAGTCGGTCCCAGTCAGACGCCGGGAACGGGACAATGAGTGCGAGCTCCTCGTGCGATTCATCAGCAAGATTGAATCGCTGACGCTTCGCCGATTCCATCGGTTGCATCTGTGCGGCCATGGATTAGGCGTACCCGCTACGCCGCCACAAAATCACGTTTGTTCGACGAAGAGACGGGTAGCGATCTCGACTCACCGCCTCATCGGCGGTCCCTCCCTTTCGAGGTCGCCGGACCACTGTTACACCTAACGTTTACAGTGGCAGTGGAATCAGCGCCAGCCACAAAGACGTGCTCTTCAGACAACGAAAACTGCGTCCCTCCGCGGGCGTGACTGGAGCAGCACAAATGGATCTCTGCGTTTCGAACACGGAACGGCGAAGCGAGCTGGGTGAGCGGGTGTGGACAATGGTCGACCTCCGCGACGAGATCGATCGGTTCGCCACGATGCTCAGAACCGAGGACAAGCGCCACGGCACGATTGCGTCGTACGTGACCCAAGCCGAACGCTTCCTTAACTGGCTCGACGGCACGTACAAGCCCCGCACCAGCCGCCTCGGCAAGCCCTACGGCTGGGACGCCGGCGCTGCATCACACAGCCGGTACGACCCGTTGCGGGCCTATCTGCGGTCGAGCGAGAACAACGCCGAACGCATGACCTTCGGTCACATCGAACGCATCCTCAACGCGAAGCTGCCCCCGTCGGCGCGTACGTACGCGCACTGGTGGGCCAACGACCGAACCGGCAACCATGCGCAGGCGCACGCCTGGATGGCTGCCGGCCGAAAGGTCGTGCAGTTGGATTTGCTCGAACAACGCGTGATGTTCATAAAGGCCGAGCGGAACTTCGTTCCGTCGGCCGCGGCGCAGTTTGGTTAGGCGAAAACCATGCGGGTGATCCAGTCGGCCACGAGGGCGGGCTTGTCTTCGCCTTCGATCTCGACTGTCAGGGTGTTGGTCATGTTGATCGCGTTGCCCTTGAGCTCGATGTCCTTGGTGACCGACGTCGCCCGGATCTTCGAGTTGACCTTCACCGGGTTGATGAAGCGAATCTTGTCGAAGCCGTAGTTCACGCCGGCGAGCAGGCCGGTGAAGTCGGGAGCAGGACGCTCGTCGCCGCCCTTGAGCGAGCCCTGCAGGTGCACGAGCAGGGAAAGAGTCAAGAAGCCGTGCGCGATCGTGGTGCCGAACGGGCCGGCCGCCGCGCGCTCAGGATCCACGTGGATGAACTGGTGGTCGTGGGTGACGTCCGCGAACTGATTGATGATCTCCTGGGTGACCTCGAACCAGTCGCCGGTGCCGTTGGACGAGCCGACGTTGCCCTTGACCGATTCGTACGCGGTCTCTGCATTAGTAGCCATGACGTTGCTTTCTAGCTGATCTGCATGCCCGGAAGCTCACCGGAGGACCGCCACTTTTCGAGGATTTGGTAGAACGCGATTGGGCCGCCGCCGAAGGGGCCGTTCTCGCCGGTGAAGAAGCCGGGCCCGCCCTTGCCCTCGTTGTTGTAGTAGCCGGGCGTGCACTCCTCGAAGAACTTCGAGCGACCGGGCGCCAGCTCGCGGATCTTGTGGACCCACTCCTCCACCGCTTCGGGCGTGACCTCAGCGCGGGCCGCGCCACGCGCCCGCACCTCGCCGATCACGTAGGCGAAGTGACGGCTCATCTCGTCGAGGTTGTGCGGGAAGTTCGGCGTGAAGCCGCCCTGTGCGTTCTGCACGAGGAACAGATTCGGGAACCCGTCCACGTGCATCGAGTGCAGCGTGCGGATCCCGTCGCCCCACTTGTCGTCGAGGTCGACGCCGTCCGCGCCAACAATCGTGTAGCCCGAGCGGCGCTGGTACGACGTACCGACTTCGAAGCCCGTCGCAAAGATGATGCAGTCCACGGCGTACTCCACGCCGTTGGCGACGATTCCCGTCTCCGTAATCGATTCGACGCCCTTTCCATCGGTGTCGATGAGATCAACGTTGTAACGATTGAAGGTGTCGAGGTAGTCGTCGTGGAAGCAGGGGCGCTTGCAGAACTGGCGGTAGTACGGCTTGAGCGCGTCGGCGGTCTGCTGGTTGTCGACGATCGAGTCCACCCGGGCCCGGATCTGGTTCATCTTCTCGAAGTCGGCCAACTCCATGTTGCGGGCGATGCCCTCGGGCGTGAGGTCGGCGCCCTCGGCGGTGCGCATACGCACGAGCAGTTTGCCGATGATGTCTGTCCACCCGTCGTTGACGAGGTCTTCCTCCGCGTAGCCGCCCGAGACCAGGGCGTTGAAGTTCTCCATCCGGTGCTTCTGCCAGCCCGCGGCGAGCGACGACGCCCACTGCGGATCGGTGTCGCGGTTGTTGCGCACGTCGACCGACGACGGCGTGCGCTGGAACACGTAGAGGTGCTCGGCCCACTCCCCCACGTGGGGCACGCACTGGATCGCGGTGGCGCCGGTGCCGATCACGGCGACGCGTTTGCCTTTGAGGCCAATCAGGCCGCCCTCGGGATCGCCGCCGGTGTAGTCGTAGTCCCAGCGCGAGGTGTGGAAGGAGTGGCCTCTGAAGTCTCCGATGCCCGGGATCCCGGGCAGCTTGGCGCGGTGTAAGGGACCGCTCGAGGAGATGACGAAGCGGGCGCGCATCGTGTCGCCACGATTCGTCGACACGATCCAGCGCTGATCGGCGCCGTCCCACACAAGTGAGGTGACCTCGGTCTGGAAGCACGCGTTGTCGTACAGCCCGAAGTGCTCGCCGATGGCGCGCGAGTGGGCGAGGATCTCCGGCGCGCGGGTGTACTTCTCTTTGGGGATGTAACCGATCTCTTCGAGTAGCGGCAGGTAGATGTAGCTCTCGATGTCGCACATTGCGCCCGGGTAGCGGTTCCAATACCAGGTGCCACCGAAGTCGCCGCCCTTTTCCACCAGACGGATCTCACTCGGATCCAGGCCCGCTTCGCGCAGCCGCGCTCCCGCGAGCAGTCCGCCGAAACCCCCACCGATGACGAGTACTTCGACCTCGTCCGTAATCGGCTCACGACTGAAGCCCGGCTCGACGTAGGGGTCCTCGACGTAGTGCGCGAACTGGCCTGCGACCTCGACATACTGGTCGTTGCCCTCGTCACGCAGGCGCTTGTCGCGCTCGGCGCGGTACTTCTCGCGCAGTTCGTCGGGATCGAAGTCAGTTACAGACATCGCGCTAACCCTTGGCAGCTTCGTCGCGCAGCACGCGGCGAAGGATCTTGCCCGAGGCCGACTTAGGCACTGCGTCGATAAAGGTGACCTTGGCCAAGCGCTTGTAGGTCGCAACCTGCGAGGCGACAAACTCCTTCACCTCGTCTTCGGTCGCTTCCACGCCGGGGCGCAGCACCACGTAGCCAACCGGAATCTCGCCGGCCTCCTCGTCGGGCAGACCGATCACCGCAGCGTCCGCGATCTTTGGATGCGTGAGCAGCAACGCCTCGAGTTCCGCGGGCGGGACCTGGAAGCCCTTGAACTTGATGAGCTCCTTGAGGCGGTCAACGACGTAGAGGTGGCCGTCAGCGTCGATGTGGCCCACATCGCCGGTGTGCAACCAGCCGTCGGCGTCGATCGTTTCGGCGGTGGCCTTGTCGTTGTTGAGGTACCCCTTCATCACCTGTGGGCCCTTGATCCAGACCTCGCCGTCATGGTCGAGATCGAGAGCCTTGCCTTCCAGATCCACGATCTGAACCTCCGTGTTGGGCACGGTCATGCCGGCCGAACCCGCTTTGAACTTGCCTGGGGGCGTGGCGTGGGTGACAGGGCTGAGCTCGGTCATGCCGTAGCCCTGCACCACTTCGCAGTCGAGACGCGCTCCGCATTCGATCGCGAGCTCGGCCGACAACGGAGCCGCGCCGGAGAAGATGTTCGTCAACGACGACAGGTCGTAGTTGTCGACCATCGGGTGCTTGGCCAGAGCCACCACCATCGGCGGTGCAACGAAGGCACGCGTGAGCGCGTGCTCCTGGTGCAGCGACAGGAATTGCTCGAGGTCGAAACGCGGCATCGTCACGATGGTGGCGCCGCGGTACAGACCGAGGTTCATCAGCACCTGCATGCCGTAGATGTGGAAGAAAGGCAGCACTGCCACGAAGGACTCGTCCTCTCCAATCGGCACCGCAGCCGCCGTCTGCTCGAGGTTCGCGACCAGGTTGCGGTGCGTGAGCATCACACCCTTCGATAACCCGGTGGTGCCCGACGAGTACGGCAGCACCACAACGTCGTCGAGATCGACGGGCACCTGCTCGGCCAGTGGTTCACCGAAGAGATCCTCGAGCGACGCGTAGCCCTCGGCGCCGCCGATAACCACGACCTCCTTGACGCCGCTTTCCGCAGTGGCAGCCAGTGCCGTCTCCAGGAACATCGGCACTGTGATGAGCGTGGTCGCCGCGGCGTCGTTGAGCTGGTGGTGCACCTCGCGCTCGGTGTAGGTGGGGTTGACCGTGGTCACGACGCCACCGGCCAGGGCCACCCCGTGGAAGACCACGGCGTAGTCGGGGCAGTTCGGCGCCATGATCGCTACGACTTCGCCCTTGGGCAGCCCGCGCTCGACCAGACCGCCCGCGAGGCGCCGGACGCGGTCGTCGAGCTCGGCGTACGAGGTCGCATTCCCCGTGGTGCTGTCGACGAAGGCGGCCTTGGATCCGAGGCGTTGCGCGTGCTGCAACACGAAGGGCGTGAGCGCGGTGTCGGGAATGACGACGTCAGGGAAAGGGCTCTTATGAATCACGGCAGCATTCTTCCTCAGTAGGGTCCGCCCATGCCGCGCGAGGTCGTTACCGGATATTGCTGGCCCCAATCTGTCGCCGCGGGCGACGCCGTGGGGCTCCACCTGTCGTCGTCGGGGGGTCGCCCCGTCGGCGTGGAGATCAGCCGTGTCGGCTGGCAACAGACGGTCGAAGCCGACGAGCACGCGACACCGAAGGACGCCGCCGCCAACGGCTGCGGTTGGCCTGTCGCGCACACGATTACGACCGGCGCCGACTGGGAGTCGGGCTACTACGAGGTAGTCATGACCATCGAGGTCGACGGCAAGATCCGCCGCGACTATGCGTTCTTTGTGGTGCGACCGAAGGCGGGCACCAAAATCGTGCTGGCCCTCGCGTCGAACACCTGGGCTGCGTACAACGACTTCGGCGGACCCAACCTGTACACGGGCGGCACGACGGTTTCGTTCCAGCGCCCGATGTCTGCGGGCTACCTGTTCAAGCCGCCGGGGAAGGGGCGTCGCGTGACCGGCACCGGCGCGCCCGACCCACAGAACGCGGCCCACGTTGGCTACGTGCAGCTCAACCACTTGTCGGGCTACGCAGGCAGCGCCGGCTGGCCCGACTGGGAGGAGCCGTTCCTCGCGTGGTCCAAGCGCGAAGGCTTCGACGTCGGCGTGTGCCTCAACTCGG
>JBKJQZ010000146.1:0-2527 GCA_046594835.1 Acidimicrobiales bacterium | reverse complement strand
GCCGTGGAGCTGCGCCGCGTCGGTATGCCCCTCGTCGCCCCATTTCGCACGTCATTCGGTACCGAGACGCGGAAGGACGCATTGATCGTGCAGGCGATCGGCCCCGACGGCTCCGGGTGGGGCGAGTGCGTGGCGATGGCTGCACCGCTGTACTCGTCCGAATACGTCGACGCCGTCGAGCATGCGATGCGTCACCACTTGTTACCCCGCCTGTTCGCGCTGGGCGACGTGACCGCGACCGCGATCGGGCAGGCCCTCGAACCGATCAAGGGTCACCACATGGCAAAGGCGGCGATAGAGACGGCGGTGCTCGACGCCGAGCTGCGGGCCACGGGAACGTCGCTCGCCGGCCACCTCGGCGGCGTGAAGCAAACCGTGCCGTCGGGCGTGTCCGTCGGCATTATGAACTCGGTCCCGGAGTTGCTCGACGCTGTTGCTGGGTACCTCGCGCAGGGCTACATCCGCGTGAAGCTCAAGATCGAGCCGGGCTGGGACGTCGAGCCCGTGCGCGCTGTACGCGAGCGGTTCGGCGATGACCTTCTCCTTCAGGTCGACGCCAACACCGCATACACGCTGGGCGACGCCCGGCAGCTCGCGAAGCTCGACCCGTTCGACCTTTTGCTGATCGAGCAGCCGCTGCCCGAAGACGACATGCTGGGCCACGCCGATCTCGCCAAGCTCATCAAGACGCCGGTGTGCCTCGACGAGTCGATCGAGTCGGCGCGCGACGCAGCCGCCGCAATTCGGCTCGGCGCTGCCGCGATTATCAATATCAAGCCGGGACGCGTCGGCGGTTACCTCGAAGCGCGCCGCATTCACGACGTGTGCGTGGCCAACGGCGTGCCGGTGTGGTGTGGCGGCATGCTCGAGACCGGAATCGGGCGCGCCGCCAACGTTGCGTTGGCGTCACTGCCCGGATTCACCCTGCCCGGCGACACGTCGGCCAGCGACCGCTATTTCGCCCGCGACGTAACCGATCCGTTCGTTCTGGTCGGCGGGCATCTCGCCGTTCCGACCGGGCCGGGCATCGGCGTCGAACCAGTGATGGACATTCTCGACGAGCTGACCACGCGCAAGGACGTCGTGACGCGATGAGCGTGGCAACCAGAATCGATGTAACTGTCGCCGAGCTGCACGACCTCAACGATCTACGCGCCGCGTGCGACTTGTTCGTCGCGATCTGGAGCCGAACCGAAGGGGACGCACCGATCGTTCCCGAGTTGCTGCGTGCCCTGAGCCACGCGGGCGGCTACGTCGCCGGAGCGCTGCGGGGCGACCAACTCATCGGCGCTGCGGTCGGCTTCGTCGGCCTCGACGAGGGTCGCGTCATCCTGCATTCGCACATCACGGGTGTCGCAAGCGGCGCACAGGGTCGCGGCATCGGGGCCGCGCTCAAGCGCCATCAGCGGGACTGGGCCAAGACGCGCGGGATCGGCGCCATTACCTGGACCTTCGACCCGCTTGTCCGCCGCAACGGTCGGTTCAACCTGCACACCCTGGGAGCGCAGGCCGTCGCCTACTTCCCGGATTTCTACGGAATGATGGACGACGCGCAGAACGGTACCGATGCCACCGACCGCTGCTTGGTCCGCTGGGACATCGCCGAAGACTCCACCGCCATCGAACCCGACGTCGCCCAACTGATCGCCCGCGGCGCCGAGACGGTATTGCGGCCCGGCAGCGCCGGCGAACCCATCGTCGTCGACTCGAAGGCGGGCGTTCGACTGTGTTGGATCCCCGAGGACATCGTGGCGATCCGCAGGGATGATCCGGACGCGGCGGCGGCCTGGCGCTTGGCGTTGCGCATAGCCATGGGCGACGCGATGCAAGCCGGCCTGCGCGGCGTTGGTATCACCCGCGACGGCTGGTATGTGCTGGCCCCATCACGCGAGGGCGCCCGGTGACCCACGACCTAGTGCTGCGCGGGGGGCTCGTCTACGACGGCCTCGGTTCGCCCGCCGTACGCGCCGATGTCGCGATCGCGGGCGACACGGTGGTCGCGGTCGGAACCGACCTGGGCCCAGCACGTCGAGTGATCGACGTCGACGGACTCGCAGTCGCGCCCGGCTTCATCGACCCGCACGCGCACTCCGACATGATCCCGCTGATGCGCGACGCGCAGCCCTTCAAGCTGCACCAGGGCGTTACCACCGAGATCGTCGGCAACTGCGGGTTCTCGTTCGCGCCGATCAGCGAGTCGGCGCTGCCCGAAGCGCGCGAGTCGTTCTCGGAGTTGAGCGGTGATGGCGAGATCGTCGCCGGCTCGTTCGCCGAGCACCTCGATCGCATCGAAGCGGCCAAGCCGACGAATCACATCGCGTCACTCGTGGGGCACAACGCGCTGCGCTTGTCGGCCAACGGCATGGAACGCGCGTTGCGGCCCGGCGCGCTCGACGAGATGCGACGCCTGCTCGACGAGTCGTTCGCCGCCGGCGCGTTCGGACTCTCCACCGGGTTGATCTACGTGCCCGGCGCGTGGTCCGACACCGACGAGATCGTCGCCGGCTCGTTCGCCGAGCACCTCGAT
>JBKJQZ010000154.1:0-12343 GCA_046594835.1 Acidimicrobiales bacterium | reverse complement strand
GTGACGGCGAGGCCCGACAAGAAGTCGAGGTACTCCTTACCGGTGTCGTCGTAAAGGAAGGTGCCTTCGCCCCGGACAAAACACACCGGCCCGGCGGCGTAGGTCGGCATAAGCGCGCTCACGCGGTGACCATCGTTCCGATGCCTTCGGGCGTAAAGATCTCGAGCAGCAACGCCCGCGGGACGCGGCCGTCCAGGATGTGCGCGACAGCCACTCCGGCTCGCACAGCCGAGACGCACGCCTCGACCTTGGGGATCATGCCGCCGCTGATCGTGCCGTCGGCCACGAGGTCGACTATTTCGGTGATCGTCACCTGGGAGAGCAGCGACCTCGCATCGGTTACGTCGCGACGTATCCCTTCGATATCGGTGAGGTAGACGAGCTTCTCAGCCTCGAGCGCGGCCGCGATCGCCGCTGCGGCGGTGTCGGCGTTGATGTTGTACGCCTGGCCCTGCTCGTCAACCCCGATAGTGGCGATGACAGGGATGAGCTCCTCGCCCATCAGACGGGTGACGATGTCGGTGCGCACGTCGGTGACCTCACCGACGAAGCCGAGTTCGGGGCTGATGGCCTTGGCGGTCAGCATCGAGCCGTCCTCGCCCGACATGCCCACCGCCAGTGGGCCGTGCACGTTGATCGCCGCCACGATTTCGCGGTTCACCTTGCCGACCAACACCATGCGCACGATGTCGAGAGTGTCGGCGTCGGTCACGCGGAGCCCGTCTACGAAGGACGACTCCTTGCCGACGCGCGCCAGCATGTCGCCGATCTGGGGCCCACCACCGTGGATGACCACGGGGCGCATTCCGACCGAGTGCATCAGCACCACGTCGGCTGCGAACTCAGCGAGACCATCGGCTTCGCTGGATGCACCGGCAAGTGCATTACCGCCGTACTTGACCACCACCGTCTTGCCAAAGAAGCGCCGGATGTAGGGCAACGCTTCGGTAAGGATCTGCGCCTTATCCGCCGGGCTGGTCATGAGGTTCCCATGTTTTCGTCGACGTACGCGTGGCTGAGGTCGTTGGTGAGAAGCCACCACTGTCCCCGACCAAGCTTTAGGTCGACGGTCACCTCGAGCCGTCGTTGCTGCATGTAGGCGGCTACAGCGTTTTTGTCGTGCGCAATTTCGACGCCGTCGTCGGCCACCAGGAAGTCGCCGTACGAGACCGCTACCTTTTCCACATCGAACGCAGCGCCGGCGCTACCCGCCTCGCTGACCACGCGGCCCCAGTAGGGATCTTCGCCGTACCAGGAGCACTTACACAGGTTGCTTTCGGCAATTCGCCGCGCCGCCTTCGCGGCGTCGCTGTCGGTCATCGCACCCGTCACCTTCACCCGCACGACCTTGGTCGCGCCTTCGGCGTCGCACGCCATCTGCTCGGCCAGATCCGCCAACACCCGCGTGAGCAGATCACCGATAACGAACGTGTCGGTAGTCGCGCCCGCGCCCGCCTTGCCGCTCGCGAGGACAATGACTGTGTCGTTGGTCGACGTGCAGCCGTCGACGGTGAGGCGGTGGAAGGAGTGATCCATAGCGCGTGCCAGCGCAATCTGGAGATCATCGCGGCCAATCACTGCGTCGGTAGTGACCACTGCGAGCATCGTCGCCATGTTCGGGCTCAGCATCGCAGCGCCTTTGGCCATGCCGCCGACGGTCACGCCGCCGCCGACCACGACGCACTCCTTACGCTGTGTGTCGGTCGTCATAATCGCGTCGGCCGCCGCCTCGGCCGCTTCGGGTGTAGCAGCGCGGCCAGCCACCAGCGAGGGCACGGCTCGGATAAACGGGTCGAGGCTTAGGGGGATGCCGATAAGGCCGGTAGAGCACACAAGCACCTCGTCCGGCGTGCAACCGAGGGTCTCGGCCACAAGGTCACAGGCACCCTGCGACGTGGCGCGACCGAGGTCGCCCGTCGCCGCGTTGGCGTTACCCGAGTTGAGCACCACGGCCGCCGCACGGCCGCCGGTCGCCTGGAGATGAGCCCGGCTGATCTGGACTGGTGCCGCCGCCGCGAGGTTGGTGGTGAACACCGCAGCGGCCACCACGGGCGCGCCGTCGTCGGTCGCGACGAGCGAGAGATCAGTGACGTCGTCGGGCTTGATGCCCGAGGCAACCCCGTTGGCCACAAAGCCACGCGCCGCCGTAACGCTCATGGATACACACCAATCGTTGTGAGGCCGGTCGACTCGGGGAAGCCGGCGATGAGGTTGGCGCACTGGACCATTTGGCCCGCCGCGCCCTTGCCGAGGTTGTCGATTGCGCTGATGACCACGACCCAGCCGGTCCGTTCATCCACGCGGGCCGTGAGGTGGGCGGCGTTGGATCCGAAGGTGGCCTTGGTCGATGGCGAGCGCTGGCTCACGACCACAAACTGCTCGTCTGCGTACGCGTCGTGCAAAGCCGCAAGAATGCTTCCGGTCGTTTGCCCACCGATTGGCCGGGCGTAACAGGTGGCGAGAATGCCGCGGTTCATGGGTGCCAGATGCGGCGTGAACAGGATCTGCGCGCCGATGGCTTGCTCCATTTCTGGCGTGTGCCGGTGATGGAGCAAGCCGTATGCGGTGAAGTCCTCGTCCACCGTGTTGAAGTGCGTGTTCGCCTTGGGCACCTTCCCGGCGCCACTCACGCCGGACGCGGCGTCGACGATCACACCCGTGGACTCGATCAGCCCGCCTTTCACGAGTGGGGCGAGCGCAAGCGCTGCTGCCGTTGGATAACAACCAGCGGCGGCGACTTGCTTCTTGGCAACGATCTCCTCGCGAAACAGCTCGGGGATGCCGTGGGCGAACGACGCCAACAGTTCGGGGGCGGGATGTTCCTCGCCGTACCACCGTGGGTACAGCGTTGCGTCCTTCAACCGAAAGTCCGCACCGAGGTCGATGATGCCTTCCACCCGGCCGAGAAGTTGCGGCACGACGCCACCAGACGCACCGTGGGGCAGCGCAAGAAAGACCAGATCCTGCGACGCCGCCTGGTCGACGTCTACGGATTCGAAGACGAGGCCGGGGTACGCGGCCGCGAGGTGCGGATAGGTGTCTGCGATGAGCGATCCGACGGCGCTGTCGCCGGTGGCGTAGGTGACTTCGAACTCGGGGTGGCCCGCGAGCAGCCGCAGTAGTTCCGCGCCCGCGTATCCGGACGCGCCAAGTACCGCCACTTTCGCCATTGCATGACTATACGGTCACTCGCACATCTTCGCAACCACAGCGGTGAATAGTTATGCACTAGCCGCGGAGCGTTGCCCCGAGGCCCTTTTCGACGGCCTTGATGCACGCGGCGCGCCGCTCGCCGACCTCGGCGTCGGTCAGCGTGCGGTCAAGTGCGCAAAAGCGCAGACTGAACCCAAGGCTGCGCGCGCCCTCGGGTACCCCGCTCCCCCGGTAGACGTCAAACAGGTCGGCATCAACGAGCAGTTCGCCTGCTGCGATGCGCAGCGTCGCGAGCACATCACCCGCCGCCACGGCGTCGTCGACCACGAAGGCGAGGTCGATATCGCTCGACGGGAAGCGGCTTACGTCGAGCGCAATCGGTGAGCGACGCGGCGCTGCCTGCAAGGCGCGGAGATCGAGGTCGAGCCACGCCACGCGGCCCTCAATGCCGAGGTCCTCGAGCACCTCCGGGTCAACTTCGCCAAGCACACCGATCTCGCTGCCGTCGACGACAGCCACCCCTGTGCGGGTCGGGTGCAGTCCTCCAATGGTCGCGGAAGCGTTAGCAACCGATGGCTTTTCGAGGCGCAGCGCGTCCGCAAGCACCATCCATACGTCCGTGGCCGCGTAGACGTCCGCCGGAAAGAGCGCGACGGCTAAATGGTCGGTTTCATGCGGCAGGCCGCCGCTCGGCCCCGTGACGCGACGGTCGATATCTTCGAGCTCGGCCGGCTTCTCGGTCGGCCGCGACCAGGTCGGGCCCAGCTCGAAAAGACGCACCTCGCGGGCGCGGTGGCGGGTGTTATGCGAGATCGATCGAAGCAGCCCCGGTAGCAACGAGCCGCGCAGAACCGACTCCTCAAGCGCCAACGGCTTGTCGGCTTTAATCACCCCGTCTTCGGTCAACCCGGCCGAGGCGTGGTCACCTGGGCCGAGCAACGGGGAGGTCATAGCCTCGCTGATCGTCAGCCCGCACAAAATGTCGCGGATCCGACGGCGCTCAACCTGGCCCTTGGTGAGGCCACCACCGCCGGGCGACGACCGCAGGGTGCGCGGCACGCTTTCGTACCCGTAGTGACGCGCGACCTCCTCGATCAACGCTTCCTCGATCGTTACGTCGGGCCGCCATGTCGGGCTCGTGACAGTGGCGACACCCGGGGCGTCGCGCACGACCGTGAAGCCGATCCCCCGGAGATAGCCATCGATTGCGTCGTCTTCGAGCGCAGTGCCGAGCAATGCGTTAACTCGGGCGGTACGCAGCGGCTGGCTCGCAGGCACCGGCGCGCACTCCTCAGAGCGCCACACGGTCCGGGTTCCCACGCTCGCACCGGCGAGTTGGCACGCGAGTTCGCAGAAGCGAGCGACGGCGCGCTCCACATTGCCGGCGTCCACACCCTTCTCGAAACGGGCCGACGCCTCGGACCGAAGGCCCAGGCGCTTCGACGTACGCGCAATAGCCATCGGCTCGAACCACGCAGCCTCAAGGATCACGATTGTCGTGCCGGAGTGGATCTCGGACGACCCGCCACCCATGATTCCGGCGATACCCACCGCACTACTGTTCGCGTCGGCGATGAGGCAGTCCTCGCCCTGACCGAGCGTGCGGCTCACGCCGTCGAGGGTCGCAACCTGTTCGGCCGGAGCGGCCTGGCGCACAACAAACCCGCCGCCGGGTAACCGGTCGGCGTCGTAGGGGTGGGTCGGCTGGCCCAGCTCAAGCATCACGTAGTTCGAAATGTCGACGACGTTGTTGATTGGCCGCATGCCGGCCAGGCTGAGGCGTCGCGCCATCCAATCGGGCGACGGGCCAACCGCGACGCCTTCAAGGCGCGTCGCCGTGAAGATCGGGCACAACGCCGGCGAATCAACGCGGACGGGCGGCCCGTCGGGCCCGGCCGCCGCCAACGTGAGGCCGAGTTCGGGCTCCGCAAACGCGAGTCCGAGCTTGGCCGCGAGATCCCGGGCGACTCCGAGCATGCACAGGGCGTCGGGACGGTTGCCCTCGATGGCGAGGTCGAGCACGACATCGGGTTCGATGCCAAGCGCTTCCGCGAGTGCGGTCCCGGGCACCAGCGCGTCGTCGAGCACCATGATCCCGTCGCCGTCCTCACCAAGCTCAAGCTCACGCGCCGAGCAGATCATCCCGTTCGACTCGACACCCTTCATCTTGCGTCGGCCGATGGCGAAGTCTCCGGGCAGCACCGCCCCAACGGGCGCGAAGGCAACCGTTGCGCCGGCCTCGAAGTTCCACGCGCCACACACCACCTGCACAGGACCCGTGCCGTGGTCAACGACGATGCGGCGGATCTTGTCTGCGCCTTCGATCAGGTTGACCTCAAGCACTTTGGCCACGACAACATCACGGACCCCCTCGCCCACGCGTGCGACGCCCTCGACCACAAGGCCAAGGGCGTTGCAGGTGTCGACCAGCAGATCTACGTCATCGGGCAGCGCGGTGAAGTCACGGAGCCACGAAAGGGGAACAAGCATGCGAGAGTCCTCGCCCTTCTAAAACTGGCGGATAAAGCGAAGGTCGTTGTCGGCCATCACGCGCATGTCGCTGATGGTGTGGAACATCTGGGCGCAGCGGTCGATGCCAAAGCCAAACGCAAACCCGGACCACTTCTCAGGGTCTAGGTCGACAGCGCGCAACACGTTTGGGTGCACCATGCCGCAGCCACCGAGCTCAATCCAGCCCGTGCCCGAGCACGTGCGGCAGCCGTCGCCGCGACAAATCGCGCAGGTGACTTCAAATTCGGCCGATGGTTCCGTGAAGGGAAAGTACGCGGGCCGTAACCGCGCGTTGATGTCCGGGCCGAAGTACGCCTTGGTGAATCGTTCGATCGTGCCAGCCAGGTCGCCGAAGGTGATCCCCTGGTCGACCACGAGGCCTTCGATCTGGCTGAAGGCCGGTGTGTGGCGGGCGTCGGGTGTGTCCTTGCGGTACACCCGGCCCGGCATGATCGCGTAGATAGGCGGCCGCTTCTCGAGCATCGTGCGGATCTGCACGGGCGACGTGTGCGTGCGCATGAGCGTCGACTCGGGCTGACCGAAGTCGAGGTAAAGCGTGTCTTGATTCGCACGTGCTGGATGTGCCGGCGGGATGTTCAGGGCTTGGAAATTGTGCCAGTCGGTCTCGACGAGCGGACCCTCTTCAACCGTGAAGCCCATCGCAACAAAGACGTCTTCGAGTTGCTGCTGGGTCTGGGTCACCAGGTGCAGACGACCGCGCTTGGACGGCCCGCGGCGCTCGGTGAGGTCGATGCGGTCGGCCTCAAGCTGCTTGGCCCGTTCGTTACTCGAGAGCGATTCACGCTTCGCGTTCGCCGCAGCCTCAACCTCGCTGCGTTGCGCGTTGATGGCGGCGCCGGCCGCAGCGCGGTCCTCGGGCGCGAGCTGTCCCATGCCCTTCTTTGCCGCTGCAAATGCCCCGGTCTTGCCAAGCACCTGTGCTTCGACCTCGCGCAACTCATCGAGGCTGCGAGCGGCGGAAATTTTGGCGACCGCATCGGCCATCACGGCGGCCAGGTTTGCGGAGTCAGTCATCGTCGTCGGTTCCATGGATGTCTTCGAAAGCAGTTGCGGGCAGGGTAAATCGGAAGGTGCTGCCGTGCCCGATATTTGATTCGGCAGTTAGGTCACCGCCGTGGGCCTCCACGAGGCCACGGCTGATCCACAATCCGAGGCCCGAGCCGGTGGGGCGGCCTTCATTGCGACGGAAGAACTTGGTGAACACCTTCGGCAACGCCTCTTCGGGAATGCCTTCGCCGACGTCGGTCACGGCGATTTCGACCTTGTCCGAGGCCTCATTGAGGACCGCCGAAAGCTTTATGCCAATGGGCGATGCGTACTTGCACGCGTTCTCGAGCAGGTTGGTGAGCACTTGCTCGACCTTGTCCGGATCGGCGTAGACCGCCGGCACGTTGTCTGCGAACGAAAGCGTTACTTCGAAGTCGGGATACTCCATCGTGACCTTGTCGAGAATGCCCTTGATCAAGCTCGGCAGGTCGACCATCTGGCGGCGAAGGACCAGACGACCGGTCTCCAGGCGACTGATGTCGAGCAGCTCGGTGATGAGGCGCGTCACGCGGTCGGCGTCGTGATGCACCTGCTCGAGCATCATCTTCTTTTGGTCGTCCTGAAGTCGATCCCAGCGGTTCAGCAGCAGACTCGTATAGCCCTTGACCGAGGTCAATGGTGAGCGCAGCTCATGGCTCACGGTCGACACGATCTCGATGCCCGCGGTGGACTTGTCAGCACGGATCGACATCACAAGGCCTTCGTCGTCGAGACGGCCCGTCACTCGCACGACGGCGGTCTCGCCGCTCGCAGTGCGGAACTCGACCTCTTGTTCGGTGAGCACCCCGTCGTCGTTGGTACGCAGCTCGACGCCGCTGGATAGGACCGTGCGAAGGGGCTGGCCAACCAGCTCGCCCTTAGCCCGACCCAACATGCTGGCGAACGCTGTGTTCACATCGGTGATGGTCATCGCAGCGTCGGTCGCGACTACACCGTCAGTGAGGCGATCGATCACGCGACCGCCGCCCGCACTTGCCGAGCCGCTTCGAAGCACAACACCGCCGTTGCCACTCCTACATTCAAGCTTTCAATCGGCCCCGGCAGCGGAATAGTCACGCGTTGATCGATTCCGGCGAGATGTTCGGGCAGCCCCTGCGCCTCATTACCCATGACGAAAGCGACGGGCGTGGTGAGATCGACGGCTGTGTACTCGAGGCCGTTCCGCGCCACGGCAGCAAGACGCGTGCGCCCAACCAGCCCCAGAGTCTCGAGCGCCGCGTCCACGGAAACCGACGTTACGACGGGAAGCCGGAAGAGTGCACCCGCAGTGGCGCGAACGGTCTTCGGATTGAACAGATCCACGCACCCGTCGCAGAACACAACCCCATGCGCACCGGCGGCCGCTGCGGCACGCAGCATGGTTCCGGCGTTGCCGGGGTCGCGCACATCTACCGCAACTACGACGAACCCGTCGGGGTCGAGGGCGTCGAGCCCGACACCGACCGATGGCACGATCGCGCACACCGGTTGGGGCGTCACGGCGTCCGCGACTGATTCCAACACGCCCGACGCGAGCGGGTACACGGCGGACCCCGCGGCGTACGCTGCGTCGACCAGACCCATCTCGGCGTCGGGCGCGTAGAACACTGATTCGGGGATGACCCCGGCGTCGAGCGCCTCCCGCAGAAGGGTGACGCCCTCAGCCACGAACACCCCTTCGGCCTGGCGCAGGCTCCGCTTCTGTACAAGCTTGCGGAGTCGTTGCACCCGGGCGTGACGGGCGTTCAGCGGCTGTGTCAGCTCGCGGCCTCTCCGGCGGGGCTTGAGGAGCCGGCAACAGGGCCGTCGGGGACAACGACCGCCGGAGCGGCGTCGCGTGCGAGGTCAACCAGCGCCTTAAAGGCCGCAGGCTCGGTCACGGCGAGATCAGCGAGGACCTTGCGATCGACCTCGATCCCGGCGTGCTTCAGCCCGTTGATGAAGCGGCTGTAACTAAGGCCGTACTGACGGGTACCCGCGTTAATGCGCTGAATCCACAGTTTGCGGAAGTCGCCTTTGCGGGCCCGGCGGTCACGGAAGGCGTAGTTGCCTGCGTGCATGACCGCTTCATTGGCGGACTTAAAGCTGCGGCTCTTGTTGCCGTAGTAGCCCTGTGCCTGTTCGAGAATTGCGCGGCGGTGCTTCTTGCCGTGAACGGCTCGCTTAACCCTTGCCATGTCAGTTCCTCCTAGATCCCAAGCTGACGCTTGATACGGGGCACATCGGCCGGGGACACATCTGCGGCGCGGTTGAGCCGGCGCCGGCGATCTGGCGTCTTCTTTTCGAGGATGTGGTTCATGCCCTGGGAACGGCGGCGCAGCTTGCCTGTCCCTGTGAGCTTGAAACGGGCTTTCGCGCCCTTGTGTGTCTTCATCTTCGGCATCGGTTACTCCTCGGTGCTGGTAGCTGCTGGGCTCGCGGCGGGGACCGCGGCTTCAGCAGAAGGTGCGCTTGTATCGACCACGTCGTCTGTCGGATGGGGGGCGTGCGAGGCCGCTTGGGCCCGCTTGTCCGGTGCAAGAACCATGATCATGTTGCGGCCGTCGAGCTTCGGGCTCGACTCGACCTTGCCAACGGCAGCGACGGCGGTCGCGACGTTGTCGAGGATGCGCCGACCGAGTTCCGGGTGAGTGATCTCCCGGGCACGGAACATGATCGAGATCTTGACCTTGTGTCCTTCCGACAGGAACGCCGCAACTTTTCGGGTCTTCGTGTCGAAGTCGCCCGTCGCAATCTTCGGGCGGTACTTCATCTCTTTGAGGCCGACGTTGGTCGACTTGCGGCGAGATTCCCGCGCCTTTTGCGCGGCTTCGAACTTGAATTTGCCGTAGTCCATGATCCGGCACACGGGCGGGTTCGCAGTGGCCGCGACTTCGACGAGGTCGAGGTCCAGATCTCGGGCAATCTGTAGCGCTTCGGGAAGCGGTTTGATGCCGAGCTGGCCTCCGTCGGGGTCGACGAGGCGGACTTCGCGTGCCCGGATGCGTTCGTTGATCCTGGGCTCGTTGGTGGCGTTCGGTGGGGCGATGGCCTCACACTCCTTGTGTGGTTATAGGACTGCGCCCGAGACGCAAAACGACGCGGGCGTTCAGAAAGCAACGCCCGCGTCGTTCATAAGCGGTTGTTCAACCCGGCTGCCTGATGGTGCTGCGGCCGACGGGTGGGGCTCTCCGCAACCGGAAGTGCGAGCCCGCTTTCTTTGGGTTGGAGCTTCTAGGGTAGCGGACCAATGAGCAGTTTGTGGACTCCAGATGGCGAAAATGAGGTCGTGGCGCCGGTTTCAGGCGGCGAGGAACTGACCGAGGAGGAGCTGAGCGATCGGCTTGAGGCCCTCCGGGAGCAGATCGCCCGTACTCCTGTAGACCAGATCGTGGCCCAATCGGCCTATCAGTTCTTCGAGATCGCAGCCCTACACCTATCGATCGTGCCGCCGCAGCTCGACCAGGCCCGGCTTGCTATCGACGCGTTCGGCCTGCTCGTGGAGGGCCTCGGCGACCGCCTGGGCGCCGATTCGGGCGCGTTGCGCGAGGGCTTGCAGCAGTTGCGGGTCACCTACGTGACCGTCGCCCAGCAGAACAACACCGACTCCCCCGTTACTGAGTAGCCCGCCCGCTACCGAATGCGGGTCGCTTCGAGCCGGCCGAGGTGGCCGGCCGCGATCCTGAACGTGACGGCCGTACCGGCCTCGACGTCGCGGGTGCCGTCGACGAGCGCGGTGCAGTGGAACGGGTAGTCGGTGCCGGCGGTATCGGTGATCACACCGAGGCCCGCAGCCTTGTCGAAGGCGGACACGATGCCCGCGGCCTCGCCGTAGTCGGCGGTGCCCAGCACGTCAGTGGATGATCTTGGAGAGTGGCAACTCGATGATGTCGGTCGCGCCAAGATCCTTCAGCGATGGGATCAGCGTGTTGATCACATTCTTGGGCACGACAGTTTCGACCGCAAAGGCGTCGTCACCAAAGAGCTTCGACACTGTCGGTGACTTCATCGACGGCAGCATCTCAATCACGACGTCGAGGTTCGCAGCCGCCACGTTGAGCTTCACCAGCACCTTGCCGCGCGCCTCGAGCGTGCCCTGCAGCAGCGTCATCAGCTGATCCATGGCGTGGCGCTTCACGGGATCCGCGTGCGAGTCCACGTTGGCGATCATCTCGGTGTAGCTGCTGAGGATCGTGTCGATGATGCGAAGCCCAGCAGCACGAATCGCGTTGCCGGTCTCAGTCCGCTCAACAATCGCGTCGACGATCTCAGGTACCTTGGCTTCGGTCGCCCCATGGCTGAACTCGACCCTCGCGTCGATGCCGTTCTCGGCGAGGAATCGTTTAGTGAGCTCCGGCATCTCGGTACTGACGCGCACGCCGGCCGGAAGATCCTTCACGCTCTGCCACGGCGAGTCCTGCGCGACGGCGAGCACGATGCGGACGGGCCGCGTCGTTGCCTTGGAGTAGTGGAGTTCACCGAGGCTTACGACGTCACTCTTGGTTTCTTCGATCGAATCGCGCCCGGTGATGCCAAGGTCGAACAGCCCGTCGGCGACGTACTGCGGAATCTCCTGCGGGCGTAACACGTGGACCTCGGCGATCCGCGGATCGTCAATGCTCGCCTTATACGTGACCACCGAGTCGCGATTGATAGCGAGGTCAGCGTCGGCGAACAGCTCAAAGGTCATCTTTTCGAGCGAGCCCTTGGGAACTACGAGGCGAAGCACTAGTGGTCCTTGATCGTGGTGAGCGTGTGGATCATTTCAATCGCGGTGTCGACCGCTTCGCCACCCTTATTCATCTGCTCGAGCGCGGCGCGCTCCACCGCCTGCGCGTGATTCTCGGTGGTGAGCACGCCGAAGACAACGGGCTTGCCGGTATCGAGTTGCACGCGCTGAAGCCCGGTCGCGCACTCCCCCGCCACGAAGTCGTAGTGGCCGGTGTCGCCACGGATCACGCAGCCAAGCGCGACCACCGCATCGCAACCGGCACCCAGAAGGTGCTGGGCGACGAGGGGCAATTCGAAGGCGCCGGGCACCCACACCTCGGTGACGAGCTCCACCCCCGCCGCACTGAGCGCGCCAAGGGCGCCGTCGCGCAGTTGGGTGGTGATGTCCTCGTTGAACCGCGCGACGGCCACGCCGATGCGCACGCCGTCAGGCGCCAGACCGGTCTGGGGAATCGTCCCCTTGCCTGTGGCCATTAGGGCGTGTCGCCGGTGTCGCCGCCGACGATGTGACCCATCCGCTCTTGCTTGGTGCGCAGGTAGTCCTCGTTGTGCGGGTTCGGCTCGATCTCGAGCGGCACACGCTCGACGATCTCAAGGCCGTAACCCTCAAGGCCGCCTCGCTTGGCGGGGTTGTTCGTCATCAACCGCATCGTGGTGATGCCGAGGTCCACGAGAATCTGCGCGCCGATGCCGTATTCACGGCTGTCAATCGGCAAACCGAGGTCGAGGTTGGCGTCGACGGTATCGCGGCCTTGGTCCTGGAGGGCATAGGCCTGGAGCTTGTGCGTCAGGCCAATACCGCGGCCTTCGTGACCACGCAGGTACACGACCACGTCGCATCGGAGAGGAAGGCAGCGGGGTCGTCGTGTACCTGCGTGGTCACGAAGGCCGCGGTATTGGCCTGACGCACAAGCTCCAGGCC
>JBKJQZ010000098.1:0-9146 GCA_046594835.1 Acidimicrobiales bacterium | reverse complement strand
AGCGACAAGCGACAAGCGACAAGCGACAAGCGACAAGCGACAAGCGACAAGCGACAAGCGACAAGCGACAAGCGCTCCGCTGGGCTGCCGGGCTGCGGCTGTCTTGTCGGACCCGCCGCGGTCTGAGCGACAAGCGACAAATCGGCGGCTCTCGGGACGTGACTCGGGCTTGGAACCTTCGTGAGTTGGTGTCGCTTGTCGCTACAACAGCGGCACTTCAACGGTGCCGCTCCGCTACGGCGCACGTATCGGCTTCGAACTGTGTGAGCTGATGGCTGGTCGTGTGCGCTGATGGCTGGTCGTGTGCGCTGGTCACACCTTCACGTGACCATGTCGCTTGTCGCTTGTCGCTTGTCGCTGAGACCGCGGCACCGCAGGGCGGCTGTGCGTCGGCCGGTGGTGCGGCTAGCTGGCTTTGCGGGAGCGGCGTGGCCGCGCTGCGGCCTCCGCGATTTCACTGTCGCGGCTCTCGAGCATCGACTCGAGTCGACTCAGCAATTCGGCCTGATCGGCGCGCCGCGCCTGCACGTTGATGACCGTGAGTCCTGAGCCAACGAGCGCGAGACCAACCAGGCCGCCCGAGATCAGGTAGGGCACCTGGCCCTGCACAAAGTCCTTCGCGGCGGCACCGTTCCAGGCGAGGAACATGGCGATAAAGCCGGCGCCGACCAACAACACGCCGACCGAGACGGGGGAACTGCTAGCCCACTTGCGCATGGGGGCACCCTACTGCTGGCTGCACGGAGTTGGCTCGACACCGTCGTTTCCAGCTAAACGACAGGTGCGATGACAAACGACACTGCGTGGCTGGGGCTCGAGCAACGAGGCGAGGGCGCGTGGTCACTCGAACTCGTCTCTCAACTCGGCCGGGGCGACGGCAAGCTCTACGGCGGAACCGGCTTGGCGTTGTGCGTCGCGCTGATGGAGACGATTACCGCGCGCGAAGCGCTTTACTGCACGGTGCAGTTCTCGGGCTCAGCGACCATTGGGGAGCAGCTCGACTGCACCGTCGACGTGCTCGCGCAGGGACGCCGCTCGTCGCAGCTGCAGGTCACGGTTCGCTCCGGTGACCGCCTCGTGCTCACCGCGCTCGGTGCGACCGGGGCGCACAACGACGGACCGATCGAAGTACAGGTCCCGGTGATGCCGACGGTGCCGGGCCCCGACGATGCCGAGGACTGGACGGCGCGATTTCAAACTCCCGACCAGCCGACGCGCCTCGGCTGGACCGAGATCGCCGACATGCGCCGCATCGAATTGCCCGACGGACACTTCGCGATGTGGGGCCGCATGAAGGGCCACCCGCAGAGCCGGGCGAGCCTCGGCTTCCTCGCCGACTTCGTGCCGGTGAGCGTGACCCGCGCCGCGGGCGTCGACGGTGCGGGCTTCAGCCTCGACAACTCGATTCGTTACGGCTACTTCGTCGACACCGACTGGGTGCTACTCGACTTCGACCCGTGGTTCGCGGCCGGTCAGTACCTCCACGGCGCGGTGCGGTTGTGGGCGCCCGACGGCACGCTGCTCGGTGTGGCCAGTCAGACGGCGTCGGGCTTTATTCGTCCGCCGATGGATTAGGCGCCGGCCGCGACGCCGCGGTCGGCGCGGGCGCGGACGAAGGTCGGCTCGAGCGGCGTGGACTGCATCGGGTCGTATCGGTACCCCGCCACGCCGAACTCACGCAGCGCTCGTGCGGAGCGCACTCGGTTCTTCACGAGCCAGCCCGCCATCGCGCCGCGGGCCCACTTCGCCGCGAACGAGATGATCCGGTAATCGCCGCCCGGCGCCTGGTCCAAAAAGCGCGGGCTCACGAGCGTGCCATTGAGGACCTTGGTGTCGACGGAGCGGAAGTACTCGCCCGACGCGAGGTTAATAACCAGGTCGGGGCCGGGCGACTCGGCGAGGTCGGCGTTGAGCGTCCGCGCGATTACGGAGTCCCAATAGTCATAGAGCGTGTCGCCCTTGGCGGTTGTGAGCTTGGTGCCCATCTCGAGCCGGTAGGGCTGCATGAGATCGAGCGGTCGCAGCACGCCGTAAAGGCCCGAAAGGAAGCGCACCGTTTTTTGCGCTTCGGTGAGGTCGCGCTCGCTAAAGGTTTCACGAGCCTGCATGCCGCGAGCAACGTCGCCGTCGAAGGCAAACACCGCGGGGCGAGCGTTCTTCTTGGTGAACGGCACAGAGAACTCGGCGTAGCGGCGCGCGTTGAGGTCGGCCAACTCCTTCGAGATGCTCATGAGGTCGGCGATCTGATCGACGGTTTTGTGCCGCATCGCCTCGATCAGTTCCGCCGAGTGATCCAGCAGGCGCGGCTCGGTGTGCTTGCGCGTTGGGAGCTTCGATTCGTAGTCGAGCGACTTCGCGGGCGACAGGAGGATCAGCACCCCCACATTGTCGCCGACGGCGACGGTTCCGTCGTGTCGGTACGGCCTAGGTTCGCGCCGTGATCGAGCTTGTGACGACCGATGGGATGTTTCGCCTCGATGGTGGCGAGTGGGAAGTGACCAACAATATCTGGCTGGTCGGTGATGACCGCGAGGTCATCGTGGTCGACGCTGCGCACGACGCTGGTCCAATCCTCACCGCGATCAACGGGCGCCAGGTGAGCGCGATCGCGCTCACCCACGGGCACAACGACCACATCAACGCGGCGGTCGCGCTGCAGGACGCAGTCGACGCGCCGATCATGTTGCACGCCGCGGACCGCATGCTGTGGCACGACGTGTTCCCTGACCGCGACCCGGACCGCGACCTCGTCAACGGCGACACCCTCAAGGGTGGCACCGAAGAACTCAGCGTGCTGCACACGCCCGGTCACTCGCCGGGCGGTTGTTGCTTCGCGCTCGGCGCAGGCGGCCACGTCTTCAGTGGCGACACGCTGTTCTGTGGTGGTCCGGGCGCAACCGGACGCAGCCACAGCGACTTTCCGACGATCGTCGAGTCGATCCGTCTCCAGTTGCTGAACCTTCCGCCCGAGACGGTCGTGCACACCGGTCACGGCGACACGACCACGATCGGCGCCGAGGCGCCCGACCTCGACGAGTGGCTACGCCGCGGCCACTAACGCCGCTCGTACTCCGAACGCAACAGCACCAAGTACTGACCGCCGCCTTCTTCGATCACCGGGGTGACCGATAGGCCGGGTCGCAAACGCGAAAGCCGGTCTACGAGCCACGCCGCGGCGTCGTGCGCGTCGGGAAGGGTTGGGCAGCGGCCGAACGCCTCCCGTCCGCCTTTGCGCTCGAGCCGTTCGACGGCCGGAAGGATCGCGGCCGGGTCGCCCACGAAGAGATGCTCGGCCCACGGTATGACGGGCACAACTGCGCCCTTGCCGGTGTTGCAACGGCGATGCGCCAGTCGCTCGGTCCCCGCGGCGCCGGCCCGCGACTTCGTCTTGGCTTTCGCTTTGGTGATGCACAGGTCGATGCTCGGTCCGCGTGAATCGTTCACGCTCATGTCCGGATCGACCGGCTCGTCGCACAGCCAACAACGCCACCCGTCGCGTTCGCCGATGTCTTCGAGCTGGCTCATCTTGGCACCGTAGCACGCGTGCTACGGTTGTCGCATGAGCGAGGTTGCATCTCGGGAACTACGCAACAACACGCGGGCATTGCTCGATCGCGTCGCGGCGGGCGAGTCGGTGACGATCACCGTCGACGGTCGGCCGGCGGCGATGCTGTCACCCGTCGACGCACGGAACCGGTGGATGCCCCGGGGTACCTTCGTGCGTCTGGTCCTTGGGCACCAAGCCGACGCTGCGCTTAGCCACGAGTTGCGCGAGCTCGCAGATGAGATGACCCACGAGAGCCCGATCTAGGTCGTGCAGGGACTCGCCGACACGTCAATCTTCATCGCTTCCGAAACCGGCCGAGCGATCGACGTCGACGCGCTCCCCGACGAACTCGCAGTGTCGGTAGTGACCATCGGCGAGCTCCGGGCGGGTGTGCTCACGGCGGCAACCGTGGAGGTACGTGACCGTCGCCTCGCAACGCTCACCGCTGCGATGGCGTTAGGGCCAGTCCCAATAGACGGGGCAGTTGCCGACGCACGGGCCCGCTTGCGTGTTGTGCTGCGAGACCGCGGGCTGCGTATGCCGGTCAACGACTCATGGATCGCTGCGACCGCAATGACGCTCGGCGTCGCCGTCGTTACCCAGGACGACGACTTCCCCGTCATCGAGGAGTTCAGCGTCATCCGCGTGTGAGCGCTAGGCGGGGCTGTGGTTGGCCGTGCGACGGGCGGTTGCCACCAGCCGAGAGGCGTACACCGCACCCGCCCATGCGATCGCGCCCCCGGCAGCGGGCGGGCCGCGAAAAACAAGTAGTGACTACTCGGGGCTACTTGGGGGCGCGTCCGTACGGTCCAAGGCGTGGAACTCGACGACCTGATTCGGCGGCTGCCTTCGAATCATGTGGCAGCGCTCTGCCTTCGTGGCGGCGGGGCAACCGATACCGAAATCGGTCGCGAGTTGCACATAGAAACTGAGGCGGTCGGGCCCCTTATCCGGCTCGCGATAGCGAAGCTCGAACGTGTGCTTGCGGCTCAGCTCGGTCACTCCATCGATGAGGCTCGGGGTTTCTCGGGGGACCGCCCTACATCGGCGGCAATGGGGTGACCGTGCTGAGCCGCCAGCAGCTAGCCGGTGCCGCTAGAGCACGAGGTCAAGCGCGGCGGCGGCCTTGCCTGCGGCCGCAACGAGTGCGTCGGGCGAGCCCGCGCACGCGGCGATGACATCCGGGCCGAGCAGCATCACGTAGGAGCCGTCTACCTGTGCGGCGACAATGGGGTACGCGCCCCGCGCGACTGACCGCAGCCCGACGGGCTGATCGTTGCGGTGATACATCGTGATGGGGACCGGCAGCTCCGATCGACATGCCTGCCAGTCGGCTCGTTCGCGCACGCGACCGTGGGTCACCTCGCACAGCGAGCAGTGGGCACGACCGAAGCGCGCCTTCACGAAATACGACAGTTCGCCCACGACGCCGGCATCGGCGTCGTAGACACCCACAAGTTCCGTCACACTGCGCACGAATCACATCCGATGCGGCCGCACTGACCGGATGGTGCGCGACGGCTTTTACAGCGAGGCGACTTCACCGGGTGGATAACCTGTTATCGATGAAGCGGACTTGGGTCGTCGCAGCACTGGTGCTGGGCGGCCTCGCTGCGCCGACGCCCGCGCGAGCCGGTAGCGCCGAGGCTTTGAACGCCACGGGCGACGCCGGCCCGTGCCTACCGACCACTGTTTCCGGGGTGCGTTACCGCAACAACTGCGAGGGCTACGCCACGCTGGTCGGCTCGCTGATCGGCACGATCCACTTCTGGTCACGTGGGAAGGTCAACGTTGTTAGCGGCAACGCCTCGGGCTGGATCACCGAGTACTTCGTCGGTCGAACCGACACCGGTCGCCGCGGCACCTTGTGGCTGGCGGGGCCGTTCGTCGTAGACGGAACGACCGGGACCGTCACGGCACAGCTGCAGGTGTACGGCACGAGCGGCGATCTGCGCCGCGCCCGCGGGAGCGTTGACGCCCTGGGTTATATGCCGATTACCGGCGGGCCGCACACAATCAGCTTTGCCGGGATGTGGAAGCCGGGTGGCTAGGGCAGCGAGCGCTCAGCGCTAGCGAAGCATCCACCTCCGGCGTCGTTAGCGGCGACGGATGACGAGGGCGGTGACGTCGTCGGGTTGGTCGCCGTCGACCTCGGTGAGTTGTTTTGCGATTGTCTTCACGTCCGTATCGGCTACGACGTGTCGGGCGGCGTCGCGCAGGATGCGGTCTACGTCGGCCTTCGAGTCGGCCGGGCCGTGCGCGTCGAGGTAGCCGTCGCTAAAGACCACGAGCGCGTCGCCGCGTGCAAGGCCGACCGTTTCGGCGGCCCACTGCTGATCAAAGCCAATGCCGACGGGCGGGCCTTGCGACTGAAGTCGCGATACCGCGCCGTTACTGCGCACCACCATCGCGAGCCCGTGGCCGGCGTCGACGAACGACACGTCGTTCTCGTTCGGGCGCAGTTGCGCCATGAACAGCGTGAAGAAGCTGTCGGTCTGATCGAGGTCATCCGCGAGTCGATGCGCGGCGAGTTCGACTCGCTCCGACAACGACGCGTCGCGGGCGGTTGACCGCAGGGTTGAGCGAACCGTTGCCATCAACAACGCGCCGCCCATGCCCTTGCCCATCACATCGGCGACGCAGACGTTTAGCCCACTACCCGTATGGAACCAGTCGAAAAAGTCACCGCCGACTCGTTGGGACGACTTCATCCACGCTGCGACCTCGAAGCCGGCAATGTCGGGGGACGTACGCGGTAGGAGCGCGACCTGCACGTCGGCCGCACGGGCGAGTTCATCGTCGGTGGCCGCACCCGCTGCTTCTGAGGTCTGACGCGAGAGCCGCTCCGATTCGTACAGCAGCATGTTCTTCACGAGTGGCGACAGGTGTTGGCCTAGCGCGGCCAATCGTTCACCCGCTCGCCGACGACCGCGACCCGCGGCGCGGTACCCAACCAGGAGGAACGCGTGCACGTCGCCGGTAGGTTCGCGCAGCGGGACCACGATCGCCTCTGCGAGGCCCACTGTG
The DNA here is from genome assembly GCA_046594835.1 of Acidimicrobiales bacterium. Classification (GTDB taxonomy): domain Bacteria; phylum Actinomycetota; class Acidimicrobiia; order Acidimicrobiales; family JACCXE01; genus JACCXE01. The sequence goes on along the minus strand of JBKJQZ010000098.1, from coordinate 2,572 downwards.
GCCAGATTCGCGGCGGCGGCAGCGTCGCCCGCAATCAAGAAGAACGGGGCTTCGCCGATGAATTCTGCGGGCAGGTCGAACTCGGCGAGGCGCGTCAGCGCCGTTTCAAAGCGCGCTTCGTCGTCGGGCTGTGCTTGCACGCGAGCTAGTTCCCGACACCGCGGAGGGCGATATTCAGCGAGGCTCAGTGTGTCGAAGGACAGGTATGCGTGCAGGGTGCGCGCGAAATTCGCCACGGCGTGCTCGGGGTCGAGACTCGAGAACGTTGCGATCGCCTCGGCCGTCATTTGTCGGCTCGTGTCGTCGAACGCGATCACCACGTACCCAGATCGACCAACGTCGGTATTGACCGGTGTGATGCGAAGGCTGACAGGCACCGCCCGATTCCTGATTGTGATGGGGACCGTGACTTCGCGGGAGCGGCCAAGGTCGGCCGGGTCCACCAAATCCCGCACCACCGCCCTCGACTCGGGCTGGACGAAGTCGAACACGCTCATGCCTATGACGTCGCTACGAACAAGGTCGAAGAGGCGTTCGGCCGCGCTGTTCCACTCGAGGACCTTGCCGTCGGTGTCGGTGAGGATGATGGCATCGGCCGTGCTGTCGACGATCGTGTTGATGCGACTCGATGTGTCGCGTACCTCGGCGATCAGCTCGTCGGTTTGTACGGCCTGTCGGGCGATGCGCACGGCCACGCACAAGAGGAGGAGGACGCGCAAGAACACGCGCGCCGTCAGTTCGTAGGGTCGCAGCGGGTGACCCGCGCCGAGTCCGAAGTCGACCGGTAGTGCGACCAGCGCGAGCACTACCGCAGCGAGACCGACGATGGACGGGAGCGTGCGGTGGTCTGCATCCCCCGCATGCGGCTCCGTCGCGTCGATGAACGGTGCAATCGCGATGATTAGTGGACCGATGACAAACATCGGATCGGGCCACCCGCCCGTCACGTACCGGTCGGTCGCCTCCCCGATGAGGTAGACGAGGTCGCCGATCGTGAGCACTGCGGCCCCGGCGAGCAGCCAGAGGCCAGGCCCTACGAACCGGCGGCTGATCACAAACACCAACGCGAGTCCGGTGAGCGCGATGTCGGCTACCGGATACGCGCCCGCGATGAGCGGACCGACCACACCGTCGGCGGCTCGCGTCAGCAATGGCTGCCACAGGAAGAGGCTCGCCGACATCGCGACGGCGCCAACGTCAAGCACGGCGTTTAACCGATTGATTGAGGTGCGCGTCCCCACCAACTCGTACACCGCGTAGCCGAACAGCACGTAGGCCGACAGGTACAGGGCGTCAGCGACCGACGGTAGCGGCGCCTGGCTTCCTGTGACCGTCTCGTAAATGTCCCAGGTGACGTTGCCGGCAAAGAGCGCTCCGCAACCAGCGACCACGAAGTACCAAGGTCGTCGCCGCTCGGAGGGAACCATGCGCGCCCCGACGAACGCGATCGCGCAGACGCCGAGCGAGAGTGCGTCGTAGAAGATCGCCTGCGAATCACCCATCTCCAGAAAGGGGGTGAGGAGTGCGCCGGCGACGATCGCAGCAACTGTGACCGCGTAGGCCTTGTGGTGGGCGAATGACATGAGGGTTCCTACGCCTCGACGGCGAATACCTGCCACTCCGCGTCGACGCCTTTGAATCGGTGCATCCCACAGTCGGCGAAGGCGATACCGGATCCCGCAACGAGGTCGGTAATCGTGCGTGAAACCAGAATCTGGTTCGGCTCGGCGAGGGCTTGGATGCGGGCCGCGAGGTGTACCGCAATGCCGCCGATGTCACCGTCGCGCGATTCAACCTCGCCTGTGTGCAGCCCGGCTCTGATCTGTATACCGAGGTGGCGCAGCGCGGCGCGGAGGTCGAGAGCACACGCGACGGCACGCCCGGGGGCGTCGAAGGTGGCCAGCACGCCGTCGCCGGTCGACTTGACGACGCGCCCGCGGCATCGATCGATGTGCTGGGCTGACAGCTGATTGTGATCGTCGAGTAGCTGACGCCACCGCAGGTCGCCTAGAGCGGAGGCCTGCTCCGTCGAGCCGACGATGTCGGTGAACAGCACCGTCGCCAACACTCGCTCTGTATCGGGACGCCGGCGGATGCCGGTGAGGAACCCCTCGACCTCGTCGAGCACGGCGTCGGTGTCCCCGACCCAGAAGCAGTCATCGGCGCCTGGCAGTTCCACGAGCACCGCGTTGGATATGTGCTCCGCGAGGTAACGACCGTTCTCGACACTGATTACGCGATCGTCGACTCGGTGTACGACGAGCGTAGGAACGTCGATCGCGCCGAGGATGGCTCGCACATCGCTACGTACGTACACCTCGAGGAGCGCGCGGGCCGAGGCCGGACTCGCGCCTCGGTTGCCCGCCCGGTCAAACCATTCCCGGAAGTGCTCATCGCCCGCCATCGACGGCGCGATGACGTCCAATCCCCATCCGATGTCGTCGGAAGGATGAACTGTGTCGTCTGCCATCTTGGCGACGAGGTGTTCGGGTACGCCCCACGGGTAATCCGGCGCCTGCGTGCCGGGTGCGAAGGAGTTCACCAAGACGAGGCCGCTAACGCGGGCCGGATG
>JBKJQZ010000086.1:0-2721 GCA_046594835.1 Acidimicrobiales bacterium | reverse complement strand
GTTGGCGATGTTGCCGGTCAACAGGTTGTCGATCGCCACTACCTGATCGCCGCGCGCTAGCAACGCCCGACAAAGGTGCGAGCCAATGAAGCCGGCGCCACCGGTGACAACGACGCGCACCGTTTAGAGCCGCCCGATTCCGTCGTAGATGAACCCGTGGCGGCGTACCGCAACGGGATCGAGGAGGTTGCGGGCGTCCACGACGGTGGGCACCTCCATCAGGTTCCGCACCTTGTCGAGGTCGAGGTAGCGGAACTCGTCCCACTCGGTCAACACCGCGAGCACCACTGCGTTCTCAGCCGCGGCGTAGGCATCACCACACACCTTGATGCCTTCGAGTTCGCGCTTGACCATCGGGTCGTAAGCCGAGATGGTGGCCCCAAGGCCGCGTAGGCGTTCGATAACGAACAGCGAAGGCGATTCACGCATGTCGTCGGTGCGGGCCTTGAAGGTGAGTCCCCACACGCCGATGGCTTTGCCTTCGACTGACCCGCCGGCGGCCCACACGATCTTCTGCGCCACGCGGTCGTACTGCTCGTCGTTGACAGCAACAACGCTGCGCAGGATGTCGAAGCTGTAGCCCCGGTCCTCGCTCATGTGAATCAACGCGCGCGTATCTTTTGGGAAACAACTTCCGCCCCAACCCGGACCGGGCTTAAGGAACTCAAAGCCGATGCGCTTGTCCTGGCCCATGCCGAGCGCGACGTCCTTGATGTCGGCTCCAACCAGTTCGCAGAAGTGCGCGACCGCGTTAATGAAGCTGACCTTGGTCGCGAGGAACGCATTGGCGACGTACTTGATCGTCTCTGCGCTCGCGGGATCGGTGATGACCACGGGGGCGTGCAGCGCTTGGTACAACTCGGCGAGACGCAGCGCGGCTTCTTGATCGTTGGCCCCGATCACGATTCGATCGGGGTTGAGCGAGTCGAACAACGCCTGCCCCTCGCGGAGGAACTCCGGATTCGACACGACGTGGACGTCATCGCGGTTGAGCAACGCGGCCACTTTGTTCGCCGAGCCCACCGGCACGGTCGACTTATTTACGACAATGCCATCGGTACGCACGTGCGGACCGATCTCGCGGGCAACCGACTCGACGTAACTCAAATCCGCGGAGCCGTCATCACCTTGCGGTGTAGGTAGGCACAGGAACACGAACTCAGCCTTCTCGACCGCGGGGATTGCCCCGAGGACGAAGTGGAGCCGACCCGCCGCGATGCCCTCGTGCACCATGGCCTCGAGCCCGTCCTCGTGGATCGGCATCTCGCCGCGCTTGAGCGCCTCGACCTTCTCCTCAATGACGTCGGCGCACGTCACGTGATGACCAAGGTGCGCGAGATACGCGCCAGTCGTGAGGCCGACGTAGCCGGTCCCGATAACGGCGATGTCGGCCATCTAGGAAATCTCCTTGATCATGCGCCCCAGGGCGGCGGGCCACTCATCGAGGGCAGGCAGACCTGCGAGGCGCCAGGCTCCATTATCGAGCACTGAATTTGCGGGACGCGCCGCCGGGGTTGGGTACTCAGCCGTGGTGATCGGGCTGATGCGGCCCGGATGGTGGCCCGCGGCCTCGAGGATGGCGCAGGCGAAGCCGTACCAGGTAGTCGGGCCCTGGTTCGAAAGGTGGAACACGCCGGGCATGCGCGACACGGCGAGGTGCTTGATCGCGCGAGCGAGGTCGGGCGTAAAAGACGGGCACCCGTGCTGGTCGTTGACCACGCCCCACGTGTCGCGTTCGGCGGCGAGGCGCAGCATCGTCTTGACGAAGTTGTTGCCGTGCGCGCCACAGACCCAACCGGTGCGGACGATCGCGGAGCCGGGGTCGACCTCGTGTTCACCGGCGAGCTTCGACGCGCCGTAGACCGACTGCGGGACGGTGGCGTCCCACTCGCGGTACGGACCGTCCTTCTGACCGTCGAACACGTAGTCCGTAGACACGTGCACCACGTGCGCGCCAACACGCCGCGCGCCCTCGGCGACGTTGCGCGTCCCGTAGGCGTTGACTGCGTAGGCGCGGTCGGGGTCGCTCTCGCACGCGTCAACGGCGGTCCAGGCCGCGGCGTGAATGACGACGTCGGGTTCCGCATCGCAGATCGTTGCGAGCACGGCGTCGCGGGAGGTGAGATCCATCGACGCGTGCGTGGTGCCGATTACTTCGTACTGCGGGCCGTCGAAGGCAGCTACCAGATCGTGACCAAGCTGGCCGCCCGCGCCCGTAATGAGGACGCGCATCGCTAGTTCCCGCCGGCAGCCTTGAGGGGCTCCCACCACCAACGGTTGTCGCGGTACCAGCGCACCGTTTCCTCGAGTGCCTCGTCGAGCGTGCGCTTCTTAGCCCACCCGAGCTCGGTGATCTTGGTGATGTCGACCGAGTAACGACGGTCGTGACCCTTGCGATCCTCGACGTAGTCGACCATTTCTTCTCCCGCGCCGTGCAGCGCGAGCAGCTTGTCCACCAGGGCGCGGTTAGGTGTCTCGTTGCCCGCGCCGATGTTGTAGATCTCACCCGGCGCGCCGCGCTCGAGAACGAGATGCACCCCGGTGCAGTGATCGTCGACGTAGAGCCAGTCGCGCTCGTTCAGCCCGTCGCCGTAGAGCGGCAGCTTGGCGCCGTCGAGCAGGTTGGTGGTGAACAACGGAATGACCTTCTCGGGGAACTGGAAGGGACCGAAGTTGTTGGTGCAGCGCGTCACCGTGACGGGCAGGCCGTGGGTCGAGAAG
>JBKJQZ010000035.1:0-7959 GCA_046594835.1 Acidimicrobiales bacterium | reverse complement strand
GAGGCCAGTAGCCCGCGCGTGTAGGGATGCCGCGGGTTGTAGAAGAGCTGATCGACGTTAGCTAGTTCCACCTCGCGACCGGCGTACATGACCAGCACGCGATCGGCCGTGCCCGCGACCACGCCGAGGTCGTGCGTGATCAACACCACGCTCGACTTCGTGCGTTCTTGGATCCGTTGGAACACTTCGAGCACCTGCGCCTGAATCGTGACGTCGAGCGCCGTAGTGGGCTCGTCCGCGATGAGCAGCTCGGGCTCGTTGGCGATCGACATCGCGATCATCGCCCGCTGCCGCATGCCGCCCGAATACTCGTGCGGGTACTGTTCGATGCGGCGCTCGGGGTTGGGGATGCCGACGATATCGAGCAGTTCGATGGAGCGGTCGCGCAACGCGCGCTTGTCGAGCTTGTGATGCACCGTGATCGCTTCTTTGATCTGGTTCCCCACAGTGAAGACAGGGTTGAGCGCGGTCAACGCGTCCTGGAACACCATCGCGATCCGTTCGCCGCGCACCAACCGCAGTTCCTCGTCGTCGGCGCCGAGGAGTTCCTGGCCCCGCAGCTTCACGCTGCCGCTGACGCGCGCACTTTTGGGCAACAGGCCCAGGATCGCCATCGACGTGACGCTCTTGCCCGAGCCGGACTCCCCCACCAACCCGAGCGTCTCGTTCGGACGCACGCTGAAGGTCAACCCGTCGACGGCGTGTACCTCACCGTCGTCGGTCGGGAAGGTGACTTTGAGGTCGACGACCTCGAGGACGGGCGCGGGTTCCATCAGTGGCTCGACTGCGGATCGAAGGCGTCGCGCAATCCGTCGCCCACAAAGTTCACACACAGCACCGTCAGCAGAATGAACAGCCCGGGGAAATAAAGCAGGTGCGTGTTGATCGAATAGTTGCCCTCAGCCGAGGAAAGCATGTGACCCCACGACTCGTCGGGGATCTGAATGCCAAACCCAAGGAATGACAGCGTGGACTCGGTGATGATCGCGCCCGCGATTGCCAGCGTCGCGTTGACGAGGATGGGTCCGATGCAGTTGGGCAGGATGTGGCGCACGATGATCCGACTGCTCGACGCCCCACTCGCGCGCGCCGCTTCGACGAACTCCTTCTCCTTCACCGACAGCACCTGGCCGCGCACGATGCGCGCCACGTACATCCACCCCAACGCGGCCAGCACGATAATGATCCAGTTCACCGTGTGGCCAAACTTCTTGAGCGCAATCGCGAGCACTGCAATCTGGGGCACCACGAGGAACAGATCCGTGGCGCGCATGAGCAGCTGTTCCGACACCTTGCCGAAGTAGCCGGCGATGGCACCAACGAACGTGCCGATTACGGTGGAAATCAACGCGACGGCAAGCCCAATTTTCAGCGACACCTGCCCGGCGTAGAGCAACGTCGTCAGCTGATCTATGCCGAGGTTGTCGGTACCGAACCAGTGTTTAGAGCCGGGGCCGGTGGGCCCCAGTAGAAGGTCCTGCTTGCCACGCGGATACGGGGCGATCCAGTGCGCCCCGAAGCAAAGCACAACGAGAATGAGAAGCACGACTACACCGGCTACGGCGATGCGGTGACGCAAAAAGCGACGCCGGACCAACTCCCACTGCGAACGCGCGACAGGCTCAAACTCGGGCGGGAGCGGCTCGACCGACGCCGCTTCAACATTGGGGACGACGCTCACGACAGCCGGATTCGTGGGTCGAGCACGCCGTAGAGCAGGTCGGCGATCAGGTTGAAGCCAATGATGATTACGGCGGCTACGAGCATCCACGCTTCGAGCACGTAGGCGTCGCCCTGCTGGATGGCCGAGAAGAAGACGCGACCCATGCCACCGATGGAAAAGATCTGCTCGGTGATAATCAATCCGCCAAAGAGCGCTCCGAAGTCGAGCGCCACGACGGTGACAAACGGGATCAGCGCGTTACGCAGCGCATGCTTGAGCACTACCTGGCGGGGCGACAAGCCCTTGGCCCGCGCCGTGCGGACGTAATCCGCGTTCAGGGCATCGAGCATCGAGGCTCGTTCGTACCGGCTCCACGACGCCACGATCTGCACGCACAACGTGGCGATCGGCAGCGGCAGATGACGCAGGTAATCCCAGTCGAAGCTCGTTGAATCACCGCTGTGCAACCCGAGCGAAAGCAACCAGTGGTGCCTCACCGCGAAGAACTGGATTGCGATGAGCCCGAACCAGAACGGCGGCATCGCGACTCCGATGTAGGACAAGCCGGTAAAGGTGTAATCCAGCACCGAGTACTGACGCACTGCGGAGTAGATGCCAATGCCGAGCGCAATCACGCACGACACGGTCGCACCGATCAGGATCAGCTGCAGCGTGTTGCCCATGCCGCGACGAATCGTGGTCGTTACCTCTTCACGCGTGATCTCGCTCTGACCGAAATCGCCGCGCACCGCGCCGCCCAGCCAGCGGTTGTACTGCGTGACGAGCGGATCGTCGAGGCCGAGGCGGTGCTGCTCTCGGATACGAACCTCTGGGTCGCGGGATGCCGCGAGCCGTGCGGTCGGATCGAAGGTCGTTCGCACGAAGGCGAACAACAGGAACGACGCAATGAGAAGAACGGGGACCGAGTATGCAACTCGCCTCAGCGAGTACGTCAGCACCTCGGTCCCCGACTACTCATTCTTGCTTTACCTAGCTCCGCACACCCCACGTATTCATGTTCCAGAACGGACCCATAAGGGCGTTGTCTTCGACCGGACCGACGATCTTGTCCGAGTTCCACAACAGGATCGTGGGCAGCGGGTCAAGCGGCAGGCTGATGACGTTCTCGGCCGAGATCTTGCTTGCGGCCTTGCCCGCCTCAACCAGCTTGGCGTCGTCGAGTTCGGCGTCGGTCTTGAGCAACTGCTCGTCAAGCGCCGGGATACTCGTGCGGGTGTAGTTGTTGCCACCCGTTTTGCCGACCGGGCTCATGTTCTTCGAGCAGAACAGGTTGCACGTGCTCGACTGCAGCGACGTAAGGACCTGCGCGTAGATCGCGGCCTGGAAGTCACCCGTCGGGAGCGACTTTCCGAACAAGTCCCCGGCCTTTTGGTTATCGACCTGCATGTCGAAGCCCGCGGTCTTCAACATGGGCTGAAGGATCTGCTCGGTGAGCTCGCGACGCTTGTTGCCGGCGGTCGTGCGCAGCTTGAACGAAAGCTTCTGACCACCCTTGGCGTAAATGCCATCGGAGCCCTTGGCCCAACCTGCGCCGGTCAACAGTTCGTCGACCTTTGTGAGGCTGAGCTTGTACTTCGAGTACGCCTCGGTGTCGGTGTACTTGTTGACGATCGTGCCGTTGAGGTCGTTGAGCGGGGTCTTTACGCCCAACCCACCGAACAGCCGCGTCACCATGGCGGTGCGGTCGATCGCGTAACCGAGCGCTTGACGGACCTTGACGTCGTTGAACGGGAACACTGCGTTATTGAGCCACAGCGCCTCGAAGTTGCCGGTCTTGGCCGTGATGTCCTTGCTGACACCGGGAAGGCCTGCGTTGATCTGGTCAACGGCATCGGGCTGGGGCTGGGGCCAGATCATGGAGGTCTGACCCGACTTGAACGCGGTGAACTCGGCTGACGTGTCGGCCTGGATCTTGAAGATCACCTTGTCGAGCTTGGGCTTCTCGCCCCAGTACTTCGGGTTCGGCACAAGGGTGATGTTGTCTGTCTTGACCCAACCGGCCTTGCCGCCCGCCATCATCCACGGACCACCCGAGAACTCGTAGCCGTCCTTCATCTCGGCGTCACGGTCCTTGCCTTTGAGTATGTGGCTCGGGTAGATGCCGTAGTTCGCAGTGAACAGGCCCTTCCAGTCCGCATACGTCTTGCCCTGCTTGAAGGTCACGATCGCGGTCGCAGGATCGGAATCGTCCACGCCTTCGATCAGGTCGTAGCCGGTCTTGTCGTACACGTCCGTGCCGTTGGCGACCTGGTCCCACGTGTACTTGAAGTCGCTTGAGGTGATGGGCTCGCCATCACTCCAGACCGCCTTGGGATTGATCTTGTACGTGACGGTTTGCACGGGGCTGGTCTCGAGGGTGGGCTCACCCGTCAGCACGTTGCTGTGCTTGTACGTGTAGTTGTTCGATGAGTCGCGGATGAAGATCATGGCGCTCGGAAGGGTCTGCTCCTTGACCATGTAGTCGCCCCAGCTCGAGCCGCTACAGGTCGCAATGAAGTCGACACAGTCGGGCTCCTGCTCGGCACCTATGACGAGCGTGCCACCCCTGGGCACCGCGGCAGAAGTCGTTGCCGTCGAGGATTTCTTCTCGTCGCTGCTACTGCCGCACGCCGCGGCAATCATGCTGATGGATAGAAGCGCTGCGACGGCTGCTGCCGTTCGCCTTGATCGTCTCACTACGAACCTCCCTGGGTCAGTCGGATGAATCCCAGCATTTCGTTAAGTGTTTACCCACTTTCGGCGACTTCTAGGGATCCCAGTGCCAATCCGCGAGATTCCACGCGGGGCCGGCGGCGCTAAATCCGTTTACGGACACGCCCTCAAGCCCGTCGCGCACCGCCGCGACCGGTATCTCGCGCCACAGTGGGAGCACGAGCGCGTCGCTGGCGAGTTGCCGCTCAAGCCGTTCGGCCGCGCCGGCCACGTGCGCCTCGGCGTCCGAGGCCAGCTTCTCGTTCACGCTCGCGGCTTCACAGATCCAGCAGCGGTCCGGGATGGTCGGTTGGATGCGCACAAGGAAATCGAAGTCGCTCGCTGCGTAGGCGCCGAGGACTTGATCGAACTCGTCCTGGCGTAGTTCGAAGGTGACACCGGTCTTACGGCCCCGGCGTTGCATGGCGTGCACGAAGAGAGTCACGGGCGCGGACTCCGCCGGCACGTTGATCGCGGGCACGGTCGAGGTCGGGGTGACGGCTAGGCCGGTCGCGGTCGGGCCGTCGAAGGTTGCTTCGTCGTGGAGCACCACGTCGACGAAGCGCTTGCGGTCCGTGAGGGTGAGCAAACCTTGGCGCTGTCCCAGCGGCAGTCGGGCCGGGTTGGCCACAAGGGCCACGGTTTGGCCACCGCTCGCCGCGATGCCCCGGAGCATGCGCGCGTCTTTTATCTGTTCGAGCCGGGCCGTGCGGTCGGTGAAGGCCGGCGGGGCGATCACGTCGAGCTCGCCGCGTTCCATGAGCCGAATGGCGGCGTCGGCCTGGGGTACGAGCACGAAGCGCACTTCACGAATGTGGGCCGGCGCGAAGTAGCTCGGGTTCGCCACCAGGACGGTTTCGAGTCCGGGGGTCACGTGGTCGAGCTTGTAGGGCCCGCCGTAGACGCCTTCAGTCGGCGGAAAGATCACGTCGAGCCCTGACCACAAACGTCGCCAGCCCAAGAGGCGCTGCGTGAAGTGGACCACGATCTCGCCGCGCGCGTTCGGCGCGTCAATCGCGGTGACGAATCGCTTGTCAAGCGTGCGACGAAGGTCGCGCACGCTGACCCGCGACCCGTCGCTCCAGCGCGCCGTCTTGCGCAACCGGAATCGAGCCGAACGTCCGTTGGGGAGGGTGCGATCGGAGCCCGGCTCGACGATCGAGGTCTCCCACTTACCGTCGGGCGTCGCCCGGAACAGTTGGGGGTAGATCAGGCTGCGGGTTGCGGCGGCGCCGTAGGAGCTGTTGACGGGGTCAGCGGGCTGCCACACACCGATACGCACGACGCCCGTTGCCACTACTGCGGTGGAACGTGGAGCGCCGGCGACGGGCTTTTCGGTGTCGCTCTTACATGCGGCCAGGAACACAAGCGCCGCGACCGCGCCCATGAGGGCGCGGCGGTTACTGCATCCGAAGGGCAAGGATCAACGTCGTAAAGCCGAACGCGAGAGCCGCGGCGATTGTGATGCGGTCGAGGTTGCGCTCAACGACGGTTGAACCGGCCGCCACTGAGCCCATGCCACCGAACATGTCAGAAAGGCCACCGCCACGCCCGCTATGCAGCAGCACGAGCACGATGAGCGCAAACGACACGATGAGGTGCAGGCCGATGATTCCCCACGTCAAGGCGTTAACTGTTGCAAGAAGTCCGATACCCACGGGCGCCAACTTTAGTAGCTGGCGATGGCGGCGAAGTCATCGGCGTCGAGGCTGGCGCCGCCCACCAGTGCGCCGTCGATGTCGGGACACGCCATCAGTTCGGCGATGTTGGCCGCTTTGACCGAGCCGCCGTACTGCACGCGCACGCCCGCGGCCGCCTCCACGCCGGCAACTTCGGCCACGGTCGTCCGGACCACTTGGCACATGGCCTGTGCGTCTTGGGCCGTGGCGGTCTTGCCGGTACCGATGGCCCAGATCGGCTCGTAGGCGACGACCAGGCGACCCACGTCGGCCGGGTTCACGCCCGACAGACCGGCCCTGACCTGGCCCGATACCTTCGCTTCGGCCTCGCCCGCTTCGCGCTCGTCGAGGGTTTCGCCGCAACACATGATCGGCGTCATGCCGTGCTTGAGAATGCTGAGCACCTTGCGGTTCACCATCTCGTCGGTCTCACCAAAAATCGCCCGGCGCTCCGAGTGTCCGCAGATCACGAGTTGTACGCCGAGCTTGGCCAGGAACTGCGGACTCACTTCGCCGGTGAACGCGCCCTTGTCTTCCCAGTGGCAGTGCTGTGCGCCGAGCAGGATGCTCAACCCGTCGACATCAATGAGCGTCTGTAACGCCCGGAGGTCGGTGAAGGGCGGGTGGACCGACACGTCGACGTTCTTGTACACCTCGTTGTCGAGGCGGAAGGCGAGCTTTTGCAGGACGCGGATCGCCTCGAGGTGATCGTGGTGCATCTTCCAGTTGCCGCTGATGAGCGGCTTCCGTTTTTCAGGCATGGGAATGCACTCCGTTACGCAGGGCTTTAAGACCCGGAAGGTCGCCCTGCTCGATGAGTTCGAGGGAGGCGCCGCCTCCGGTCGAGATGTGGTCGAAGTACTTGTCGAGCTTGAACTGGGCCACGGCCGCGGCGCTGTCGCCCCCGCCGATCACGGTAAAAGCGCGGTCGGCGTCTGCGCACGCTTGGGCCACGGCCTTGGTGCCGGACTCGAAGCGCGGGTCTTCGAACACGCCCATCGGCCCGTTCCACAAGACGGTCCGGGCGGTGGCGACCACGTCGGCGAACACCGCGCCGGAGTACGGGCCGATGTCGAGGCCCTTCCAACCCTTGGGCAGGTTGACGCCGCCGGTGCGAACTTCGCCGTCGGGGCCGAGCGCAACGACGTCTTCGGGCAGCACTATTTTCACGCTGCTCGCCAGGAGCTGTTTGCAGTTCTCGATCTGGTCTTCCTGGAGCAGCGAGTCGCCGATGTTGTGGCCCTGCGCTGCGAGAAAGGTGAAGCACATGCCGCCGCCGATGAGCAGCGTGTCGGCCTTCTCGAGCAGTGCGTTGATTACACCGAGCTTGTCCGAGACCTTGGAGCCACCGAGGATCGCGACGAACGGCTTGGCCGGTTTGTCGAGCAGGCCCCCGAGCACGTCGACTTCCTTGGCCAGCAGGCGACCGGCCGCGCTCGGCAGGAACCGGGGCGGGCCCACGATGCTGGCGTGGGCGCGGTGCGATGCCCCGAACGCGTCGTTCACGAACGCGTCGACGCCGTCGATCAGTTTGTCGACGAAGTGCGGATCGTTGGTTTCTTCACCCGGGTCGAACCGAAGGTTCTCGAGCAGCTTCACTTCGGGCGCCAACTCGGCGAGGCGCTTGCGCACCGCTTCGACCGAGTACTTCGGATCGGGCAGGCCCTTCGGTCGGCCGAAATGCGTGCACGCGGTTACTCGCGCCCCGTGGTCGAGCAGGAACTTGAAGGTGGGGAGCGCGGCGCGGATTCGCAGGTCGTCGGTGATCTCGCCGTCCTGTAGCGGGACGTTGAAGTCGCACCGGACAAGCACGTGCCGTCCGGTGCGACTTCAACGTCCCGCTACAGGACGGCGAGATCACCGACGACCTACGAATCCGCGCCGCGCTCCCTACCTTCAAGTTCC
>JBKJQZ010000087.1:0-8906 GCA_046594835.1 Acidimicrobiales bacterium | reverse complement strand
ATCGACGCCGACGTCGAAGCGCGCCTGCGCGACGCGGCGGCCACGGTCGCGCAGATCGCTGGAGTGCGCGGTGTGGCCCGCATCGACTTCCTGCTCGACGGCGGCGAGTTGTTCATGAATGAGATCAACACGATCCCCGGTTCGCTGTCCTGGCACCTCTGGATCGAGCCGTCGGTGTCGTTCGCGACGCTGCTCGCCGACATGGTTGCGGAAGCGTCTGCTAACCCGACCGCTCGCTACAGCACCGCAGGCGCCGACGGCGCCGTGCTGCGCAACAGCGCGTCAATCGCGTCGAAGCTGGCATGAGTCGCAGCGTGACCGCCGACGTTTCCCCCGCCCGCTTCGCCGCTCTCGTGGCCGCCGCCCTCGACTCGATCCCCGAGGAAATCGCGCAACACATGGACAACGTCGTGGTGCTCGTCGATGACTTCGCTCCACCCGGTCGGCTGCTGGGGCTCTACGAAGGTGTGCCGCTGACCAACCGCTCGCACTACGGCGAAGGCTCGATGGGCGGCGGCATGGTCATGCCCGACCGCATCACGATCTTTCGCCGTTCGATCTGCTCGATCTGCGCGACCGATGACGAGGTGGTCGACGCAGTGCGCGTCACGGTGATCCACGAGGTCGGCCATCATTTCGGCCTCAGCGACCAACGCCTGCATGAACTTGGTTGGGCCTAAGACGTGTCTCGTTTCTCGATCGCTGCGATCGGCGCAGACCGTCCCGGCATCGTTGCGGCGGTCACCGATGTGTTGGTGCAGCGCTCCTGCAACATCGAAGACACGGCCATGGCCATCCTCGGTGGCCACTTCAGCATGATGCTGGTCGTCAGTGGCCCGGTCGATCTCGAAGCTGCGGGCCTTGAGGACGCGCTCGCTCCCGTGGCCGGCGAACTCCATCTGGTGACGATGGTGCGGCCAGTGGACGCCGCGGTTGCGGCCCCGGCCGCCGGTGAGTTGTGGACCGTCAGCGTGCACGGCGCAGACCACCCGGGCATCGTGCATGGGATCGCGTCGTTACTCGCGTCGCTGGCGGTCAACGTCGTTGACCTCAACACGCGCGTTGTGCCGGGTGATGGCGGGCCTGCCTACGTGATGATCCTCGACGTCACGTTGCCGCCCGGGGTCGACGGCGACGAACTCACCGCTCGCCTCGACGAGGTGTGCGCCGAGCTCGGCGTGACTGGTAACGCCTTCTCGTCCGACGCCGACATCCTCTAGACCCGTGGCCGTTCGTCCGGTCGTCGGACTTCCTGCCTCCGTGCTCGGCGTCCCGACGCCCTTCATCACCGAGTTCGATGACGCCCTGCGCGCGCTCAGCGCGGATCTTCTCGACACGATGCGCGCGTCGCCCGGCTGCGTGGGGTTGGCGGCGCCCCAGATCGGCGTGAGTCAGCGGGTTGCGGTGATTGATCTACGCGGTCACAAGAAGGCACTCGACAATCACGGCGAGCTCGTGTTGGTCAACCCAGTGGTCGAGGCGCGCGGCGACACGGATGTGGCGCGCGAGGGCTGCATGAGCGTGCCCGACTTCACGGGTGACGTCGCACGCGCGACCTCGCTGAGCCTGGCGTGGCAGAACGAGAACGGTGATCGGTTCCACGACGAGTTTGTCGGCTTCGAGGCGCGTGCGGTGCAGCACGAGCTCGATCACCTTGATGGGCTGCTGTTCCTCGATCGGGTGAGCGGACGCGAAGCCGTGTTTCGCCGGAGGGTTTATCGGTAGGTAGCGTCCGGCTATGGCCTTCCCCGACAAGCTGTTGAACGAGAGCGAGTCGATCGTCATCGACACGCACCCGCACTGGTGGAGTTTCGTGCCCGCGGGGGCGCGGCTCGTGCTCGCCATCGTCGTCGCAGTCGTCGCGGCGGTGAAGTTCGACAACAACACGGCGGTCAACTACATCGGTATCGCGTTGATCGTCGGCACGACACTGAACCTGGGGTGGGTCTACCTACGCTGGTTCACAACCGACTTCGTGCTTACGTCGGACCGCCTCGTCACGCGCTCGGGCGTGTTCAGTCGCCAGACCCGGGAGATCCCGATCGAGCGCATCAACGACCTGGCATGTCATCAGTCGATCTTCGAGCGAATGATCGGATCCGGTGACCTCATGGTCGAATCCGGTGGCGAGCGCGGCCAGGAGAAGTTCTCAAACGTCGCCGACCCCTTCGGTGTGCAAAACACCATTCATCGCACGATGGAGGGAGCGCAGACGTCGGCGCTGCGGGGTGGGTCCGCCGCGCCGTCGGTGCCCGACCAAATCGAGCAACTCGATGGATTGCGCCAACGCGGCGTTATTTCCGACGCGGAATTTCAGGACAAGAAGGCGAAGCTGCTCGATCGTATGTAGCCCGAGCGCGTAGCTGTCGGAGAACTGGAGCGGCGGACCGGTACTCTCGCGCCCCATGAATCGCCGTCAACGCCCTGTGGTCTCGTGGGGCGCGCTCATCGCCGTTGTCCTCCTTATGGCTGGCCTTATGGGGACCTTCCAGCCCGCTGAAGCCGCGCTGCTCAGTCCGACACTTACTTCGGTCTCGCCGAGCCAGGTGTATCCGGGGAAAACCAACCAGAAACTCGTCCTCGCCGGTGACTTCACATCGGGCAACGCGACTGTGGCGTTCACACCCAACACGGGCATCACGATCGTGGGGGGGCCCACTACGGTCAGCGCGACCGAGATCGACCTCAACATCACCGTTGCGGCCGACGCGCCGAACACCGCGCGCGACGTCACGGTGACCCAGGGCGTCCTCAACTCGTCCTCGACGTGCGCGAAATGCCTCACCATCGGCCCGGATGCGACCGGCGCGGCGGGTGTCCAAGGCACCCTCTCCAACGGAGCGAACTCGGGTTCGTTCAGGGTTGACGGTCACGCGTTCAAAGCGGGCGCGGCCGTTAAGATCGAGCGCAAGAACTACGGATTTGGTGCAGCCGAGGCGGTCACGCTCAATGGCACCAACGTGCAGGTCACTCCGGGCACAGCACAAAACGGCATGGCCTCGAGCCTGACCGCCACCGTCAGCACTCTCAACCAGCCGGCGGGGCGCTGGAAGGTCACGGTCGTGAACCCCGATGGCAACACGGCTGTCTTCGGTGACGGCGTCACGACCGGCCTTGAGATCGCGGGCGGCAAGCCCACGTTGGCAACGATTAACCCGGCGCAGATCAACTCTGGTCAGGAAATTCAGTTCACGCTGACAGGCGACAACTTCGCGCGCGGCCTCACCGCCACCGTGTCCGACGGTGGCGTCACGCAATCGCAGGCTGCGCACATCACGAGCAAGACCCAGGCCGAGATCACGCTTCGCGCTGCGGCGTCACCGGGCGCCACTGGGCCGCGCACGCTTGTGCTGCGCAACGCAGACGGGCAGTCCTCGTCGAATACGAGCGCACTTTGGGTGAACCAGGCGCCGCAGTCCGCCGGAACACCGACCATTAGTTCGGTCACGCCGTCACTCATTGGGCTCGGCGCGGACAAGGTTGCAGTGAGGGTGACGGGCACCAACTTCGGCGCGCCGGTTCCGGCCGTAACGGTGAGCAACCCGACGGGTATAACCATCGCGGTCACACGCGACTCTGCGACCCAACTCACTCTCGCCCTGTCCGTTGCCACAAATGCGGCGCCCGGCGCACGGAGCCTCACGGTCACCAACCCCGACAACGCGTCGGCGGTCGCCGCCAACGCACTCGACGTGCGCTCGGACTTCAACGTCACGAACGCAACGCCCGCAGGACGCCCGCAGGGCTTCACCGGCTCGTTCCAGATCAACGGCTCAGGCTTCACCGGTACTCCGAGTGTCACCGTGTCCGGCTCGGGAGTCACGGTCGGATCGGTCACCGTCGACTCACCGGCCCGTCTCACTGCGGGTGTGCAGGTTGCATCCAGTGCCGCGCCCGGGGCGCGAGACATCTTGGTCACCCAAGGCGGCTCCACCAAGAACTGCACCGGTTGCTTCACGGTGGGCGAGCAGCCGACCATCAGCACGGTCTCACCCACGAGCGGCAACGGTGGAGGCCAAGTCGACGTGACAGTCAACGGCGACAAGTTTGCCGCCAACCCCAGCGTCACACTTGAGCGGACTGGGCAGAACCCGATCAACATGATCCTGGTCAACCGCGAAAGCGCCGCGAGGATCACCGGCACCTTCGACCTCACCAACGCGGCACCCGGCGTGTGGGACGTGCGGGTCACCAACTTCGACGGCGGCACTGCAACCAAGGCGGCCGCGTTCACGGTGGCGGTTGGTAATCCGACCGTTGCCTCGTCGAGCCCCGACTTCGTAACGCAGAACGACACTTTTGAGGTACTGCGCCTCACCGGCACGCAGTTCGCGCCCGGCATGGCGGTCACGATCCCCGATCCCGGCGGCGTAACGATCAAGGACACCAAGCGGCTCAGCAACACGAGCGCAGACATCACTATCGCAACAAGTGACACGGCGCGTCTCGGTAGCCGCGACGTGGTCGTCACCAACACTGACGGCAAAGCCGGCACCTGCACGGCGTGCTTCGTCGTAACCCAGGGTCAGCAGGCCAAGAACTTTGGGCCTGGCGTCACCGCGTTCGAAAACTTCAACGGTGGGGCGTTTGTTGCCGCCGGCAGCCTCGATGCGGTGCCCGCTAACGGCACCGAGTTCGTTGTCGGCGTGAACGCCGGCGGCGGCCCGCACGTGAAGCCCTACCGCGTGAACCCGGCGAGCGGCAACCTGCAAGAACTCGGCGCCGGCTGGTTCGCCTACGCACCGAGCTTTACCGGCGGCGTCCACGTGGCGATCGGTGACGTCGACGGCAACCCCGCGAACGGGGACGAGATCATTACCGCAGCCGGTTCCGGCGGCGGCCCCCACGTCAAGGTGTGGCACCTCAATAACGACCTCACCGCAACCGAGCTCGGTGGCTTCTTTGCCTACATCCCCAACTTCACGGGCGGTGTGTGGGTGAGTACCGGCGACGTCGATGGCGACGGCAAGGACGAAATCATCACCGGCGCCGGCCCCGGCGGCGGCCCCCACGTACGCGTGTGGAAGTTCGCGAACGGCAACGCCACGGAGTTCGCCGGCTGGTTCGCGTACGGCTCGTATCCCGGCGGCGTCGTGGTCGGCGCGGGCAACGTGATTCCCGAGGACTCCGATGCTCCGGTTAAGGAAGAGGTCATCACCGCTCCCGCCAGCGCGGGCGGCTCGCACATACGTATTACCAGCGGGACGGGCCAGCTCTTGCGCCAGTTCTTTGCCTTCACCACCGAAGACCCCAACGGGTACCGGGTGGCCTCAGGCGACTTCGACTTTGACACCGTCGACGACATCGCGATTGCGCGCGGGTCCGATAGCGAAATGTTGATCGCGCAGGTGAGCAACGATGGCTTCATCCGCATCGTGAACCCGAACCCGACGCCGTTCGGCAACCTGCCCACGGGTACAAACCTCGCCGCGGCTGACGTCGACGCTGACGGCGACGATGACCTCGTCATCGTGCCCGATCACAACAACGCGGTAACCGTCCGGCTGCTGCGGCCAAGCTCACTCACGTAACCAGACGCGCCCCGGCGGAGGGGAGGACCACGCGTCCGCCAAAGGTTTCGGCCAGGGAGGCTGCTGCGGCCTCGTCTACAAGTGCGACCACGCTCCCGCCAAAGCCGGCGCCGGTAAGCCGAGCGCCAAACACGCCTTTGCGCGTGGATAGCGCGTCGACGAGTTGGTTGAGATCCTTGGTCGATACCTCGGCGTCTTTGTGCAAGCTCGCGTGGCTCTCAAGCATCAGTGCGCCAGCCTGGCGGGCGTCACCGGTGGCGAACGCATCCGCACACGCGACAACGCGCGCGTTTTCGCTGATGACGTGGCGAGCGCGCCGACGAAGCACCGGGTCAACAACCCGCAGCGCGTCTGCCATCGTCGCAATGTCGATGCCCCCAACTTCGGTCATTGCTCGCTCCGCCTCGGCCCGTCGCTCGGCGTAAGGCGTGTCGCTGAGCGCTCGGTGCTGTCCACTCGGAACTACGAGAAGCCGCACGCCCGCCGGGAACGGAATCGTCGTGGCCGAGACCGTGGCCGCGTTTGCAACGCAGACGCGGCCGGCCTCGCCATACACGATCGCGAGTTGGTCGAGCACCCCGCAGGGCACCCCGGTCGCACGTTGCTCAGCCCGCTGCGCGAGCAACACGAGCTCGCGTGGTTCACCGTCGAATCCAAGCGTGAGCGCCACCGCGATCGTGCACGCCGCAGACGAGGACAGCCCCGCGCCTATGGGCAGGGTCGTGGTGAGCCGTCCGTGGGCGCCACGCGCGGCGGGCAGTTCGCGTGCCACCGCCTGCACGAGTCGGGTCCAGGTAGTCGCGTCATCGGCCTCGCCCGCTGGTGGCAGAGCGAACTCAGCCGCCTCGGCGGTGGCGTCGGACCTGAGGCGGACGTCGTCGGCTGCTTCGAACACGGCAGTAACGGCGAGGTCGATGGCGCACGGGAGTGCAAGACCGCCGACGTAGTCCGTGTGGTCCCCGATGATGTTCACGCGTCCGGGCGCGATCGCGACGCTCATGGCTGCAGCACCGCACGCAGCGCCGCTGCGGCATCAATCGGGTCGACCGGGTTGAAGTACACGGCGCTTCCTACCTCCGCCGCCGCAACAAAGCGCGGCGTGCCCACGGAACGCCATATCGGTGCGAGGTGGACGTGCACGTGCGCGTGGGGCCACGTCGCGCCATCTGTGGGGCGCTGGTGCACCCACAACATGTAGGGCGCGGGTGCGCCGAAGTGCGCGTCGAGCGCAGCGACGCTGCGGCGCAACACCCGACCGAGGTCGTCCCGCGCCTGCGAACCAAGCGACGGAAGGTCGCCCACGTGCTCGCGCGTCGACAACAGCAATTCATACGGCCACGCCGCAAGGGTGGGGACGCGAGCGGTCCAGGACCCGTCCTCGATCACCTGGAGCCTGGATTCGGCCGAGTCGCACAACGCGCAAGTCGCGCCCTCGAGCTCGATTCGCGCAGCCGGGGGAACGAAGTCGTACGCGTACACCTGTCCGTGCGGGTGATCGATCGTCGCGCCCACCTCGCGCCCGCGGTTCTCGAACACCAGCACGTAGGCCACGTCGTCACGACCGCCGAGTGCGGCGCTGCGCGCACACCACAGCTCAACTACGGCGCGCGCCTGCGCGTCGGTAAGCGTGCCGAGCGACGCGTCGTGTCCGGACGCGTACAGCAGCACCTCCGCGCGCGCATCAGGCAGGGGTGGCCAGCGGTTGACGAACCAAGCTGTGTCGTAGGGATCGGGTGCTTCGAGCCCACCGGGGCAGAACGGGCAGCCCGTGGCGGGCAGGTTTGGTCGGGCCTGACGATGACCGACGATTCGGACTTCGCGACCGGTCAGGGGGTCGCGTGCCGCGTCCGTCAGGACAGCCCCGCCAGAGCGGCAAAGCGCTCGAGCGCTTCGGGATCCCACGGTGAACGAACCGCGATGTTGATCTGGTCGGCGCCGGCGTCGACGTATTCGCCGATGCGGTCAAGCACCTCCTGGTCTGAGCCCATCATCACACCGGGGCGCACACCCATTCGCAGCAGACCGAATTGCTTCTCGAAGTCTTCCTCGTTGTTCGAGAGGCCGACGTTCGCGGCGCACTTGATGTCGCGCATATCGCGCCCGACCTGCTCACAGTGCTCGGCGAGGACGGCGCGCTTGGCCTTGAACTGTTCGGGTGAGATGAACGGCACGTTCCAACCGTCGGCGTATTTCGCCACGCTGCGCAATGTCTTGCGCTCGCCGCCGCCGCCGATCCAGAGGGGCAGCGCCGGGTTGATCGGCCGCGGCACGTTCTGCGCGTCGGTGAGCTGGAAGTGCTCGCCCGCGAAGGTGGTCTTGTCGTTGCGGAACATTCCGCGCAACACGGCGGCCGCTTCGTCCATCATGGTGAGGCGGACGCCTGCTGACGGGAACGGAATGCCGTAGGCGTCGTACTCGACCTGGCTCCAGCCCGCGCCAATGCCCATCGCAGCACGACCCCCCGAGATGAGGTCGATCGTGGTGATCGCCTTCGCCAGGACGGCGGGGTGGCGATACCCCGCGCAGTAGACGAGGCAGCCGACCGTGACGCGTTCGGTTTCGGCCGCGAGGAGCGCGTGCATGGATACCGCTTCGAGGCAGGTGGGATCACCGGTGAGGTCGGCGGCGTAAAAGTGATCCCACACTGAGATCCAGCCGAAGCCGGCGGTCTCGATGCGATGCCAAAGCTCGACGAGTTCATCGACGCTCGTGTGTTGCAGGCCCGTGTGCACTCCGTAGACAGTCACAGCCCGACGCTAACGTGCGATTTCTTCATAAGACCACCACAACGGGGGAGCCGTCATGGCCACTGGACCGCTCACGGGTGTCCGCGTAATAGAACTCGCCGGTATTGGTCCTGGACCCTTCGCCTGCATGCTGCTTTCGGACATGGGCGCTGAAGTGATTCGCGTCGACCGCAGCTCCAACGTGTCGGGCGGTGACCCGGCGCACCCGCCATTTGACCCGCTCCAGCGCGGTCGCAAGTCGATCGGCGTCGACCTCAAGAACCCCGACGGCGTGGAAACGATCCTGCGCCTGATCGAGGGCGCGGACGTGCTCATCGAGGGCTTCCGACCCGGCGTCACTGAGCGCCTCGGCCTCGGCCCCGACGAGTGCCTCGCCCGTAACCCGAAGCTGGTCTACGGACGCATGACGGGTTGGGGCCAGGACGGCCCGTACGCCAACGCGGCCGGCCACGACATCAACTACATCTCGCTTGCCGGAGCGCTGCACCCGATCGGCAAGGCCGGTGGTCCGCCGGTCGCGCCCCTCAATCTCGTCGGCGACTTCGGCGGTGGCGCCATGTTCCTCGCCTTCGGAGTGGTCTGCGCGCTGCTTGAAGCGAAGGCGTCGGGCCAGGGGCAGGTCGTCGAC
>JBKJQZ010000012.1:0-2626 GCA_046594835.1 Acidimicrobiales bacterium | reverse complement strand
GTGCAGGAGTACGCGACGGGCACGGTGTTTTGGTCGGCCCTGGCGCCGCACTTCGATGCCTTCGCAGGGGCGTTGGGCACCGGCGACCCCGAGCAAGCGTGGGCCGCGTGGGTCGCGGCCCTGCGCGAGGCCGTCGAGCAGGCGGGGCAGGTGCTGCTGACGCGGCTGGGGACGCGCGCGCAGGGTCTGAAGGCCGCGGCGATTAGTGAGCGGACACTCCGGCGCATGGTCGCCGACCTGCTGCCGGCGCCGGCAGTCGCAGAACCGACCGGGAGGGCATCGTGATGGGCGGATTGGAAAGTACGGATGAGCGATTCGTGACAGGGTTGCTTCACTGGCAGGCCCGCGGCGACCGCGCCGCCCTGGCCGCCTGTCGGCGGGTGCTTGGGCGACGGGCCGGAGAGGTACCCGAGTCCGACCGACGACTGCTCCCGCTGATCGCCGCCAAGGCGTCAGACGCTGACGTGGCGCGGTGCTATCTCATTGCTGGTCTCTTCGGCACGCATCCAAAGGGCGCGGCGGCGCACGCGACTGGTGAGTTTCGGCAGAGCCTCGGAACGG
Source organism: Acidimicrobiales bacterium (assembly GCA_046594835.1). Lineage (GTDB taxonomy): Bacteria > Actinomycetota > Acidimicrobiia > Acidimicrobiales > JACCXE01 > JACCXE01. The sequence goes on along the minus strand of JBKJQZ010000012.1, from coordinate 2,065 downwards.
CGCTGGCTGCGCTGCGGCAGAGCGGGACGAGTCCAGAGGCCGTCGACCGGCGGGTGATCGCCCTGTTGAATGCCGATGGCGAGGACTTGCCAGACCACCTCCGCAGGACCGTCCAGTTGCTTCGGCAGCACGGGTGCGCGACGTCAACTACTTTTGCCGGTGCCGACAACTATTTCTGCCGGTCTGAGACCAGCAAAGGAGTGATGCCCACCACCTGGCATCGCTCCGTGGTTGTCGTCGGCCGGTCGGTGGCCGTGGTTGTCGCGCAGCGTCGGAGCGCCGGCAGGCGCGAAGGCGCCCGCCGAAGCGCGGGGACTCTCTGCCTGGGGACCCCGATCATGCGAGCGAGCGTGTGGTCACGAGGTCGAGTCCGCGGCCTTCCGGGAGGTCGATTTACTCCGACGCGTCGCGTGCTCCGTGCGGAAGCTGGGCACATCGAATTCCAGCAGCACGGAGTGATGCACCAAGCGGTCGATCGCCGCGGCCGTGGCCATCTGGTCGCGAAAGATCCGATCCCAGTGCGAGAAGATCAGATTGCTGGTGATGATGACGGAGCGCCGCTCGTAGCGCTCCGCGAGCAGCGTAAAGAGAATCTCGGCTTCCTCGGGGCTTTGCTGGATGTAGCCCACGTCGTCGAGGATCAAGAGGGCGAAGTGATCCAGTTTGCGCAACGCGCGCGGCAACTCGAGATTGCGCTTCGCCGCCAACAGATCCTGCACCAGGCTGTAGGTCGGCATGAAGAGCACGGCGTGGCCGCGCTCGACGAGCGCGTGGCCGACGGCGCACATTGCGTGGCTCTTGCCCACGCCGGGCAGGCCGAACGCCAGGACATTGGTCGCGTCGTCGAGAAAGTCCCCCTCGGCGAGCTCGTGCAGTCGCCGCACTAAGGCAGGCGGTAAGCGGCCCTCATCCAGGGTGGCGAACGTCTTACCGGGCGGGAGCTGCGAGGCGCGCCGCAGGCGCGTGATCCGCCGCTCGTGGCGCTCGTGCGCTTCCAACTCCAGCACCTCCAGCAGGAGGGGCAGCACGGGTTGCTGCTCGGCTGCGACGAAGCGGGAGACCATCTCGCGTGCGGCGGTGGTGAGCGCGAAGCCGGTGAGCAACGTCGTGATCTGATCGCCGACGGTGGGCCGTGTGGCCGTGCGGCTCATGCCGCCGCTCCGGCGCGGAGCGCGTCGTACACGGTGAGGTCCGGCGCCGGAATATGAATCACGGGCACCGTCAGCACCGGCGGCGCGACCTGCGCTTGCACGGTGACGTAGTCGAAGCTGCCCACTTGATCAACCACGGCCGCAAGCACCGTCGCGACGCGCGCCTCGCCCGCGGTCGCCGCCAACTGCAGGATCCGCAGGTACTCGATGTCGGCGCGCTCCCCGTGGGTGCGGACCAGCGCGTCGTAGGCGCGCCGGAACAGGACCGACGGATATAAGTCCTCGCGATACCGATACCGCGCAAACGCGCCGGGCTTACGGACCAACCACCCGATCACATGGCGATAGTCGATGCGGTGCGCGTCCTCCTTGCGCAGGCGCGGCATGGTCTGGACGACCTGGTCGCGGTAGCGCACCTCGACGAGATTGGCGTGCACGCGCGCCTCGACGGTGTGGCCCATCAACTGGGCGGGCACCGAGTACGTACGATGGGCGACGCGAATCGTGCTCCACCGCCGCACCACGGGGTAATACGTCGTGTAGCTGGGAATCGCGGCGGACGGCAGGGCCCGCAGGGCGAGCCGCTCCTCGGTGATCCGCGCGGTCGCCGGCCGATTGCGCCAGTACTCCACGACGTCCTGGACGAACGCCTCGTAGGCGGCGACGTCGTCGAAGGCGGCATGGCCGCGCACGAGCAACGCCTGCGCGACAAGCGCCTTGAGTCGGCGATGGGCCTGCTCGGCCACGCCGTTTTCGTGCGCCCGGCCGGGGGTGATCCGCGTCGAGCGCAGGCCGTAGTGATCGAGGACCGCACCGAACCGCGTCGTCAGCGCGCGTCCTCCGCTGGCCTTCAGCTCGTGCGTCGCCGCTGACAGATTGTCGCTGCGCAGCACCGTGGGGACGCCGCCCAGCGC
>JBKJQZ010000068.1:0-3341 GCA_046594835.1 Acidimicrobiales bacterium | reverse complement strand
CGATTCCGGCCGCCGCGAGGATCTCCAGACGCGAATATCGCGCGTGCACTTGCAGGGGAACCGTTGCGAGCTGATCGAGCGGGGTGTGCAGATGATCGATCCGATCGTCGAGCACTGCGAACACGTCGCGAAGCTCGGCGCGCACCTGCGGGTGGCGCCATAAAAGGTCAGCCGCGTCTTGTAGCGACGAGTCTTTGCCTACAGCGCGATCTGCCGCCTGCGCGACCAGCATTCGAAGGAGGCGACGCTCTAGCTCGTCCAACAACGCAACTTGCGGCGCTTGCTCCTCAGTCAGGAATGTCCTGTACGCAGCGATCCGCTGGCTGTCGTCTATATGAAGCAGCCGGCCAATAGCCCGTCGGAGAGGCACCTCCTCGGGTCCGGGTGCCGCGACGTCGAGACCAGCCGCCTCGCGAAGGTCAGACCATGAGCGGTTTCCCTCGTATATCTCGGTGAGCTCGAGACCCGACTCATGAAGAAAGCTCGCCAAGTCGAGCCCGGGCCGGGCACGTTCCAGTGACCGAAGCTCATCAACTTTGGCCGGCCACCGGGTCGGTATTGCCTCGCGCAGGCTCCGCAAGACGATCTCGCTTGCCTTGCGGTCGAGCTGCATGCTGCAACCCGCGGGAAGATACGGAAACTCTTTTTCAACCGCCGCTTCGACTTCTCGGCGCGTGCCGCCAAGTAGTGCGCGAAAACGCCGGTCGAAGCGGAACTCCTTGCGATGCGTGCCTACGAAATCGAGCACGATGCACTGCGCTTTCGCAGAAGACTTCCGAAGTCCGCGGCCGAGTTGTTGAAGGAACAGCGTCGGGCTCTCGGTCGGCCGCAGCATCAGGACGGTGTCTACGGCCGGCACGTCGATACCTTCGTTGAACAGATCAACGGAGAAGACGCAGCGCACGACCCCATCGCGTAGATCGCGAAGCGCTTGCTCGCGCTCAGATCGTGGGCTGTCGCCCCACACCGCGACCGAGGAAATTCCGTGGCGATTGAAGTGGTCAGCCATGAAGCGGGCGTGTTCGACGGTGACACAGAAGCCCAGGCACTTCATTGTTGCGGGGTCAGCGTGCGTGGCCACCTGTTGCACGACAAGCCGTGCCCACGCATCCGTGCTCGTGTAGGCGGCCGAAAGCGCCGCCTGGTCATAACCCGTGCCTCGTCGCCACGGAATCTGGCGAAGGTCAACGCCGTCGTGAATGCCGTAATAGAGGAACGGCACAAGATGTTGCTGATCGATTGCGTCCCATAGGCGCAACTCCGCCGCGATGCGATCGCCGAACCAGTGGAGGATCGACAGTCCGTCGCTGCGCTCTGGTGTCGCGGTAAGTCCGAGCATCTCGACAGGCTCCACGTGGTTGAGGAGTCGCTCGTATGACGCTGCAGCAGCATGGTGGAACTCATCAACAATCACGACGTCGAAGTGATCGGAGGGCAGGTCTGCGAGATCGCTCGCGGTGAGGCTTTGGATCGAAGCGAAGACGTGTTCGAAGCGGGTCGGGTGCGCACCGCCAACCCATTTTTCTCCGAACGACGCGTCGCGCATCGCGTATCGGAAGGTCGCCAGACTCTGATCGAGGATCTCCTCCCGGTGCGCGACAAACAGGAGACGAGCCCGAGGCAGATGCTGCCGAAGATCGCAGTAGTCGAGCGCCGCCATCACGGTCTTGCCGGTCCCGGTTGCGGCAACGAGGAGGTTTGCGTGATGACCGCGTTCCCGCGACACCGAAATCAATTCAAGCAGCCGCTCTTGGAACGGAAACGGGCGCAACTCGATCGGACTGAGAATGACGTTGGGCCCGCGGTCCTGTCCCCCGGCCCGAACTTGCTCGCGATCGAACTCCGATGATTCGTAGGTGATGAAGTCACCGTTCGCCCAGTAGCTGTCGAATATTGCGCCGAACTTCGACAGCACATCGGGGTTTCGCGCCTGTGAGAGTCGGACGTTCCATTCGAGACCCGTGACCTGCGCCGACTGCGTGAGGTTGGACGAACCCACGTAGGCGGTCGAGAACCCCGACGCGCGATGAAACAGCCACGCCTTCGCGTGAAGCCTCGTTCCGGTGACGTCGTACGAAACTCGGATATCGGCTCCGAGCGCCTTGAGTTCGTCGAGCGCCCGACGCTCCGTTGATCCCGTATAGGTCGTGGTGAGAACCCGCAATCGGCGCCCTGATGCAGCGTGGCGGCGCAGGCCGTCAAGCAGTGGCGTGATCCCGCTTCGCCGAATGAACGCCATCACGACGTCGATCTCGTCGGCCGACTCGATCTCGGATCGCAACTGACCCCACAGGCTCGGCTCCCCGGGCGCGTTTGTAAGCAACGTGGTGTCGAGCAGCGGCACCAGTGGTTCAGCCATCACCGCAGTTGATCCATCCGGGTGCTTCCCGAACACCGAGCGCAGGACCGCTCCCGGCTCGATCGGAGTCGATGTGGTGCCGATGCCAATCAGCTCGTCGAGCCGCCCGATCAGTTCACGCGCGACACGAATGCCGACTTCAACGCGCTCCGTGTCGCTTAGGCCGGCGATCGCGTTTTCGACGACCCGACCGAGATGCCACGAAATGCGGTCGCTGGCCTCGGCGGAACGGAGCGGGGTAGTTGATGACGGCAGGCGGGACGAGGAAACGTCGAGCTGCCCCTTGAGAGCTTCAGTAACGATCGTCTCGTAGAGCCCTACGACGGGATCGCTCACCGGCCAGGCTGCCGATTGTCAGCCGCCATCTCGACGTAGCGACACAACACGTTGGCCAGCTTCATCTGTTCGACGGTCTTGCACTCGACCGCCAGCAACTGCGGACTGGCCACCAGCACCGACAACGCCTTCGCTCGCGACACCGCAACGTTTAGCCGGTTCCTCGAATACAGGAACTCCATCCCTCTCGGAATGTTCGCCGCCGACGATGCCGTCATCGAAACGATCACCACCGCCGCCTGCTGGCCTTGGAACTTGTCGACCGTTCCCACCCGCGCACCATCGGGCAACGCACGGATCAGCGCGTTGACCTGCGCGTTGTAGGGCGCGACCACGAGGATCTGATCAAGCCGGGCTGGCGCGGTCACCCCGTCGGCGTTCACCCACTCGCGCCCAAGCAGCCGATCGAACACGGCGACGACTTCGACGATCTCTTCGTCGGACGTCGTCGCGTTGCCAACGTGGGTGACGGGTCGGAACCGCAGGCCGGTCCCGGCGAGTTCATCATCGCCCAGGATCACCTGGGCTGCGCATTGCTCGGCGCTGACGAGGCGGTCCTCGTAGACCTGTTCGGAGATGAACGCCGTGATGTCGGGATGCATCCGATAGGTGCGGTCGAGGAAAACCCCGGCGTTCGGCGCGATGG
>JBKJQZ010000018.1:0-3982 GCA_046594835.1 Acidimicrobiales bacterium | reverse complement strand
ATAGAAGACTGCTGTACCCCTGGGATCCCACACCGGATGGAAGTCGAGTGCCTGTTTGGGCAGTTGATAGCGGGCGCCCGTGGCCAGCGATTGCACGTAGACACCCCGGTCGGTTCTGAGGGCGGGATTCGTGCTCTCGGTTGGCGCTGACGCGTAGGCAATCCACCGCGCATCGGGAGAGAAGAACGCGCCCGTGGGCTCCGCCGACTGCACGGTCTCTAACGGCGCCGCCGTGCCTTCCGGGAACGACAGCGTCCGCAGCGAGTACATCTGTCCCGTGAATGAGGAGAACGCCAGGAACCGTCCGTCCGACGACCACGATTCGGGCACGTGCGCCTCGCCCTTCTCCGGCTTCGTCAGACGCTCGACCGGACCCGTGCCATCGGCGCGCTGCGCGAATATCGCAAGGTCGCCCTCCCGGTCCGACTGAAACGCCACACGCTGGCCATCAGGCGACCAGATCGGGTACTGGTTGTGACCCTCGAACGTCAGCCGCCGCGGCGCGCTGGTCCCATCCAGGTCGTAGATGAACACCGCCATCTCTGTGCCGTCGTTACGGCCGATCGCCAGGCGCTTGCCGTCGCGCGATGCGCGTACGTGGACGTACGGACCTGGCGGCACGTTGAGCTGCGTCACGGCACCCGCACGGTCGGCCAGCCCGATCGCAAACTGGGGTATCGCTACTCCGCCGGAACCGGGTACGTAGACGACGGTGCCCGTGCGGGAGACACTGAACTGGGCGGTACCGACGGCGGAGACGGTGGCTCGCCGTACGCCGTTGAGCACGGGCGCCCGTTCCCCGAGGACTTCCTGCCGCACCGGATCGAACCGGACCCCAAAGATGTCGCTGCCGACCCCGTAGACGAGATGTCCGGTGTCGAGATAGCGGGCGTCGCTGCCGCCTGTGATGAGCGTCTTGCGGGCACCGGTTGCGAGGTTCTGCGCAACGACCTGCGCCTTGTCCCAGAGCGCGGACCCGTCGGCCAGCCTCGCGACGCTGAACAGCAGCGTGCGCCCGTCAGGCAGTATCTGAGGCCCCTGCGCCAACTCTCCGTCGTTCACGGTGGCGAGCTGCTCGGGCGTGCCGCCGTTCGCGGAGCAGCGAAAGATGCCGCGAGGCCCTTGCCCGAACACGATACCGGTCACATCCCACGTCAGACCGCTGGGCGAACTCGCCTGGCAGATCGTGGACTGTGTGCCACCGCCCACGGCGACACGCTTGATGACGCCCTCCGCAATGCTGAAGAACGCGACTGACCGACCGTCTGGCGCGAAGGCGAGTTCGTAGAACGTGCTTCCCACGCCAGGCGTGCCAGCGATGGCGTGTGCCTCGAACTCGCCGAGCGGTCGCAGGAAGACCCGATCGCTCGTCCCGTAGACAAGTTGGGTCCCGTCGGGTGAGACGGCGATCCACCGGCGAGGGGCAGCCGGGAATCGCTGGCCCTCAGGCAGGGCGAGCGAGAAGCGTACGACGGGAGGCGCGGGTGTCGTGGGACGGAGCATCCATGCAGTCGCGCCTGCAAGGGCTGCCGTCGCCAGCACCGACGCGGCGATGGGCACAAGTCGTCGCCACCATGACCGCGGCGCCGCCGCACCACCCAGCGTCTCTGTCGCCGCGGAGGTTCCGCCGCTCAGCGCGTCGTCGATCTCCAGTCGTGCATCGGCAGCCGAGTCGAGCCGCCGCTTCCGATCCTTCTCCAGACAACGACGCAGCAGCGTCCGCAGTGGCGCGGGCGTGTTCGCCGGCAGCGCCGTCCAGTCGGGCTCGTCCTTCAATACCGACGCGAGCACATGCGAAACCGTCTCGCCCTCGAAGACGCGACGGCCGGTCAGCATCTCCAGCAGCACCACGCCGAACGCCCAGAGGTCGCTGCGTTTGTCGACCAGCTTGCCCGACGCCTGCTCGGGACTCATGTAGGCGGCTGTCCCGAGAATCATCCCCGCTGCCGTCATGGCGGGTGTCGTGATCGTGGGCGAGGTCACGTCGGGTCGGTCAGGTTGGTCGACGGCCGCAGCCCCACCCGACCTTCCTGACCCTCCCGACCCACCTGACTGTTCGATCGCCTTCGCCAACCCGAAGTCGAGCACCTTCACCGTGCCGTCGGGCCGCACCTTGATGTTCGCCGGCTTGAGGTCGCGATGGATGATGCCCTGTTCGTGCGCGGCTTCGAGCGCTTCGGCAATCTGCTTCGCTATGGGGAGTGCCTCCTCAAGCGGGAGGGGCCCCGCCGCGATCCGATCGGCGAGCGTCGGACCTTCGACGAGTTCGAGCACGAGCGCCATCGTCGGCGGGTCTGAAGGCCCGCCGCTACGAAAGGCTTCGAGCCCGTAGATCGCAGCGATGTGGGGATGGTTGAGAGACGCGAGCACCTGCGCTTCCCGCTGGAACCTGGCGAGGCGCTCGGAGTCGTTGGCGACAGCCGGGAGCAGCACTTTGATCGCGACGTCGCGATTCAGTTTCGTATCCCGCGCGCGATAGACGGCGCCCATTCCGCCTTCGCCCAGCGCGGACAGGACCTCGTACGGGCCAAGCCGTTGGCCGATCACCGTGAGGTCCTTTCCGGGCTCCGGAGGACAAGCCCTCCCTCACCGAGTGAGGAGACGATCTCGAAGGGACCGAGGCGTGTGCCGGGTGCTGGTGTCACAGGGCTCCGGCGATTATAGACGGACGGTTGTTCTCCCGTGCCGACGATGCTACCGTCGTCGTCTCTTCGGGGTTCTCGCGCGGCGCTGGCATGCCGCTGGCACCCGGTCGCGGCGCAGACCGGCGGCCGTATGCCGCAGGTTGCAGCCCGGAGGAGACGCGATGAGACAGCAAGGCCTTGCCGGAAGAGTAGATACGCTGGAGGAGCAGGTGTCGGTTCTCGAACAATTGCCCGCGCGGATGGATCGACTCGAATCGCAGATTGTGCAACTCCGCATCGAGATGCGCGGTGAGTTTTCTGCTGTCCGCGCGGAGGCCCAGGTGCTGGGCGGGGTGCTGCGCGGCGAGATTCGTGAAGGCGACGAGGAGACCCGTCGCCACATGCGGGTCCTTCACGAAGAGGTCATCGGCCGGCTGCGAGCCATCCAGGAAGGGCAGCCGTCTTCGCATCCCACAACGGCGCCTGCCAGCGCTCGCCGCCGACCGAAACGCTGAGGCAAGCGTCGCACGCAGCGAGGCCGCGCTCAGGCCCGAGTCCGCGCGCCCCGGCCGAACGTGACGTAGTACACCGGAATCCCGGCCAGGATGATCGCGAACGTCGCACCTGTCGCCACCGGCTCGCTGATAAGCGCATTCAGCAGGAACCCGGCCACCGCGATCAGGAACAGCGCTGGCACGATGGGGTAGCCGGCGACGCGGTACGGACGCGCCATCTCCGGCCGCAACCGCCGAAGCCGGAACACACCCGCCACGCACAACCCGTAGAACGGCCAGATGGCAATGACGAAGGTTTCGGTCAGAGACTCGAAGCTGCGGCTGAACACTAGCAGGATCGACATCGCCGCCGTCAGCAGGATGGCGACGTGCGGGGTCTTGAAGCGCGGGTGCACGCGTGCAATGGCCTTGAAGAACAGGCCATCGTCTGCCATCGCGAAGAAGACGCGAGGCGAGCCGAGGAAGTCGGCGTTCAACGCGCCGAAGGTCGACAGCGCGACGAGCATCGACACGAACGCGGCGCCGGCCGGGCCAACGATGGTGGTCATGGTGTCGGCGGCGACGAGCGGTGAATTGGCCACAGCGGGCAGTGACAGCACGTAGACGTAGCCGGCGTTCACCAGCACGTAGGCCACGATCACCGCCAGCGTGCCGCCGATGATGGCCTTCGGCAGCGTGCGCTGCGGGTCCTTCACCTCACCACCGGCGAACGAGACGTCGCCCCAACCGTCGTACGCCCACAGCACACTCACCAGGGCGAGCCCCCATCCGCTCGCCGTAACCGGTGCGCTGGTGCCGAAGTTCGCCACCGACCCGCCGTGGCTGCCGCCAAGCAGCAGCGCC
>JBKJQZ010000132.1:0-10985 GCA_046594835.1 Acidimicrobiales bacterium | reverse complement strand
CGACGACGCGACGGGCGTGGGCCGAGTGAACTTCTTCGACTTCGACGACACGCATCAGATCCTTCGCGACATCCGCACGCTCCTGGACGACTACGAGGACGACCGCGTGAGCGTGGGCGAGGTGTACCTGCTTTCCACCAAGCTCGTCGCGAAGTACTACGGCGACGGTGACGAGCTGCACCTCGCGTTCAACTTCCCGCCGCTCTACGCGCCGTGGGACGCCGACGCCTGGCGCAAGCGCATCGATCGCGTCATCGACGAGATGCCGGCCGGCGCCTGGCCCACGTGGGTGTTGTCGAACCACGACAACCCGCGCCACCGCACCCGCTACGGCGGCTCCGAAGCCCGCGCCCGCGCCGCGGCCGTGTTGTTGCTCACCCAGCGCGGCACGCCTTTTCTCTACGCGGCGGAGGAGCTCGGCCTCGAGGGCGCCGTCATCGCCCCCGAACTCCAACAGGACCCAGGCGGTCGCGATGGCTGTCGCGCTCCGATCCCGTGGAACGTGGCGCCGGCCAACGACATGCTCGTGCTCTACCGAGCGCTTCTTGCCGCGCGTCGCGCGTCCCCCGCGCTCCAACGCGGCGGGTTCGCGTGGATCGACGCGGCCCCCGGCACGCTCGTCTACGAACGCCGCTTGGCCGACGACGCACGCATTGTGGCCATCAACTTCACCAACGAACCCAAACCCGTCCTGCTCCCTGCAGGGGACTGGCAGGTAGTGGTCACCACCGACGGCGATTTCACCGGCCTACTCGCGCCGAACCAGGCCGTCGTCCTGCGGTGACCGAGTGGCTCTAAACGCGCCAGTGGCTTCGAACCGACCACAAGGCGCCGAAAATGACGGTTTTACGTCGGTTCAGGGCCAATCAGGTTGCGGCGGAGCCTCGACTAAGCGGGAACTACGCCGAGACGGGTTCAGTGTCGGCGAGGCGAGCGGCGCGGTCGGCGGCCTTGGCCGCGATGCGGCCGATGCGCTCGATGCGATCGACCAGCGCCTCACGCGCTTTCTCGGCTTCTGGCGTGAGGCCCTCAAGCGATTCGACGGCCCACTCCCGCATCACGACGGGAACGAGGATCTGCTCGTGGTGGATCTGCATGTCGTAGATGCCAGCCTTGGCGATCATCTTGGATCGCTCGCCGAAGTTCGGGATGCCGGTGCCGGGCATCTCGAAGTCTCGCACCTGCTTTTCGATGGCGATGACGAGTTCGGACGGGTTCACCTTGATCGCAGCAGTGCACAGGTCGCGGTAGAAGATGAAGTGGAAGTTCTCATCCGTCATCACGCGCTTCATGACCTTGTATCCGGCTTCGTCATTGAGGAGCTTGCCGGTGTTGAAGTGTGCGATGCGCGTCGCGAGTTCTTGCAGCGCGACATAGACCATGCCCTCGGCCGCGCTGGGCGGCTCGGGAACTATGCCGGCGCCAACCTGGGCCATGCGGTCGCGCTCAAGCTCCACCGGGTCGACCGCGCGAGTGACCGTGAGATAGTCGCGAATCACGATGGAGTGGCGGCCCTCTTCGGCGGTCCATCGCTTGGCCCACGCGCCCCACACGTTGTCGTCGCCGAACATCCGCTCGATGGTGCGGAAGTAGTACGGCAGGTTGTCCTCCGTGAGGAGGTTCACCACCAGTGCGGCGCGCACTGCGGGCGACATCTTGGCGTCGTCGGCGACCCACTCTTCGCCGGGTTCGAAGTCGCGGCCGAGGCTCCAGGGTACGAACTCGTGCGGGAACCACTCCTTGCTTGTGGCGAAATGGCGCTCAACGAGGCGCTCGGCCTCGGGCGTCAACGCGTCCAGGAGTGCGACGTCTTCCGTGCGAACGGGCATGTCGGCAGTCTACCTACCGGTAGGTAGGGCTAGGGCATCGGCCCCGACGCGAAAGACTGGCCCGGTGGAATTGGTCTCCTATCAGGACTTTGGCGCCGCGTTCGTCGATGAGGCGGTGTCGCTGGCCCGCATCGAGGAGGCGGTTACTGCCGTTGCGGGCGACGCGGTCGAGGTTGGTCCCATCGGCGTGGGACCGGGCGACGCGGCGTCGGTCATCGCCAAAGGCACGATCGGCGTCGCGAAGGCGCGGGCCACGGCTGCCGAACCCGACGGCACCCGGCGTTGGGTGGTGTCGATCCCAGTCGAGCTGCATCTCAGCGTGAAGGTCGCCGGCACGGTCCATCGGTTCGAGGCATCGGTGGTGGTGCGGCTTCATCTCGCAGCGCGCACCGCGCGCGAGCCACTCACGCTGGTGATCGATATCACGCCGCCACAGGTCTTCGACATGGAAGTCACGGTCCGCTCGTCGGGCATGGCCGCGCGCGTATTGGGTCGGCTCGGCAACGTCGACGGGAAGATTCGTAAAGAGATCGTGGGCTTCATCTCGGAACGATTGAATAGCGCCGACGCGAAAGCCGCGACCGTTATCGACATCGCCAGCCACATCGAGGCCGTATGGAAACCATGACCCCAATCGGTCCGACTGAAAGGCGCACGCCGCTGCGTCAACTATGGGACCACGCCGGCCCGCACCGTCGTCGGGTTCGCCTCGCCACAACGTTCTCGATCCTCAACAAGGTCTTCGATGTCGCGCCCGAGTTGCTCATCGGTGTTGCAGTCGACGTGGTGGTCAATAGCAACCAATCGCTGATGGGCCGCGTGTTCGGCATCGAGAGTCGCATCACTCAGCTGTCGCTGCTCGCCGCGATCAACGTCGTCGTGTGGGTGAGTGAATCGATTACCGACTACGTGGCCCACCTGCTGTGGCGCAACCTGGCCCAGGACGTAGAGCACGACCTGCGCATGGATGCCTACCGGCACATCCAACGCCTCGAGGTCGCGTATTTCGAGGACCGATCGTCGGGCGGGCTCATCGCCACGCTGAACGACGACGTGAACCAACTCGAACGATTCCTCGACACCGGCGCGCACGAGATCGTCATCACCACGTTCAACGTGATCTTCGTCGGCATCACCTTCGCCGTGATTTCGCCGACGCTCATGGTGCTCGCGTTTCTGCCGATCCCAGTGATCGTCGTCGGATCGTTGCGGTATCAGAAGTCCCTCGAGAAGCGGTACGACGCGGTGCGTGCAGCCGCGGGCGACATCGCCGACACGCTGACCAACAACCTTGGCGGGATCGCAACGATCAAAGCGTTTAGCGCGGAGGACCGTGAGGTCGAGCGTGTGGAAAAAGATTCTTTGGCCTACAGCGCGGCGAACGGGGACGCGATTCGCTACTCGAGCGCGTTCGTGCCCCTCATCCGTATGGCCATCCTCGCCGGCTTCACGATGACGCTCGTTGTTGGCGGGCGGGCTGCGCTCGACGGCACGCTCGCGCTCGGCGCGTTCTCCGTCCTCGTGTACATGACGCAACGGTTGCTTTGGCCACTTACCCGTTTGGGCGAGACGCTCGACATGTACCAGCGCGCCATGGCGTCATGCCGGCGCATCTTCGGGCTGCTCGAGGTGCAGCCTTCGATCCAACCCGGCGCGAGCGACCTCGCACATCCGGTGAAGGGCGCGGTGAAGTTCGACACGGTGCAGTTCCGTTACGCGACGGGTAACGACGTGCTGCACGGGCTCAGCCTCGACATCGGCGCGGGCGAGACCCACGCCATCGTTGGCGCCACCGGCTCCGGTAAGTCCACCATCGTCAAGCTGCTCCTGCGTCTGTACGAACCCACGAGCGGATCGATCTCGATCGACGACGTGCCCATCAACGAATTGACCTTTGGCTCACTGCGTGGCGCCATGGGCTTCGTGAGCCAAGACGTGTTTCTGTTCCAAGGCACGGTACGCGAGAACCTCACCTACGGCCGGCCGGAAGCGACCGACGAAGAAGTGGTGCGCGCCGCCTCGCTCGCCGAGGCGCACATGTTCATTGAGTCATTGCCCGAGGGCTACGACACCATCGTCGGCGAGCGCGGCCAGAAGCTCAGTGGGGGTCAGCGCCAGCGCCTCACGATCGCCCGCGCCATCCTGCGCGACCCGGCGATTCTCGTTCTCGACGAAGCCACATCCGCAGTCGACAACGAAACCGAAGCCGCGATCCAGCGCTCGCTCGCCCGAGTGTCGGCGGGCCGCACCACCATCGTGATCGCGCACCGCCTCTCCACGGTTCGTCATGCGCACCGGATCCATGTGCTCGAAGCCGGTCACGTCATCGAAGCGGGAACCCACGAGGAACTCGTTGAGCTCGGCGGGCTGTATGCGGCGTTGTGGCGTGTGCAGACGGGCGACGCCGTCACGTCGTAGGGCGGTTCCGTCGTAGGGTCGCCATCATGTACGACGCCATCGTTGTCGGAGCCCGTTGCGCAGGGTCGCCGACCGCCATGTTGCTCGCCCGAATGGGTCACTCGGTGTTGGTTGTCGACCGAGCCACGTTCCCGAGCGACACGTTCTCCACGCACTTTGTTACCGCGGCAGGCACGGCGCTGCTCGAGCGATGGGGCGCCCGCGAACCGCTCGCAGCGCGGGGCGTGCCGTTCTTCGATCACGTCCTCTTGAACGTGGCCGGAAATGTTATGAACACCGGCGAGGTGTTCGGCGCGCGCACGGTGTGTTCACCGCGCCGCACCGACCTCGACGAGGTACTGCGCGACATGGCCGTTGCTGCGGGCGCCGAGGTCCGCATGCAGACCACCGTGACCGAACTCACCCGCGCCGCCGACGGGCACGTAACGGGTGTGGCGCTCCGCGGCCCCGACGGCGCGGTCACCGAAGAGACGGCCGCGGTCGTCATCGGCGCCGACGGTCGCAGTGGCATCGTCGCCCGGACCGTGGAGCCCGGCTACCGCGACCGTCACGAGATTCGCGGCGCCGGCCTGTTCGCCTACTTCGACGACTTCGACTACGCGAGCGAGTACGCAGCGGTACTCGACGGCTCGTTCGTATTCGCCTTCCCGACCGGCCCCCGCTCCGCCTGCATCGGCACCGAAGTCGACCGGAGGCACCTAGAGGTCGAGGGTGCAGACGCCGAGACGCTCTTCTGGGAGCGGCTCAGCCTCGATGAGGAACTGTGCGGTCGGGTCAAAGCCGCTACCCGCGACGGCCGGTGGCGCGTCGGCGACCTGCCGGAGGGCTGGTTCCGTCACGCGTCTGGTCCGGGCTGGGCGCTCGTCGGCGACGCTGCGCTCACCAAGGACCCGCTGCTTGGTCACGGCATTACCGACTCGTTTGTCGGCGCCGAACTCCTGGCGCAGGCGATCGCGAAGGGCCTCGGCGGGGATATGGACGCCGCGCTTGGGAACTACGACGAAGCGTTGTGGCGCGACCTTCAAGGGATTTATGAAGCAAGCCGGGACGCGGCGGTCGACCTCGACAAGCCGGGCGACGATCTGTTCGCTGCGATCATGACTCCGCAGATGCTCATAGCTGCCGAGACCGAGAGCGTTCTCGCCGGTGGGCCGACGCTGTGAGCAAGCGACGTGATGTCATCAAGATGAGTGACGCAGAAATCGACGCGTTTCTGCACGAGACCCACAACATGTCGGCGGCCTCGATCGGGCCGACCGGACGGATCCACGTCGTGGCCATGTGGTACGGATTCGTGGGGTCTGACCTCGCGATGTGGAGTTTCCGCAAGGCCCAGAAGGTTCTCAACGTGAGCCGCGACTCCCGCATCACATGGCTGGTCGAAGACGGCGGCTCGGACTACTCACAGCTGCGCGGCGTCGAGATCTCTGGCAACGCCGTGGTCATCGACGATCCCGCGTACGTCAAGGAGATCGGCTGGTCGCTCCAGGAGCGTTACGTCGGGATTACCCGCGACAGCGAGGCGGGTGCGGGCATGGACGCCTTCCTCGACGAGCAGGCCACCAAGCGCGTCGCCATCCGCATGAACGTCGATCACATCGCGTCGTGGGATCACCGCAAACTCGGCGGCTCGTACTAGTGCCGCAGACTCCGAAACAGCTAGCCGAGCCCGTCATGACGGCGACCGAACTCGACGACTTTCTCTCCAACGCGTTCTTCCAGCAGCGGATGTACCGCGTGTCGGCGGTAACCGAGAAGGGCGTGGTGCTCACCATTCCCATCGGTCCCGAGCACGAGCGCCCCGGAGGGTCCGTGTCGGGGCCGACGATGATGAGCCTCGCCGACGCGGCGGCGTGGTTGGCCACCTTGAGCCGCATCGGCCCGGTCGCGCTGGCCGTCACGTCGAACCTGACGATCTCGTTCCTGCGCAAGCCGTCGCTGGGCCACGACCTCTACGCCGAGGCCGACCTGTTGAAGCTGGGCAAGCGACTCTCGGTGAGTGAGGTGCGCGTGATGTCGAACGACGAGATGGTCGCCCACGCGACCGTCACCTATTCAATCCCCGGCGGGAGCTAGGCCATCCCGGCTAGCGCTCGTCCAGAGTTGAGCGGTACCACTGGCGCCACGTTTCATAGAAGCTGTCCTGGTAGGCGTCGTACGCGTTACGCAGTTCGTCGCCGGGCCACGCGTCGGGCAGTAGATCGGCGGGCAGCAACGGGTCGATCGTGAGATGACGCGTGGTCGCCGCGGCGATCACAAACGTCTCGCCCAGCGCCGATGTTTCGCGCGCGACCAGACGCGGTGCGGTGCGTTCGAGTTCACGCTGGAGCGCGTGCGCCGTGTGCGCCCACTCGTCGAGTCCGAAGAGTGCCTCGACGTCGATCGGGGAGTCGGGCGTGCCGACGAACCACACACAGTCTGGGTCGCTCGGGCCCTCGAGATTGTCGGGCCGGACCCACACGCCCTCGCGCAACTCGGCCATGCGGCCGATCGCCATCGTCCGCCGACGCGTGGCGCGTTCGGCTGCGGACCGCGCGCCGCCCGTCACCATCGCGACCCGCCAGTTGCCCTTCCACGAACGCGGTCGCGGGTGACGCCCCTGCTCCTGTCGCGCCTGTCGGGCCAAGAGTTGGCCCGCCAACGCGTAGACGCCGTCGTCGGATGCGGTGAGCTCACCGGCTTCAACCATGCGCGAGAGCGCGACCCGCGTGGTCCCCGGGGCGATCCCAAAGTGTTCGCCCGACGCCACCAGCGCCGCAGCGGGTAGGCGGGGCTGGTCCATGCCCAGCAGCGTGGACGCGATCACCGACCGCGCGGTGAGCGGACGCAGTAGGTCCAATCGGGGGGTATTACGCACTTGCGACATCTGTTTGGAAAGAGTAACATCTCTTGGCAATGGCTACCACCATGCTGCCGTCGTCCGAACTGCTCCCCGAGGTGTTGCCGACCGATCGGCTTACCAAGACGGGTAAAGCGGTGCCCGCCGTGCGTGAAGGACTGCGTCGCATCCCGAACCTCCCCAACGCCGCATCGGTGGTCGGGTGCTGGGCGCAGATCATCGCAGTGGACTACGTCGCGGTGCGCCTCAACCACCCCGTCACCTGGGTCGTCGCGTTCCTGCTCGCCGGCCGCCAGTTCGCGCTGCTGAACATTCTCGGGCACGAGGCCGCGCACCGCCTGCTCTTCAGTAAGAAGTCGGTCAACGACTTCATCGGCCGCTGGATCCTGGGTTACCCGGCGATGACCCCGACCGACCAGTACCGGCGCGGCCACATGGCGCACCACCGCGACGAGATGGGACCCGAGGAACCCGACGTTGGTCTCTACTCGGGCTATCCGATCACCAAGGCATCGCTGCGGCGCAAGCTCACGCGTGACGCGCTAGGTAACTCCGGCTGGAAGAACACCAAGGGTCTGCTGCGCGCCGCGCGCAAGGTGCGGGTGGCGCGCACGATCCTGATCGTGCAGGCGGTCATTGCCTTGGTGTTCGTGGCGCTCGGCCACCCGTGGCTGTATTTGATCCTGTGGATTGGTCCGCAGATGACGGTGTGGCGCGTGCTCAACCGTCTCCGTGCGATCGCCGAGCACGGCGGCATGACGCGCTCGAGCGACCGTCGCCTCACCACCCACCACGTGCGCCAGGGTTTCTGGGCGCGTTTCTGGATCGCGCCCTACAACACCGGTTGGCACCTAGCCCACCACGTCGACATCGGCGTCCCGTTTCGCCACCTGCCCGCCTTCCATCGCGAGCTCAAGGCGAGCGGCTGGGTGCCCGACGGCCTCGAATACAAGAGCTACTTCTCGCTGTGGCGCGCCCTGTCGGCCCGGGAAGCTACGGCCGACGACGCCAAAGCCGCCCGGTTCGGCTTCTGAAAAGTGCTTCGGCGTAACACCCCGCCGGTAGCCTCGCCGCGTGACGCTGTTCGAGACGAGTGAGGCAAACGGGAACGAGCCGCGGCGCGTCTCGCTCGTGCGTCTCGCCGGCGAGATCTCGCGCAGCCTCGCGCCGGTCGGCCGGATCGCGGTCGACGGCGAGGTCCACTCCGCGCACAAGGGTGCAGCGCGCATGTACTTCACACTGCGCGACCGAAACGCACGGCTGCGCGTGGTCGTGGCCGCCAAGAACGTGCGCCACTGCAAGGCCGACGACGGCGAGGCCGTGCGGGTCACCGGGCTGTTGTCGTGGGACACGGCGCGGGGCGAGCTCAAGCTCGAGGCGCTGTCGGTTGAGCCCCGCGGTGAAGGGGCGGTGGCCGCAGTCATCGGCCAAGCCCGCGAGCGTCTCGCGGCCGAAGGCGTCCTTGATCGCGTGCGGCGTCCACTGCCTCGGATGCCGCGCGTCGTCGGCGTGATCTGCGGCCAGGAGGCCGCCGTGCGCAAAGACATCGAGTCGGTGGTCGCGTCGCGCTTCGCGGGCTACCCCGTCCGGTTCAAGACCACGCAGGTCTCGGGCGCCGCGGCGTCGGCCGGGCTGATCGAAGCGGTGCTCGAACTCGACGCACGGGAGGAGGTCGACGTGATCATCCTCGCCCGCGGCGGCGGCGACGCCACGGAGTTGCTGCCCTTCAGCGATGAAGACCTCTGTCGCGTGGTGGCCGGTTGTCGTACGCCCACGGTTAGCGCGATTGGTCACGACGGGGACCGGCCGCTGCTGGACGAAGTCGTCGATCATCGCTGCGGCACGCCCTCGATCGCCGCGCAGCTGGTCATCCCCGCCGAGGCCGAACTGCGCAACGAGCTCGACTGGTACCTCGAGCACGCGCTCCGCGTCGTGCAGACCAAGCTCGAGCGCGCTGAAGCCCGGCTCGACGGCGATGGCCCAGCGCGCGCACTGCGCGGCGGCGTAGCGGTCGCCGAGGCGCGCCTCGAACGCGCCTTCGCACGCCTGCTCAACGCGTCGCCCGCTCGTCGGCTCGACGCGGCCGTCGCACGGCTCGTGGGTGTTGCGACCACCCTCGACGCGCTAGCTCCCGCGCGCGTGCTCGAGCGCGGCTACGCCGTTGTGCGCGACGAGCAGGGCGCAGTTGTGCGTGACGCATCGACCCTCGCACCCGGCGTCGCGGTGCGCGTCGAGGTCGCTCGCGGCAGCTTCGCCGCAACAGTTACCGATACGGAGAAAAACGAATGAGTAACGACGACCTCACCTACGAACAGATCGTGGAGAAGCTCGAGGGCGTCACCGCGCAACTCGCGGGCGGCGACAAAGGGATCGAAGCCGCCACCGATCTGTACGAGGAAGCCCAGGGCCTCCACGCTGCGGCGTCGGCCCGCCTCGATCAAGTCCGCAAACGGCTCGAAGTTCTCGCCCCTCCAGAGGACTAACCGGTTCAGAGTCTGGTTGGCCAGGGCCAGGTCCAGCAACGGTGCGAGCGCATGCCCGGGGACCACAGGCGCCACCCGCCGAACAACGTATTGCCGCTGCGTTCGAGCCACGCCCGCGCCGACGGCTCCACGATTTTGTGCACGACCTGGCGGATACCGCCTTCGTAGACGATGTAGCCCGCCCACACACCGGGAAAATCCTTAGGCGAACCGATCTCGGTGATGAGCAACGACTTGTAGTGACGCCGGTGGTGGCGGTGCGTGTGCCCACACGCGATCAGGCTGCCGGGCTGCACGCGGTCGAGCGCATCCATGAATGGGCGTGACTCCCTGAGCGACACGCCCGGTGGGGTCTTGTTCGGAATCGGAAAACGCTGTGGGTAGTGATGCGTCGCCACAAACACGGGCCGGTCCGCCTCGGCTGCGAGCGCGACTGCGGCGTCGGTGTGTTCGGCCCAGTGGCCGCCGTGGTACCCGCGGGCCGACGGCAGGAGCACGATCCGCAGACCGGGCACGTCGACGGCCTCGGGTGAACTCGCAACGTGGAAACCGTGCTTTTTCAGTTCGGCAACGCCGTCGACGCCTTCGGTGCGGATGTCGTGGTTGCCGAGGATCATGTGCGCGGTGACGCCGCTCTCCATAACGAGTCGGGCGAACCAGTCGAACTCCTCGACCTCGCCGTGATCGGCTAGGTCGCCCTTGAATACGACGGACTGCGCGCCCCACGCGGTTGCTTCGGCCAGCGCGGCGCGTAAGCACCGGGCCGGATACGGCTCAACGTCTTCTGGCTCTCGGATCATGATCTTGAAGCCGAAGTGACTCTCGCCGATGTGGATGTCGTTGACCGTCGCGAACCGGTACAGCTCCCGCCCGGGAGGCGGGTCGGTATCGACGGAGAAGGGCCTCCTTAGGATCCGAACCTCGCGGTGAGGGCGTCACGCGATCGCTGGGCGAACGCCACGGTGCCGTCCATTAACTCCATGTACTGGGTGATGGTCTTGGCCCCGCTGGCCAGGGGATGGGCGTCGATGAATGCGCGCACGCGCGCCGCAAGCGCGGGCGACGTGATGGTGACGATGCCGCCCAACGCGCGCGACTGAAGGTTGTGGGGGAGCTTGTCCATCAACTCGTCCCAGTGCGTTTCGAGCCAGTCCCACACGATCTCGGGTTGGCCGCCCTGGGTGAGGTAGAGGATCACGAACGACACGTCTTGGCTGCGGAGTTCGCTCACGCACAGGTCTGCGACGCGACGCACCAGCGCCTCGTGGCGCACTGAGGTCAACGCGAAGCGGTACTGCTGTTCTTCCTGCGGGGTCGACGCGTTGCGCAGACCGTGGGCGCGGCTGCCGACGAAGCGGCGTTCACCACGCTGCTCAACGGCATGCGCAACGCGTCGACCCCGCAGGAAGAACAGCA
>JBKJQZ010000015.1:0-3824 GCA_046594835.1 Acidimicrobiales bacterium | reverse complement strand
CCAAGGGCGACGTGAGCCCGTAGGCGGTCGCACTACGCAGGCGACGGATGAGCTCTATGCCCTCGGTGATGTTGCCCCGCTGAGGGCTGCACGCTCCAGGTTGGCGGCAGCGATCAGTGGGGCAACATCACCGAGGGCATAGAGCTCATCCGTCGCCTGCGTAGTGCGACCGCCTACGGGCTCACGTCGCCCTTGGTGACCTCGTCGACGGGCGCCAAGTTCGGTAAGTCCGCATCGGGTGAGCAGATATGGCTCGACCCCGCCCGCACGAGCCCGTACGCGTTCTATCAATACTGGTTTCGGACCGACGATCGCGACGCCGGCAAGTACCTGCGTTTCTTCACGTTCCTTCCCAAAGACGAGATCGAAGCTCTCGAACAGGCGACGGTCGCCGCACCCGAAAAGAGGGCTGCACAACTCGCCCTCGCCGAGGCCATCACGACGCTGGTGCACGGAGCCGACGAGACCGCCGCCGCACAGCGTGCTGCGGCCGCACTGTTCACCGAAGACATAGCGACCCTCGATGAGGCGCTGCTGGTTTCGGTGTTCGCTGACGCGCCGTCTATCAGCCAGCCTCGCTCGGTTCTCGACGATGGTTCGTTCGAACTCGCCGCCGCGCTTGAAGCGAGCGGCCTCGTGAAGTCCAAGAGCGACGGCCGCCGCGCCATCGATCAGGGTGGCGCGTACGTGAACAACCGCAAGTTCACCGGCGACCCGATTACGGCCGCTGACCTGCTGCACGACAGATTTCTTCTCCTCCGACGTGGGAAGCGCGACTTCGCCCTCGTACGCTTCGAGTCATGACGTCAGTCAATTTCTCCAATGGTCTCCCCGAAACGGTGCTGCCGGCCGACCCGCTCGACAGCCTCGCCGCTACCGTTCCCTCCTACGACGAGGTCGCGGAGATGGTTGCCCGTCACCCGAAGTCGCTGATCGGCTGGGCCACGCTCGCCGATCTCGCCCCCGATCTCATGGCCCGCTACGCGTTCTATCGGGTGGGCTACCACCGCGGGCTCGACGGGCTGCGGGCGAACGGCTGGCGCGGCTCGGGCTACGTCCGCGGCGCACACGCCACGAACCGGGGCTTCCTGCGGTGTCTCGACGGGCTGCGCAAAGCCGCAGCGACGATAGGTGAGCACGAGGAAGCGGAGCGCTGCGCGCAGTTCCTCGGTCAGCTCGATCCTGAGTGGCCCGTCTCCTAACCCGCCGCGCCGCGGCGTGTCTCGCGTTGGCCATCCTCGCCACGGCGTGCGGTGACTCCAAGCGCGACACATCCGGCGTTGGCCCCACCGCGACCACCACTGCCGAGTCCGGTTCCGTCACGACGACGGCCGCGACGGCGGCCGGCACGACGCGCACGACCGTACGCGGCAGTGGCTCGTCGGCCACGAATGTGGGCGGGGGCACGCGCGACACAACAGGGCGACCCGACGCATCGACACGCAACTCGATCGACGCAGCGTCCCAGCGCTCCGTTGGCGGGTTTGCCGGTGTAGTGCTCGCGCCGGGTCTCGCCGACCGCCTCGTGCTCGACGTGCGCAGCGGTGGAGGCGGATCCGCGAGCGGTGACGCTCTTAGTGCGCTAGCCGACACGCTGCGTTCCGTGTCGGGCAAGCCCGTTGAGCTGCGCGGGCCCACGGCGCTACGCGGCGTCGGCTCCGGCACCCATTCGGCCGACGAGATCCGCAAGCTCGCCGCCGACCAAGGCTCACCCAACGCCGACGGCGTTGCCGTGCTCCATCTGCTGTACCTCGGCGGCCAGTACGAGACCGACGGCGTCCTCGGTGTCGCCGTCAACGGCGACACGATCGCGGTGTTCCCCGACACGGTTCGAAGCTCTACTTCGCCGTTCGTGACCGAGGCTCGCTTGGAGCGCGCCGTGACCACCCACGAGCTCGGCCACGTGCTCGGCCTGGTGGATATCTACCTGAACGAAAACCGGGACGACCCGGAGCACCCTGGCCACTCGCGCAACCGCGGCTCGGTCATGTACTGGGCGATAGAAACGTCGCTGGTTGGACAGGTACTCGGCGGGCCGCCACCGGTCGACTTTGACAGTGACGACCTCGGCGACCTGAAGCAGATCCGCTCCGGCGCCGCCCGCGCCTAGAGCTGGGCGCGCCATTCTTCGAAGACGCCCATCGCGATGCTGAGCGCGAAGAAGCCAAACAACGCACCCCCGAGTCCGTAGAGCTCAAGACCGACCGACGTAACCAACAGCGTGAGGAACGGGCCAACGTGGAGCGACGTGCGCTCAAGGCGCTTCTGCAACACCGTCATCTCGAACACTTCGTAGAGCAGGAAGCCTGCCAGCACCACAAAGCCCGTGGTCGGACTGATGGCCGCGGCGAGCACGGCGACGGGTAGTGCGCCGATCACGCCGCCGACCACGGGCACCACGTCCCACAGCGCGGCCCACACTCCGAGGGGCACCGGCGCGGGAACATCGACGAGTCGGGCGACCGTGCTCACGGCGATGCCGGCGATGGCGGCCATCCCCAGTGATCCGGTGGTGTACTTGACGCCGCGCGCCACCCCGGCGCGGAGCGCGTGATCGATCCGGTCGCGCTGCGTCTCGTCTTCGATCTGCCCGAGCGCCGCAGTTGCGAGCTTCCGTCCGTTGATGATCAAAAAGATCGTCATCACCGTCGTCGCCAGGTACGAAACGCCGCGGGTTCCCGCGGCTCGGAGCGCGTCGGCCGACGACCCGCCCTGCAACCGTTTGGGAATGTCCTTCACCGCGGCGCGCGTCCGCTGCTCGAGTTTGAACGCCTTTGCGGCGGAACCGAACCGCTCGGACTCTTCTAACGCCGCGGCTCGCTCGGGCGCCACACGCTGCAGGAGCCGCACCTCGTGCACCACGTCGTTAACGGTGAGGAAGCCGATGCCGCCGACCACCGCGAGCACGAGCAGAGCGGTGATGAGGACGGCGACACCACGCCGCATCTGATTGGCCAGTGTCGTGACGAGCGGATCGAGCAGCATCGCGATGGAACCCGCTGCGGCGATCCAGCCGAGGACGCGCAGCGACGCACTGACCATCGCGACGAGCGCGGTCACACCCGCGATAGTGAGCACGATGAGTCCGATGGATCGGGGCGACAGCGACAGCTGCGTCCGAGGGTTCGGCGGTGCTGCGGCCATGCGCCGGTAGCGTAGGGCCATGCCGAAGCGCCCGACTACACCCGTCGAGCGCATGGTCGTCGAGATCGAACCGATGACGCTGATCCGCCTCGCCGGAGCGTTCGTTGCGTTGGTGCTCGTCACCACGATTGTTGGGTCGGCGCAACGCACTGTCACCGCGCTCGCGATCGCTGGCATTCTCTCGATCGCGCTCGATCCGGTGGTCACTCGCATGTCGAGTGCGCTCAAGGTGCGACGCGGGGTGGCCGTTGGGTTGCTGGCAATCGGCGCAGCCATCGCGGCGTCACTCGCCGCTGCGCTCATCGCCCCACCCACCATCAAGCAGGCCAACAACCTCAGCAAAGACGTGCCGCAGGTCGTGGAGAGCATGACCAAGCTCCCGGTGGTCGGCCAACGCCTCGACGACGCAGGCGTCCCGGAGAAGGCCCGCAAATGGATCGAGGATCTGCCCGATCGCCTCAGCGGTGACACCACACCGCTCCGCAACGCGGCGGGCACCGCCTTTCAAGGCGCTACCGCGCTGTTCCTCGTGCTGCTGTTCACTGCCGGCATGCTGATCGACGGGCCGTTCCTAATTGATCACGTCCAAGACCTCATCCCGTACTCGTCGCGGTCGGCAGTGAACAGCAGCACGAGGAACAGCGCGGTAGCGCCTTGAAAGGCGGTGCCGGCCGCGTTGC
>JBKJQZ010000263.1:0-10794 GCA_046594835.1 Acidimicrobiales bacterium | reverse complement strand
AGCAATGTGTGGTCGTTACGTATCGGCAACTGTGCCGTCCAAGCTCGCCGAGGAGTTTCACGTCGACGAGATCGTCATCGAAGACCTCGGCGCGCGTTACAACGTCGCGCCCAGTCTTGCGGTCTACGCGATCGCACCAACCAACGAGGGCACGCGGCGCCTCGGCACGCTCAAGTGGGGCCTCGTCCCGAGCTTCGCCAAGGACGAGAAGATCGCCAACCGCATGATCAACCTGCGCACCGAGACGGTGCTCTCCCGCCCCGCGTTCTCCAAGCTGCTCGACAAGCGCCGCTGCATCGTCCCGGCCGACGGGTTTTACGAGTGGCAGGCCAAAGACGGACCCAATGGCAAGCCCGAGAAGCAGCCCTTCTACATCACCGCAGCGGACGGCACGCCGCTCGCCTTCGCCGGTCTGTGGGACCGCTGGACCGCACCCGACCAGCGCGGTAGCGCCGACGCGGCAGCGCTACGCACCGTCACGCTCATAACCGGTGAACCGAACGAGCTCGTCGGCCGCATCCACAACCGCATGGTGGTGTGCCTGCCCGAACCGGCCTGGGACGCGTGGCTCGATCCCGACGTTGGCAAGGACGAGGCCGCCCAGCTTCTCGTCACGATGCCGGCGCAGGACATGCGCGCGTATCCCGTGACCAAGCTCGTGAGCAACGTAAAGAACGAGGGTCCTGAACTCCTCGCGCCGCTACCGGGCCACTCGTCTAGATAGCGGCGGCCGCCTGGAAGCGATCCCACACGTCGGTGTCGCCGAACACCTCAATGCCGACTTCATCGGGCGTGACCCGGCCCCACAGAGCGAGCAGCAAGTCGTTCGCGGCGCCCGACAGCGCGACGTCACCCTTGGCGTGCTCGCGCGTGACGACCGCAGATCCTGCGGTTACTCGGATCAGCCACTCACCGCCACCATCCGACGCGTGCAGATGAATCGCAGCGTCCACCAGATCCGCCGGCAGAGCGTCGTTAAGCCGTGGCAAGAAGATGTCCGCGAATTCGTCGATCCCGTCGGCCGCGATCGCATCGTCGATGACCGCAGCGGTACCCGTCGCCGCCACCTCGGCATCGAAGCGGTGGATCGCCGCCTCCTGCGCCATGCGCCGAACCCAGAACGCGCCGGTCTGCGGCGCACCAGCGGCCCAGTTCCAGCACGGGTCGTCATCGCCGATCCCCGCCAGCGCGGTTGTTAACGCGTGCGCGGTCGAATCGAACCAGTCGACGACCGGCGTGTCATCTTGCGGACCTCGATCGCGGCCGTGCGGTCCGTCGCGGTGGGTTAGCACGCCCGTGACGAAGCTGAAGACTCCCCCCGTGTGCACAAGCAGGTCCTCCAACGTCCATCCCGGACAGGCGTCTACCTCGCTCTTCGGGTCGCCCATGCGAGCGGCGGCGACGATCGCCGCGACATCGTTGCGCAAGGAATCGAGGTACTCATCACGGGTCGGCATGGTGCTGATCCTACGAAGACGTATTGAGCGCGGCGAGCACCGCATCGTGCAATACGCCGTTGGTCGCGATAACCGAGCCACCGTCGGGGCCGGGTTCGCCCGCCAGGTTTGTGAAGCGGCCGCCGGCCGCTTCCACGATCACCGAGCTCGCGGCGAGATCCCACAGCGTGACTTCGGGCTCGACCGCGATGTCGATCGCGCCCTCGGCGACGAGCATGTGCGACCAGAAGTCGCCGAAGCCACGCGTACGCCCGCACTTCGAAACGAGAGTGTCGAACGCGCCGCCGAGAGCGGGTCCGCGCTGCGCGAACGCGGTGTAGGAGTCCGACGACAAGAACGCGTCTTCGACGCGCGCGACGTCGCTCACATGGATCGGCTCGCCGTTGCGCCACGCGCCCACGCCGTGCACGCCCCACCAGCGCACGCCCAGGGCGGGAGCAGAGACCACGCCCACTTCGTAAACGCCGTCACACTCGAGCGCGATGAGCGTCGCCCACACGGGCACGCCGCGCACGTAGTTCTTGGTGCCGTCGATCGGGTCGATCACGAAACGAGTCCCGCCGCTATTCGAGGCCTCGTGGACGCCGAACTCCTCACCGATCACGCCGCTGTCGCTGTGGTCGGTCGCGATCATGCGCCGCAGCGTCTCCTCGACCTCGCGGTCGGCGATCGAGACGGGCGTGTCGTCGGCCTTGGATTCAACGGGCAGGTCTTTCGCCCGGAACCACTTCATCGAGATTGCGTCCGCCGCGTCTGCGAGCGAGAGCACGAAGGCCAGTTCGGAGTGGGGCATTGCCTACGCGAGCGACGCGGTGGCGAGCGCGGCGCGCACTGACGCCGCGACGCCCGGCCCGTCGAGACCGAGGCGGGCGTGGATCACGTCGGTCTTGGCCTGCGGTATGTATTCGTCGGGTACGCCGAGCGTGACGACGTATAAGCCGGTCGCGCTGAGGTCGCTGAGCGCAGTCGCGATCGACGATCCGATGCCGCCGGTGCGGAAGCCGTCTTCCACAGTCACCACGAGTTGGTGCAGCGCCGCGTCGGCGAGCATCGCGGGGTCGAGCGGCTTGATGACACGCGGGTCCCACACCGTTGTGTCGATGCCTTCATCGCCGAGCAACGCGGCGGCGTCGAGCGCAGCTGCGAGCATTTTGCCGACGCCGATAACTGCGACCTGACGCGACTCGCTCGAACGCCAGCGCTTGGCGTTGAGCCCCGACCCAACCTCGGACGCATCGATTTGGCGAGCCACGCCTTTGGGGAAGCGGATCGACGCCGGTCCGTCGATGGCGAGCGCGGTCGCGAGCATCTCGGGAACTTCTTGCACAGACGACGGTGCGAACATCGTCATGCCCGGGATCGTCTGACACAGCACCATGTCGAGCACGCCGTGGTGCGATGGACCGTCGTCGCCGGTAATGCCGGCGCGGTCGAGCGCGAAGACAACGGGCAGGCCGTGCAGGCCAACGTCGAGGTTGGCCTGGTCAAAGGCGCGGCTGAAGAAGGTCGAATACAGCGCGACGACGGGCCGCAGTCCGCCCATCGCCATGCCCGCAGACATCGTTACCGCGTGCTGCTCGGCGATGCCCACGTCGTAATAGCGATCGGGGAACTTGTCCTGCAGCTGCAACAGCCCAGTGGGCCCGGGCATCGCGGCCGTGACACCGATCACCTGTGGGTGACGCCCCGCTTCGCTCACCAACGCGTCGGAGAACGCCTCCGTGTAGCCAGCGATCTTGGTCACGCCGGGCCCGGTCGCGACATCGAAGATCGGCGCGTCGTGGAGACACTTTTCGTCGTCGTCCTCGGCGGGCGGATAACCGCGGCCCTTTTGCGTGAGCACGTGCACCACGATCGGCCCGTCGAAGTCGGCTGCGTTGCGCAGCGCGTCTTCGAGACCGGCGACGTCGTGGCCATCGATCGGGCCGATGTAACGCACGCCGAGGGCTTCGAAGAACACCACAGGTTCGGCGACCTCGCGCATGGCGGCGGTCATGCCCTTCCACGCCTTGGCGACGTAGGGCCCGACCACGGGCAACTCACCCGCGACCTGTTCGCCGAACTTGCGGAAGTTCAGGTACTGCGGGTTGACCCGCAGGCGGCTCACGCTCTCGGTCAAAGACGACACGGTGGGCGCATACGAGCGGCCGTTGTCGTTGAGCACGATTACGCAGCGCGTGCCGCTGTGGCCGATGTTGTTGAGCGCCTCGTACGCCATGCCGCCGGTCATCGAACCGTCGCCGATGATCGACACCACGTTGCGTTGTGTGGTGCCCTTACCCACCGATACGGCCAGGCCGTGGGCGTAGCTCAGGATCGTGGACGCGTGGCTGTTCTCGACCCAGTCGTGCTCGGATTCGATGCGGTTCGGATAGCCCGACAACCCGTTCTCCTGGCGCAGCTTCGTAAAGCGGTCGGCTCGGCCGGTGACGATTTTGTGCGCGTAGGCCTGGTGGCCGGTGTCCCACAGGATGATGTCGCGGGGCGAGTCGAACACCCGGTGAATCGCAAGCGTCAGTTCGACGGCGCCGAGGTTCGAACCGAGGTGCCCACCGGTGACCGACACGGCCTCAACGATGAACTGCCGAATCTCGGCCGCGAGCTCGTCGACCTCGGCCAACGACAGCTTTTTCAGGTCGTCCGGCGAGTGGATGGAATCGAGGTGCATCTCGTGCAAAAGCCTAACGGACCCGTCTCAGAACTCACGCTCAGCCACGAAGCGGGCCAACGCGTCGAGTTCGTCCCGTGCTGTAGGCAAAATCGGAGCGGCGCGCAGTGCCGTGAGGGCCTGATCGACGAGTGCGTCGACGGCCGCCTCGGTGGCGCTGCGGGCCCCGGTGCGCTCGAACACGGCCTGGATCGCATCGATCTCCTCAGCGGACAGGTCGACCGCGCCGTAGCGGGTCGCCAATAGCTCGGCGTCCGCGCCGGTGGCCGCCTGACGCGCACGGGCGTACATCGTGGTGGGCTTGCCATCGCGCAGGTCTTCACCCACCGGTTTGCCGGTGACTTCGGCGTCGCCGAAGGTGCCGAGCAGGTCGTCGCGTAGCTGGAAGGCTTCGCCGAGCGGGTCGCCGTAGGCGCTGAGCGGTGTGACGAGCTCGTCGAGACGACCCGCGAGCGCAGCGCCGAGGTGCAGAGGTCGCTCCACCGTGTACTTGCCCGACTTGTACGCGCAGATCTTTCGCGCAAACTCGACCGACGCGTCGCCCCGCACCGTGCCGAGCAGATCGAGGTACTGGCCGACGTTTACCTCGAGGCGCAATTCGGTGAACACGTCCAGCGCCGGTTGGGGCGCACCGCGTAGGAGCTGGTCGGCGTAGACGAAGGCGAGGTCGCCGATGAGGATCGCCGCGCCTTCGCCGAAGCGACGCTGCTCGCCCCGCCAGCCGAACTCGGCGTGCACGGCTTCGAAGTGGCGATGCACGGTGTCGAGGCCCCGGCGTCGATGCGAGTTATCCATGATGTCGTCGTGCACGAGGGCGAAGGTGTGCAGCAGCTCGAGCGCCGCACCGGCGTCGATCACCGCCGGATCGTCTGGATCGCCGCCGGCGCCCACGTAGGCCCAGAAACAGAACGCGGGCCGCAACCGCTTGCCGCCGGCGAGGACGAACTCGCGTAGGACACGCAGCGGTTCGTGCATGGCGCTGTCGACCTCGGCCCAGCGCAGCGTCTCCGCGGCGAGTAGCTCATCGATGCGGGCGTCGACGCGCTTGGCGATCTCGCCAAGACTCGTGGGCGCCTCGGGCATCAGACCAGTTTACGATCACCGGCAGTGAGCGAACGTAGTGAGCCCGTACGAGATCCCAAGGCGGCGGGGCGAGCCGCGGTGCACAGCTTTCGCCGCGGGGTCGCCCAGCGCATGGTTGAGCTGCTCCAGGATCGTGATCCCGACTTCCTCAGTGGCCTGGTGGAGGTCGGCGTGGTCAGCCGAGAGTTTGTCGAGGAACCCAACGCGAACTCGCCAGTACGGAATGCCGCGCCGCTATCGGTGGTCGAGCGACTGCTGGAGCGATCGATCGAGCGCCGGCCGTCGCTCATGGCCGCGATGGGCCTCTCGGCGATCCAGCTGCTCGCCGCCAACGACGACGAATCCGACGACGGTGGCCCCCGCACGACCACACGCATGGCGGTGGCCTTCACCGACCTCGAAGGCTTCACCCGTTTCACCGAGCGCAACGGTGACGACGCCGCCAGCCAACTTGTTGCCGATCACCACCGCACGGTGGGTCCGATCGTGCGCAGCCGCGGTGGGCGAGTAGTCAAGCGCATCGGCGACGGGCTGCTGCTCACCTTCCCCGAGCCTGAAGCAGCCGTGCTGGCGTGCCTCGAGCTGGTTGACACGCCGCCCGTGCCGTTGCGGTTGCGAGCGGGCGTGCACGTGGGCGATGTGGTGATGACCCGAGACGACGTCGTGGGCCACGTGGTCAACGTTGCGGCCCGCGTGGCCGAGTCGGCCCAGGGCGGCGAGGTCGTTGTGACGGGCGAGGTGCGCACCAGCGCCGAGGGCTTGCCGAGGATCGAATTCGGCCGGGCGCGTAAGAAGAGTTTCAAGGGGCTCGCCGACGCCGTGCCCGTCTCGAGAGTCACGCACGCGACGACGTAATACGCTCGGCCCATGGCCCTGACTGATATTCCCCTCAACACCCTCAAGGGCGAGCCCACCTCGCTCGCCGATCACGCCGGCAAGGCGCTGCTCATCGTGAACGTTGCGAGCAAGTGCGGCCTCACCCCGCAATACACCGGCCTCGAAGCCCTGCACGAGAAGTACAAGGACCGCGGTTTTTCCGTCATCGGGGTTCCCTGCAACCAGTTCGGCGGCCAGGAGCCCGGCTCGTCGGAAGA
Source organism: Acidimicrobiales bacterium (assembly GCA_046594835.1). GTDB lineage: Bacteria > Actinomycetota > Acidimicrobiia > Acidimicrobiales > JACCXE01 > JACCXE01. The sequence continues at coordinate 4,492 of JBKJQZ010000263.1, read as the reverse complement.
AATCGCTGAGTTCTGCTCTGCCACCTACGGCGTCACCTTCCCGATGCTCGAGAAGCTCGACGTGAATGGCGATGACCGGCACCCGCTCTACTCCGAGCTGACCGCCGTGCAAGACGCCGAGGGCAACGCCGGTGACGTCGTATGGAACTTCGAAAAGTTTCTTGTCGCACCCGACGGCAGCGTCACCCGCTTCCGCCCGATGGTCGCCCCCGAAGACGACGCGCTCGTGGCCGCCGTCGAAGGCTCCCTGCCAAATTAAGAATCGGCCGAACTAAGCGCTCTCTGCGGCCTGTGATTACCGGTAGCGGTCTTTGCTACCGGTAATCACAGGCTCGTTTTTGGTTTGCGCGTAGACGCGAAACGAGGGCGCCCGGGGGGGTGGGGCGCCCTCGTTTCGGCTTTGCGGGGAAGGGATTGCAACACTGCAAACCGTCCCCGGCGATTGGTTATTCCGCGGCGGTAGCGGCGGCGACGGTCTTCTTGGCCGGCGTCTTCTTGGCGACGGGCTTGGTCGCCTCGGGCGCCCATGCCTTGGTGGCCTCGACCGCAACGTTGCGGGCGCTGGCGAGCAGCGCGCTGCTGAGGTCAAACGCCTTCTCAACAACCTCAACCGGCTTCGGAAGGTTCTCAAGGCCACGAAGCTTGGGAAGGCGGTCGGTGTCGAACTTCGGCAGGAGCGGGGTCACGCGGTCAGCGACAGCGTTGATGGCGACGATGGTGAAGTCCTGGGCCTGCTTGACGGTCTTGCGGGTCTGCGCGGTGATGTCATCCTGAATGGTCATGCGCTAACTGTAGTTAGCAAACGCTAACTACGTCAAGAGAAACTTTAACTGGAGTTAGCAGCAACGGAGGGCGAAAGGGCTACCCGGCGCGGGTGGAGATGCCGCCGTCGCATGGGATGACGGCACCGGTGAGGTACGCACCGGCGCGGGACGACAAAAAGATCGAGAGTCCGGCGACGTCTTCAGGCGAGCCGATACGGCCAAGCGGGACGGACTTGCCGACCATCTCCTCCGCGCCTTCGTTGTCGAGGATGAACGCCATCATCTTGGAGCGGAACGGGCCCGGCGCGATCGCGTTGACGGTGATGTGGTCACGCGTGAGGTTGTGCGCCATCTGGCGGGTGAGGTGGTGCACGGCTGCCTTGCTCGCCGCGTACGCGTAGTTCTGCGTACCCGGCACGTTGATGCCGTCGACGGAACCGATGTTGATCACCCGCGCCGGGTCGTCGGCTGTCGCGGCGGCTCGGAGCTGGGGGAGCAGCTTCGATGTGAGCTGGAACAGGCCCTTCACGTTGATGTCGAGCACCTTGTCCCACGCGGAATCAGGGAAGTCCTCGATCGGAGCGCCCCACGTGGCGCCGGCATTGTTCACGAGGATGTCGAGCTTCGGCGTGCGTTCCGCGATCATGGCGGCGAAGGCAGTAGCGCCTTGTTCGCCGGAGATGTCGAAGGGCAGCGAGACGCACTTGCCCGGGCCCATCTCGTTGAGCTCCGCTGCCGTCTGGTCGCAGGCGTCGGCCTTGCGGGCGGTGATGAAGACGTCGGCGCCAGCGGAGATGAAACCCTCGGCGATCATGCGGCCGATCCCGCGGCTGCCGCCGGTAACGACGGCGGTCTTGCCCGAGATGGAGAACAGTGCGTTGGTGTCCATAAGCCGCTGAATCTACGCGGCGGTGGGTGTCTTTCGCTGGGTGCGCTTGGCGAAGGTGTTGGTAAGCAGCTTGCCGCCGATGAGGTAGCCAAGACCCAGGGCAACCGCGCCGCCGAGCGCGTCGGCCCAGAAGTGGTTGGCGGTCACGATGATGCAGAACAGCGTGACGAACGGGTAGGTCACCATGAGCGCCTTGCCCCAACGCGGTTTGATCATGGGCGTGAGCACGAACGCACACCAGCTCGACCAGCCGAAGTGCAAGCTCGGCATCGCGGCGTACTGGTTGGACACCTTTGCCATGGCGCCCGAGTCGAACGACCACAGGCCTCCAAAGGTCTGCAGCGTGTCGACGAAGCCGAAGCTCGCCGGCAGCAGTCGGGGCGGCATGAGCGGATAGAAGGTGAAGCCGAGCAGCGCGATCGTGACCGTTACGGCCAGGGTATTGCGCCACGTGGGGTAGCGGTCCTTGCCGTAGCGGAACAGGCACACGATCGCGACGATCGTCACGATGAAGTGAGCGGTGCCGTAGAAGATGTTCCAGAACTGGATGAAGCCCTTGGAACCCAGGAACCACTCCTGAATCGTCTCCTCGTGGAAGGTCCCGAAGAAGCGCTCGAAGCGGATCACCTGGTCGGCGTGCTGGCGGGCGATACGGCCCGACTCGTGGGCGATGCCTTGGTTCCGCACCGCGGTGTAGGCCCCGTAGAACAGCCCGATCGTGATCAGCTCGCGCCACCAGCGCAGGCGGGGCGGCGCCGGCTCGACGGTCGTAGCGGTGGTTTCAGTCGTCGTGGTCATCAGCCCGGAGCACTTTACGCGGGCCTCCGGCCGCGAACGCGGGCGCGCCCACCAGGCTCACGATCAGCGTGCAGAAATACACGAGCACACCCAGGCTGATCGCCTGCTCGCTGGTCACGCCGAGCGGGTGCAGGAACACGTACAGCGCGCCCTCTCGGACCCCGAGGCCACCAATGGTGACGGGCAGGGTCTGCACGATCGCAACGGCGGGGAAGAAGGTGAGGATTGCCGTGAAGCCCACGTTGATGTCGAGGGCTTTGCCGGCCAGAAAGACCGAGACGAGCACGCTGAGTTGGTAGATGACCCCCGCTCCGATCACCTCGAGGGCGAGGCGCGGTTCGCGACGAAATCGATCGACGCCGAGGTGGATCGCGCCGGTGAAGCGCCGCCACCCCTCGTTGCCGGTCACGCGGCCGCCGATGCGTGGGTGCGCAGCGAGGAACAACACAGTGCCGAGCGCGCCGAGCGTGACCACGCCGACCGCGACAGCAAGCGCGGTCGCTGTGCCCTGCTGGCGCAGGGTGGGGTTGATGGCGAGGCCGGTGAAGGTGAGCGCCGGTAGCACGATCCAACCCGACATGCGCTCGAGCACGACGGACGCGAAGGGCCGTGCCGAGTCACCCGTCTCCGCGCCTAGGCGCGTCACGCGCAACACATCGCCGCCCACCGTCGAGGGCAAGAAGTTCCCGACGAACAAGCTGGCGAGGTAGTGACGGGTCAACTGCGCGAGTCGGCTGGGCACTTCGAGGGTCGTGAGAACCCGCTGCCAACGGAACGACGACAACACGATCCCGAGCAAGGTGAACAACAACGCACCGGCTACGAGCGCGGTGTTGCCCGCGTCGCGATGGGGCAGCACGTGGCTCAGTTGCACCCGCCGCGCCAGGACAACGGCGATCACGGCGGTGGCAACAAGACGCGCGGCCACGGCGGCTCGTTGCCGGGTGAACACGCGGCGTAAGTTACCTGGCCTTGTCCCGCTCTTCTCGGTTCCCCTTCCTCATCGCGTGCGCGATCGCGTTCACCGGCGCCGCAGCGTGTGGTCGAGGCGAGCCCGGCCCGACCGCGCACCCCGAGGTTGTGGTGAAGGCGGCGCCGGACAAAACCGAAGCGACGGGGTCCGCCGCCGTAGCGACGACGGGCCCGTTCGTGAACGCGGACGGCGCGGTTGTGTTCGGGTCCGGCGTCGACACGCTCACCCTCGGCGGACGCCGCATCGCTACCGCCCCGTGGGGTGTGCGCGAGCCGGTCGCCGCGCTCGATTTACTCCGCGGCGCCCGCAACGTGCGGTCCTACGGAGGAGCCGAGGTGCAGGGCATTGGCACCAAGCGCTACGAGGCGGACCTCAATCTCGCCAAGGCGCTCGAGGCCACGCCCGTGTCACGCCACGCCGACCTCGAATTGTTGCGCGGCAAGCTCGGCGCCGACGGCGAGGTGTGGGCCGACGTGTTCGTGGACTCGGCGGGCCGGGTGCGTCGCCTTCTGCTGCCCGTGCACCCCGAGTCTGAACGACCCTACGGTGACGACAAGAACATCCCGCAACTCGTGAGCGTGGACTTCTTCGATTTCGGGAAGGGTGGCGAATGAACACACGAGTCGTTCCGGTTGGCGAGGTCGAACTCGAGATCCTCGAGGCGGGACGCGGCGGACGTCCGCTGCTGCTCGTGCACGGCTTCGGTGGATCAAAGGAAGACTTTGCTCACTACCTTCCTCGCCTGGGCGCGATTGGCTGGCACGCGGTCGCGCCCGACTTGCGCGGACACGGGGGCAGTAGTTGCCCCACCGACGAGTCGGCCTATTCGCTCGGCATTGCCGCAGAGGATCTCCGCGGCCTCATCGAACAACTCGGCTGGAGCGACGCCGTGGTGTTTGGCCACTCGATGGGCGGCATGGTCGTCCAGGTATTCGTCATTGCCCATCCCGAGCTCGTGAGCGCCCTGATCCTCATGGACACCAGCCACACGCTCCCCGCTGGGATCGATCCCGACACGATTGCGGTCGGCCAACAAATTGTGCGCGACGGTGGAACCGCACTGCTCGT
>JBKJQZ010000192.1:0-10404 GCA_046594835.1 Acidimicrobiales bacterium | reverse complement strand
CTCACCCTTCATCGCGCTGGTTCCGGCGCGCGCGTACCTACTCGCGGGCGGCGCCGCCGGGCGGGCCGCGCACCCCGACGCGTTCCGCGAGACCGTCGGCCAGCTGACCGGCTATCTCACCACCGCGCAAGGCGTAGGCGCCGTGATCGGCGCGCTGTTGATCACGCCGCTGGCGAATCGCTTCGGTCGGCACCGCATGCTGATGAACAACCTCGTGGTACTGCCGGGCGTTGTTGTGCTCTACGCGATGGCCGGGCCGCGCTGGGCCGCAATCGCCGCGCTCGGCCTCGTGGGCATGGTGTACATCGGGATCCTGTCGGGCGCGAACACGATCGTGCAGCTGTGGGCACCGCCGGAGCTCCGGGGCCGGATCCTCAGCCTGTACCTCGTCGCCCTCGGCTCCATTTACCCAATCGGCGGGCTCGTCCAAGGCTGGATCGCCGACCAAATTGGCCTGGCGCGCACGATGTCGATTGCGGCCGGGATGATGCTCGGCGTCCTGATTATTTGGCGCGTTGCACGTCCGCTGGGCTTGCGATCGCTCGCCGATCCGGCCGAAGTTGGCATCGATCCCACGACCCTGGGTTATCCACAGGCTCCGACGAACGAGCCCGTCATCCCTGGGTGATACCTGTGGATGAACCTGTGTGTGAAACAATTTGCCCTGTTATGCCGGTCCGGGCACTTCCCTTACGTCTAACTGCCGCGCTCGTAGTGAGTGTTTTGGCCACTGCCTGTAGCGCCAGCGGCGCGAAAGAGGCCGCGCCACCCACTACGCGCCGCGCCACGACCACGTCGACGTCGACAACCACCAGCACCACGAGCACCACCCTGGCGCCGATTCAGGCGCCAGCGGGTTTGGGCCAGGGTGCACGCGGTCCTGAGGTCCAGCAACTCGAGGATCGCCTCGTTGCCCAGAAGTACGACCCGGGCAAGGCCGACGGCTACTTCGACTCCTCGACCTACCACGCAGTCATGGCCTTCCAAAAGGTGCACGGACTACCGCGCACCGGGCGGGCCACCGACAACGTGCTCAACCTCATTGGCAGCGTTGGCGCGCCGACGGCGTTGCTACCGGCTGGCGGCGCCACGCGCGTCGAGGTTGACCTGCCCCGCCAGATCCTGATGCTGTTCAAGGGCGGCGCTCTTTACAAGACCGTCGACGTATCGACGGGCAGCGGTAAGCGCTACTGCGTCGACGGTGAGTGCGCAACGGCGGTGACGCCCGGCGGCTCGTTCAAGGTGTTCTTCCGTCGCAACGGTGTACGCGTGAGTCGCCTCGGCAAGCTCTTCAACCCGCTCTACTTCAACGGAGGCATCGCCATTCACGGCGCGCCGAGCGTGCCCGGCTACCCAGCGTCGCACGGCTGCGTGCGGATCCCGATGTATATCTCCACCTGGTTCCCGGGCCAAGTGCCCAACGGCACACCGGTCTACGTGATCGGTGGCTCGAAGGCGGCCGTGCCGTTCAACGAGACCGCGCCCGACGGCACCGCTGGCACCGGCGGTCCCCCGACCTCCACCACCGTTCCGGCCACCACCACAACGACCGCCAAGGCCGGCATCCCCACCACGACTACGAGCACCTCAACCACGACGTCGACCACACAGCCCGGCGGAGGCACCGCCGCTCCCTGAGTTACGCGAGCGGGTCGGCAAAGGGATCGGCCTGCGCCGCAGGGGCGAGCGCCGAAGCCTGTCGCTCCTCGACGTAGCCGGCGTAGCCCGTCTCTTCGAGCTGTTGTGCAAGCTCGGGGCCGCCGCTCGTGACGATGCGGCCGGCCGACAGCACGTGCACGACGTCGGGTCGCAGCTCGCTCAGCAGGCGCGAGTAGTGCGTGATGGCCAACACGCCGAGGTTGTCCTCGGTGGTCGCGGCCTCGATACGACGGGCCACGTCGCGCAGTGCGTCGACGTCGAGGCCCGAGTCAATCTCGTCGAGGATCGCGAACTTCGGCTTGAGCACGCCCAACTGCAACGTCTCGTTGCGCTTTTTTTCGCCACCGGAAAGATCCACGTTGAGGGGTCGGTCGATGAAGCGCTCGTCGAAGCCGATGCGTCCGGCTTCCGCGGCGAGGAGCGCGGGCACTGTCGCCACGTCGCGGCCACTGGCGCGGAACGCCTCACTCATCGCGTCGGTAAGGCTCACCCCCGGCACTTCGATCGGGTACTGCATAGCGAGGAACAAGCCCTTCTGTGCCCGTTCCCAGGCCTGCAGCGCAAGGATGTCTTCGCCGTCAATCGTGACCGAGCCGCCCGTCACCTCGTAGCCCGGGCGACCGGCAAGGACGTGGCTCAGCGTGGACTTGCCCGATCCGTTGGGACCCATCACCGCGTGCACGTGGCCGCTCTCGACTTCGAGGTCGATGCCGCGCAGAATCTCCTTGCCAATGACCTTGGCGCACAGACCCTCGATTTTCAGAACACTCACGGCAGCTCCACGAACACGTCGTCGCCTTCGACGACGGCGTTGTAGACGGGCACAGGCCCGGTGGCGGGAAGGCACTGCGGCTCACCAGTCCGCAGGTCGAACGTCGAACCGTGTTTGGGGCACTCGAGCTCGTACTCGGTCGCGTAGAGGTCGCCTTCGCTGAGCGAGAAGTCGGCGTGCGAGCACCGATCGCCGATGGCGTACACCCGCGTACCGATCTTGGCTACGGCAAGACGGTGACCGTCGACATCGAAACGCTGCGCTTTGTCGTCGGGAAGCTCGGCGAAGGAGCAGAGACGGACCCGGCTCATACGCCAACACCGCCGTGGAGGAACTTCTCGGCGATGGCATTTTTGAGCAGCGGGCGCAGTTCGGCCACGGGCATGCGCTCGAGCACGTCGTCGAAGAAGCCGAACACGATCAAGCGCTCGGCTACGTCGGTCGGGATGCCGCGGGCCTCGAGGTAGTAAAGCTGGTCCTGGTCTACGGGGCCGACGGCCGACGCGTGCGAGCACTTGACGTCGTTCTCCTCGATCTCGAGGTTCGGCACCGAATCGGCGTGAGCGCCCTCGCCGAGCACAAGGTTGCGGTTGGTCTGGAACGCAGCCGCACCGGCCGCACCTTTGCGGATACGAATCAGGCCCGAATAGGTGGAGCGCGACGTGTCGGTCAGCACGCCTTTGAACAGCAGATCGCTCGAGGTCTTGCCGGCCTTGTGGTCCTGCAAGGTACGGAAGTCGTGGATCTGTGACGCGGAACCGAAGTACGCGGCTACTAGCTCTGCCTCGGCGCCGGGGCCGAGCACCTTCGAGTCGAGACGGTTGCGGCCGTAGGCGCCGCCCAGGGCGACCGCTGCGACCGTGAGGTGCGCGTCGCGCTCGACCTGTGCGCCCGTGTAGCCGACCTGCCACACCTGGGGACCGAGGGCCTGGACCGACTGGTAGCGCAGCGTCGCGTTCTGCCCAGCGTGCAGTTCCACTACCGGAAGGATCAATGCATCAACGTCGGCGGAGAGCGACACGTCGAGCACGGTCACCTGCGACGACTGGCCCGTCTCGACCAGCACGCGCGGGTAGGTGACGCTGCCAGCGACGGTCACGTCGTGCACCACGACAACCGGCGCCTCGATTACCGCATTGCGGTCAACCTTGATGAGCACGCCGTTACTGCACGCATCGTTGCGCAGCGTGAGGGCGTCGGGCTCGCTCACCGCTCCACCAAGGTTGGCCGGCGCGTCGGTGAGCTGATCGAACGGCGTAATCGTGACGCCCTCCGCGTTGCAGTCGATGTGCACGATGGCGTCGTCACGCACGATCACGAGCGCCGCGCGCGTCAAGGGAACCAGCGGGTATGCAGCGGGGCCGCCTGGCGCCGCTGCGGGTGCGGCTTCGGATGCGCCGATCGGCGCGTACTTCGTGAGATCGAGCTCGTCGATCGGGCTGTAACGCCACACTTCTTGCGCGGCGGTGGGTAGTGCCGCCTGCTCCGCCTCGCGGGCGGCGGTGGCGCGTCGCGCGGCTAGCCAGTCGGGAATCACGGGAGGTAAATCCTAGGCGAGCCCGGGGCCCGCTCTGACATTGGCTAGCGCGGCGTTTATTCGGCTTTGCGGCGTCTTGCTGGTCGCTCCACTCCCGGCGCGACCTGCGTTGCGAGGGTCGCCACCGCAGTTTCGAGCTCCTCGATGCGCTGCGCGTCACTGCGCAGCTGCTCGCCCACGATCAGCGCCCCACCAAGCACGACCAGGATCACCAACAGCATCCCGGCCGAGGCCAGATACGGGACCTGACGGTTCAGGTCGGGCTCGATGCTGATCTTGAGATAGCCGACGATGGCGACGAGGCCTGCGGCTGCAAAACAGCCAAGGCCCGCCACGAGGCGGTTACGACGGAACACGTTCATCGGAATTCCTCCGGGTCGTTGCACGGTTGCGAGAACTACAAGCGCCATGGCACCAACGAGGAGACTCCCCGTGACCATGGCAAACACACCAGCGATCACTTGCGCGCCTTACCGAGGTAGGCGTCGCGCAAGCGACCCTGCATTGCTTTGACGGCGCGTCCTTCGGCCACGTCGACCACCTGACCTTTTTCCAGCACGTAGGCGCGAGTGGCGAGGTCGAGCGCAAGCACGTTTTGCTCGACGATCAACACGGCGACACCGGCCTCCTTGTTGGCCGAAGCGATGAAGTCGAACGCGGTCTCGGTCACCAACGGCGACAACCCGAGCGACGCCTCGTCCACCAGCAACAGGCGCGGCGCGCTCATCAGCGCCCGCGCGATGGCGAGCATCTGCTGCTGGCCGCCCGAGAGGCTGCCCGCCTTCTGGGTGCGGCGTTCACCGAGAATGGGGAACACGTCATAGGCGCGGGTGAAGCCATCGGCGATGACCTGCTTGTCCTTGATCGTGTAGGCGCCAAGCTCGAGGTTCTCCTCAACGCTCAGGTCGCGCAGCATGCCGCGGCCTTCGGGCACGAGCGCCATGCCTTTGCGGATCAGCGTCTCGGTGCGATGGCCGACGATCGATTCGCCATCAAGCACCACGGTTCCGCTCGTGACCTTGAGCTGGCTGGTGATCGCACGCAACGTCGTGGTCTTGCCCGCCCCGTTCGAGCCCATGAGCGCAACGATCTCGCCCGGATCAACGTGGAACGACACGTCAAACAGAACCGGCAGCGAGCCGTAGCCCGAGCACAGCGCGTCCACCTGCAGGAGGCTCATTTCTTGCGCCCGCCGCTGGCGGCGGCCGAGCGACCCAGGAACGACTCGACGACGCGCGGCTCGGCGGTGACCTGCGCCGGGGTGCCCTCGGCAATCAGGGCGCCGGATTCGAGGCAGTAGCAGTAGTCACACACGCGAGCCACGAGCGGCACGTGGTGTTCGATGATCACGAGGGTGAGGCCGAGGTCGTCACGCAGGGTGAGGAACCGGTCGCCCAGAGCCTGGCTCTCCTCGGGGCCGAGGCCCGCCGTGGCTTCGTCAAGCAGCAAGAGGTCAGGCCCGGCCGCGACCGCCGACGCGATCTCAGCGATACGCATGGTGCCGTAGGGCAAATCACCGAGGCGCTCGTCGGCGAGGTGATCGAGGCCAAAGAGTTCGAGGGCAACATCGGCGCGGCGACGCAGCTCGCGCTCGGTGCCCATGGTCGCGCCCATCGCCAGCACGCCCGCTCCCATCGGATACGTCGCCAGCCAGCTCTGCGCGAGCAGCACGTTCTCCCGCACCGTCTCGGCGCGTAGGAGACCCATGTCTTGGAACGTGCGGGCGAGACCAAGCGAAGTCCGTCGCGAGCCCGCGGTGCTGAGCAGCTCGACGCCTCGGAACTTGATCGACCCGGTGGTCGGAGCGAAACCCGACGCGGCGTTGAAGAACGTGGATTTTCCCGCGCCGTTCGCGCCAATGAGCCCGACAATCTCGCCGCTACGGATTTCAAGGTTGAGCTTATTGAGCGCAGTGACGCCGCCGTACTGCACGGTGACGTCGTACGCCTCCAGCAGGGCGGGTGCTGGCATGCGCAGCGCAAGCGCGCGCGGGACACGGCGTAGGTCGTCGGCCGCTTGGCTGGCGTGCTCGATCGGCGTGAGGCGCGGACGCGGGTCGGGGCGCTCGGTGCTTCGACGCAGCACGAAGCGGTCGAGCTGTTTGAGCAGACCACCGATACCCGTGGGCTGAAGCACAACCGCGACCACGAGCAGCGCAGCCGAGATCAGCGGCGCGTCACGTCCGAGCCCAGTGAAGATTTGAGGAGCGCCGTTGAGCACGAGCGCGGCCAGCACGATCGTGCCGCCCGATCCTGCGCCTCCGACCACCACGATGCTGACAAGCAGTAGCGATTGCAGCAGCGCGAACGGCGTCGTGTCGCTGATCGATCCGGGCGCCTCCTTGAAGGCGAGGATTGCGCCCGCCAAGCCGGTGATCGCTCCTGCGGTCGCATACGCGAAGAGTTTCATCCGACCCGGCTCAACACCGAAGGCCGTGGCGCGCGGTTCGACGTCGCGCACCGCGAGCAGGGCCCGACCGGCCCGGGTCACGCCGAGGCGCTGGCGCAGCAACAGCACCATGCCGACGCACGCGAGCCCGAAGTAATACAGATCGTTGGCGGACCGCAGTAACGACGGCCGGTCGAGCACGAGGTCTGCGCCGGTGAGGTCGTGGTTCGGGTATACGTAGCGCTGCGCCGCGAGTTGGACTGCGAGAGTGACGATCGCGACCTGCAGGCCGCGAATCCGGAGCGACGGCATGCCCGATATCGCGGCGGCGACGGTCGTGGCGAGCACGCCACACAGCAAGGCGAGCGGCCACGGCGCGCCGCGCCCGCCCGCTTGGATGGTGGCGAACGCACCGATGCCAACAAAGGCACCTTGGGACAACGAAAGCTGTCCGCATCGGCCGATCAGCACGTCGAGGCCGAGCGCCGCGATCGCTATCGCCCACACGCCACCGAGAATGTTGAGCGTCGAAGCGCGCATGCCGGGCAATCCCGGCGCGACCAACGCCAGCGCTACCGCAACCGCGGCCAACACCACAGAGGGCCGCTGCGCACGCGCCTGGAGCTCACGCAGCTGCCGTGGCACCCAAGAATCCCTTCGGACGGACCACGAGCGTGCCCAGCACTAGTACGAGCACCAGCACGCTGTCGATGCCCGCGCCCCCGTGGGCCTGCGCCTGGGCTTCGACGAGGCCGATTACGAGGCTGCCGACGATTGCACCGCTAACCGAGTCGAGTCCACCAATCACGGCGCCGGCGAGCGCACGAAGTGCGAAGCCAGTCATGTCGAACGGAGCGAGGTTGCCGAAAGCCGGACCGAGGAGGGCCGCCGCGAGACCCGACAGCACGCCCGCGGAGACCCACGCGAACCGGTAGACCTGATTGACCGGCACGCCGAGCAGTCGGGCGACCGACGGATCGCTCGTCGTGGCCTGCACGGCGAGGCCGAACTTCGTGCGGGTGAAGAAGAGGTAGAGACCGACGCCGACCGCCGCGATCGCAAACACGCCGACGACGCGTGTGGCTGCGAGCGTGGCGCCGAACAACTCGATCTTCCACTCGCCCACCGCCGACGGCGCTAGCTGGGACGCCGTACCGAAGATGCGCAACTCGAGCAGTGCGAGGAATAACGCAATACCGAGCGTTGCGATCAGGCCGTCGAGCGGCGGCCGCTGCACGAGCGGACGCATGATCAATTCAGCGAGGAGTCCGAGCAGTGCGCCAAACACAAGTGCGATCACCAGCGTCATGAAGCGCGACGGGTGCCAGCCTACGACCGGCATGCCGCGGCTCGACCACCGCAGTGCAATGAAGAAACCGAACGCACCAAGCTCGCCCTGGGCAATGGTCAGGATGCGCGTGCAGCGGAAAATCAGAACGACGCCCACCGCCATGAGCGCATACGCCGCGCCCGAAGACAGCCCAGTGATCAGTTCAGGCATCGACCCGGCCTAAAACCCGGAGGTGAAGTCGCGCTCGAGCACCCACTTGCCGCCGTCTTCCTTGTAAACGGCGACGACGTTCGCTCCCTCGCGGGTTTCGGGTCCGAACTTCACCGGTGCCCAGATGTCGGGCCTGAAGTCAAGCGCCTGGAAGCTGGCGCGGAAGCTGTTCTGCCCGAGCGGGTTTGGCGTCCGCTTGATCGCCTCGGCCACGATCTGGCCCACGCCCCAGCCGACGATGCCGAGGTCGTCAGGGTCCGCGTTGGTCTGGCGGCGGTACTCGTCTTGATAGGTCTTGGTGCGAGCGTCGCTCAGCGGAAGCCAGGGGCTGAAGGCGCGGGCGCCTTTGAGCGCAGCTGGCGCCACCGCGAAGATGAGGTCAAAGTTCCAGGAGATCGAGTTTGCGAACCACGTTGGGTGATACCCGGCGACCTGCGCCTGGTTTGCGAGCTTCGCTGCGGTTGTCGGCGCCATGTACAGCCAGGTCGCCGTGGCGCCCGAACCCTTGAGGTCAAGGGCCACGCCCTGGAAATCATTGTCGTTGCCCTGGATGGCCTTTTGGTACACGACCTGGCCGCCGAGGCTCTTCATCTCGTTGACGAATGCGTCCTTGCCGGGTGTGAGTTCCGACGTGTTCTCGTAGACCACCGCGGCCTTGCGTGTGCCCAGCGTCTTGTAGAAGTAATCGGCGATCAACTTGCCCTGCACGCCGTGGTCAATGGTGATGCCGAAGGTCCACTTCTGGTTGGCCGCGAGGTTGGCCGGAGTCTGGATCTCGATGTTGGGCACGCTGCGCGAGTCGAGGTACGCGCCGATCGCCTTCTGGTTCTCAAGTCGGTCGAGCACGACGATCGCAAAGACCTTGTCGTCCTCGATCAGCTTCTGCGCTTCTTGTTTGCCTACCGACGCGCTCGACTGCGTGTCGCGGATGATCACCTCCACGTTGCGGCCGTTGATCCCACCCTTGCTCTTGATGTAGTTCCAGTAGACCTTGGCGCCCTTGTCGAAGTTCGACGGCACGGGCGCGGCGCCGGTAAGCGGCAGCAAGTAGCCGAGCTTGATCGTTGTGTTGGTTACGCCGGTCGTGGGCCCGGGCGATACCGCAACGGGGCCACCGGCGGTTGTGTCGGTCGTGCCGCCGCCGCCGCCGCCGGCCAAGGTGTTCGGGTCGCCCGCGCCGCTCGTGCCCAAAGCCGCGTCGCCCGACGCGCCGACGAGGGGGTCTTCTGTCGTCGCGGCGTCGCCGCTGGAGAGGCCGCCGCTTACGCCGGAACCACTCAGACCGCTGCGCGCAGCCGCGGCGCGGCCTTCCGCCCGGTCGAAGCGCGCGCCGCATGCCGAAGCCATAACCGCAAGTGCAAGCAGAACGAATAAAGAAACGCGTGACCGGACCCCGGGTGTCATCGCGACGGACGCTACCGCTACGGCGCCAGACGCGCCGTAACTTCGTCGAGGTGATCGAACGCGACGTGCGTGATTCCTTCATCGCCGCACCATCGGGCGAGGGCACCTTTGGCGAAAACGACGTCGGCGACGCGGGCGGCGTGGCGGTCGCTCGTGCCGTCACCAATGAATATGCTGCGCCGCCCGAGCTCGCGCGCCGCCTGCAGGAACAAGGGCTTGCAGGTGCCGCACGCGGCGCAAGCTGGACACGCGTCGTTCGCGTACGGGAACAGCACGGTGTTGGTCGCGAAGTCGATCGCATTGGTGTAGATCGGCAGATCCCACTCCGCTAGAAGGTCGTGCACGTAGTAGCCGTAGCCGTCGGACACGACCGCCACCTCCGCTCCCGCCGCGCGCAGCGATACGACGAGAGGTCCGAAGCCGGGATCGAGCGGGACTTCGCGGGCGACTGCTCGCCGTTGGGCCTCGGTGATGTTGTCGGGGATGCAGCGCCACTGCTCAGCAAGGCAGTCGCGGCTGCCCATACGGCCATCGTCGTATTCGACCTCAAACGCCCGCCATCGCGCATCCGCCAGTCTGTCGAGCACGTGCGCACCGATGTCGGAGACCGAGATCGTGCCGTCGAAATCGAAGAACACCGAGGTCTCGGAGAGATTGCCCACCGACCTAGCCTCTCAAAATGGGCGACGCCACCGGCCGATACAACTCGGTGCTGCTTCTTGGAGGCACGTCCGACCTCGGGATCGCCACGGCGCAGCGCCTCGTCGAGCACGGTGGACGCATCCGCAGCGATCTCGCCACCCGCCTCGAACTGTTGTGACAACCTGCGGAGCGTGATCTGGCCGCCCCCGCAACGCGTCGAACTTTCCGACCACCTCGCCACCGCGGCCGACGTCGCCAAGACCGTGATCGGTGAATGTGATCTGCCGTCCCAGGGCTACCGCATCACGTTGACCGACAAGACCGTCGCAATCGAAGCGACCGACGAAGCCGGCGCGCGGTACGCGCAGGCGACGCTCGCGCAGCTGCGCGCAGACCACGGGACCGCCATCCCAATCGGCATTATCGAGGATTGGCCTGCTATCGCAGTGCGTGGCGTCATGCTCGACGTGTCGCGCTGTCGCGCGCCGAGCCTCGACACGC
>JBKJQZ010000152.1:0-10744 GCA_046594835.1 Acidimicrobiales bacterium | reverse complement strand
AGGGTACGCATCTCGCCGCCGTCGAGGCCGAAGCGCAGCTTGATGATGTCGCGCTCGCGCTCGTTCAGTTGATCGAGCGCGAGCGCGACATCATCAAGCTGCGCTTCGGCCTCGACGGCGGCGAGATGCGTACCCTTGAGGAGGTCGGCCGCGAGTTCGGCGTCACCCGCGAACGGGTCCGCCAGATCGAGTCCAAGACCCTCGCCAAACTGCGTCACCCGATCCGCAGCCAGGGCCTCCGCGGCTTCCTCGAAGAGACCGACTAGCGCGTTACACCCCGTCCGTATGGTCGGGGTATGGGGTACCGGGGCAAGGTCGTCGAACAGGAACGAGCACGCGAGCTGCGCGCTGGGGGAATGACTCTCGCCGACATCGCCGCCGAACTAGCCGTGTCCAAATCATCGGTGTCGATCTGGGTGCGCGACGTGCCGTTCACTCCGTCGAGACGTCGCTACGGCCCGAGAGTCCGTCCGAACAAGCTGATGGTCCGTAAGCAGGCCGAGATCGCCTGGGCCAATGAGGCGGGTAGTGTGCGAGTTGGCCAGCTGACCGAACGCGAGTTTCTGATGGCCGGAGCGGCGCTTTACGCAGGCGAAGGCTCGAAGACCGACGGAAGTGTCAAGTTCACCAACAGCGACCCGCGGATGATTTCGACCTTCTGCGCCTGGCTTCGGCGGTTCTTCGAAGTCGACGAGGCCCGGCTCCGATTGCGGATCTACCTGCACGACGGTCTCGACCTTGAGGCCGCTTCGGCGCACTGGGCGGACCTGACAAAGATTCCGTGTCTCCAGCATCACGAGGCGTACCGCGCAAAAGCCGACGCAACTCGACGAAATTCGAAGCATCCGATGGGCTGTGCAACCGTCACGTACAGCTGTTCAAAAACTCATCGTGAGGTAATGGGAATCGTCCAAGGCTTGCTAACCTGCGACGTCCTTCCGGGGTAGCTCAATTGGCAGAGCAAACGACTGTTAATCGTTAGGTTCTGGGTTCGAGTCCCAGCCCCGGAGCTCATTTGTAAGTGATCCGCCAGCGGGGCGGTAGCTCAGTTGGTTAGAGCAGAGGACTCATAATCCTTGGGTCGCAGGTTCGAGTCCTGCCCGCCCCACGTCGGTCACATTCCTGCCAATGACTAGTTAGTTGGTCGGGAGTTGTGATGAGGTTGGCGTGGCTTAGCGCCGCCCAACAGAAGGTGGGTGCATGCGCCTGCCACCACTTTCTCGGGACCGAAGCCTCATCACGGGCAGGGCACTTCTGAGGGCTGTCGTAGCCATGGTCCTTATCGGCGCGCCTCTGACGATTCTTGAGGCCACGCGGGCCGACGCCCTCACGGCCGTGTTCAATATCGACGGCAGCCCGGACTTCATGCCGCCGTCGGGAAGCGACCTGGTGAACTCCCAGCAGGACAACTCCTACGACGAGGGCGCCCACGAAGACGGCCTCTGCCCGCCCATCGGGGCGGGATCGATCCCCAGCAACAAAGCCGACATCGCGAACGTGTGGGTCAAGGCGCAGAACAACCACCTTTATCTGGGCTGGAGCCGCGAGAGCCTGAACGGGACCGCGGCGGTCACCTTTGAGCTCAACAAATCGGGCGTTGACTGCGGCAACGGCGTCAATCGTCTGCGCACTGCGGGCGACCTGTTGATTTCGTTCAACTTCCAGGGCAACAGCGTCAACGACGCGATTGACGTCGGCATTCGCCTCTGGATCGGCACGTCGCTCGCAGGCCACTGGGGCCCTGAAACCCTTCTCGGTAGCAACGTGGCCGCGGCGTCGATCAGCAGTGGGTTCCTCTTCGGCGAAGTCGAGATCGACCTCGTCGCGGCTGGCATCTTCTCGCCGACCGAGTGCGTCAGCTTCGCAAGTGCGTTCGTGAAGAGCCGGTCGTCCTCGGAAGGCTTCAACTCCAAGCTCAAGGACCTCAGCCCGCCCGTAGGCACGAGCGTCACCAACTGCGCCTACGTGAAGGTCATAAAGCACGCGTCGCCCGAAGGCTCGACCGCGTTCCCGTTCACCTTCGGCAAGTCCGGTTTGCCTGCAACCGTTGCCTTCAACCTCGTTGACGACGGCGGCACCTCCGGCAATGAGACCTGGACCAGCCCCGGTCTATTCCTCACGAACTCGGCCTACCTCGTGACCGAAACCCCACCGGACCCAACGCCGGGCAAGTGGAAGCTCACCAACGCAACGTGCACCGGAGCGTCGGCTTGGTCCTTCGACCCCGCCACGAAGCAGATTTCCGTTACGCCGGGCGGCGCCGTCGAGGTCGTGTGCGACTTCTACAACACGTTTGATCCCGCCCCCACGGTGGCTGTTACTAAGACCGCCAACGTCACCACGCTGAACGAGCCCGGCGGGCCCGTCACCTACACGGTCAACGTGTGGAACACCTCGAACGAGGCCGTAACGGTCACGTCGCTGACCGACACGGTCGGCGCGAGTACCGCCAACCTCTTGGCGAGCGCGACCAACACCGACTGCGACACGGTGGGCCGCAGCCTTTCCGCCAGTAATGGCGCGAGCGGCGGCGCCGACACCATGACGTGCACCTTCACCGTCGACGTCATCGGTAACGCCAGCTTCGTGCACAACAACCGGGTCGACGCGATCGTTACCGACGACGAGGACGACACCGCGACCGCCTTCGACACCGAATCGGTGTCGCTGCTCAACGTGCTGCCAACCCTCGATGTCACCAAGACCGCTGGCGTCTCTACACTGCCCGAGCCCGGAGGCGCTGTCACCTACACCGCGAGCGCGTGGAACACGTCAAACGAAGCAGTGACGGTCACGTCGCTCACCGACACCATCGGTGCGAACATCGCCAACCTCCTGGCTAGCGCGACCAACACCAACTGCGACACCGTGAGTCGCACCCTGTCGGCCAGCAATGGCAGTCGCGGCGGGGCCGACACGATGAGTTGCACCTTCACCCTCAGCGTGACGGGCAACGCGGGGTCGGTGCACAACGACCGCGTTGACGCAGTCGTCACCGATGACGACAACACCACGGCGACCGACTTTGACACGGCGACGGTCACGCTCACCGACGTCGCCCCCACGGTCGACGTCACGAAGAACGCGAACGTCACGACGCGCAACGAGCCGGGTGGCCCCGTTACCTACACAGTGTCGGTCTGGAACACGGCCAATGAGGCAGTAGCGGTCACCTCGCTCACCGACACGATCGGTGCCGATGTCGCCAACCTCTTGGCCAGCGCGACCAACACCAACTGCGACACCGTCAGTCGCAACCTTGCGGCGAGCGATGGCAGTCGCGGTGGGGCCGACACGATGAGCTGCACGTTCAGCCTCGACGTGATCGGCAACGCCGGGTCGGTGCATACCGACCGAGTCGACGCGGTAGTCACCGACGACGATCAGTCCACCGCGACCGATTTCGACACGGCCACGGTGACGCTGCTCAATGTCTTGCCGACCCTCGACGTCACCAAGGTGGCGAGCGTCTCCACCCTGCCCGAGCCCGGCGGAGCCGTCACCTTCACCGTGTCGGTATGGAACACATCGAACGAGGGCGTGACGGTTACGTCTCTCACCGACACCATCGGCGCCGACGTCGCGAACCTTCTGGCGAGCGCGACCAACACCAACTGCGACACAGTAAGCCGCACGCTCGCGGCGAGCGACGGCAGTCGCGGCGGGGCCGACACGATGAGTTGCACCTTCACCCTCAGCGTGGCGGGCAACGCCGGCTTCGTGCACAACGACCGGGTCGACGCGGTGGTTACCGACGACGACCAGACGACGGCGACCGACTTCGACACCGCGACGGTCACGCTCACCGACGTTGCGCCGACGCTCGACGTCACCAAGACCGCAAGCCCGACCTCGATGCCCGAGCCCGGTGGCCTCGCCACCTTCACCGTAAGCGTGTGGAACACATCGCCCGAGGCAGTGACCGTGACGTCGCTAACCGACACGGTCGGCGCAGACATAGCGAACTTGTTGGCGAGCGCCTCCACTACCGACTGCGACACGATGAGTCGCAACCTCGCTGCCAGCAACGGCAGCCGCGGCGGCGCAGACACAATGAGCTGCACCTTCAGCCTCGCCATCGCGGGCAACGCCGGGTTCGTGCACGCGGACCGAGTCGACGCCACCGTGACGGACAACGACGCGACCACCGCGACCGACTTCGACACGGCCACGGTCACCCTCACCAACGTGTTGCCCACGATCGACGTGACCAAGGTGGCCAACGTCGAATCGCTCCCCGAGCCCGGTGGGCCCGTCGCGTACTCCGTCACCGTGTGGAATACCTCCAACGAGGCGGTAACGGTTACTTCACTGACCGACACGGTGGGTGCGGCGGTGGCCGACCTACTGGCGTCCGCATCCACGTCTGACTGCGATACTGCGGGACGCGGGCTCGCTGCGAGCGACGGAACCCGCGGCGGCCCCGACACGCTGGCGTGCTCGTTCACGGTCAACGTCGCGGGCAACGCGGGCGACGTTCATGCCAATCGCGTCGACGCAATCGCAGTTGACGACGACGCGAGTTCGGCCACGGACTTCGCCACCGAATCGGTGAGCCTTACCGACGTGGCTCCGACGCTTGATGTCACCAAGACCCCCGACGTCGACTCGGTGTCTGAGCCCGGCGCGCCGGTCACCTACACGGTGACGGTGTGGAACACCTCCAACGAGGGCGTCACCGTCACGTCGTTGACCGACACGGTCGGCGCGGACGTCGCGAACCTGTTGGCGAGCGCGTTGAACACCGATTGCGACACCGTTGGCCGCAGCCTGGCGGCGAGCGACGGCACCCGCGGCGGGGCCGACACCCTCACCTGCGCCTTCACGATCAACGTGACGGGCAACGCCGGTGACGTCCACGTGAACCGGGTTGACGCCGTTGTCACCGATGACGACCAGAGCTCAGCAACCGACTTCGCCACGGCGCTGGTCCCGATCACCAACGTCGATCCCACCGTCGAGGTCACCAAGCGCGCCGGCGTGGACTCAGTTCCCGAACCGGGAGCGCCGGTCACCTTTACTGTGAGCGTGTGGAACACCTCGAACGAGGGCGCCACGGTCACGTCGTTGACCGACACCGTCGGGCTCGACGTCGCGAACCTGCTGGCGAGCGCCTCGAACAGCGACTGCGACACGGCCGACGGCCACCTCGCAGCGAGCGACGGGAGTCGGGGAGGCGAGGACACGATGACGTGCACCTTCACGATCGACGTCACGGGCAACGCGGGCGACATTCACCTCGACCGGGTTGACGTGACCCTTATCGACGACGACGAAGCGAGCGTCACCGACTTCGACACGGCAATCGTCACGGTCACCGACGTCCCGCCGACGATCCTCGTCACCAAGACGGCTGCGCCGTCGTCGGTGTCCGAACTCGGTGGCGTCGTCTCCTTCTCGGTCACGGTGCACAACATCAGCATCGAGGGCGTCACTCTCACCTCGCTCACCGACGATGTGTTCGGTGACCTCAACGGGGTGGGGGACTGCGCTATCGGCGGGGCCATCGTCGCCGGCGGTACCTACGAGTGCTCCTTCGCCAAGACCATGTCGGGTGATCCCGCGATCGCCCACCACGACACCGTTACGGCCATCGTGGTTGACGACGACGACACGACCGCCACGAACCACGACGACGCGACCGTCACCTTCACCGACGTGCTGCCCAGTATCCACGTCGAAAAGTCGGCGAGCGCTCCGGTCGTGATTAGCGGTGACACCGTCACGTACACCTACGTAGTCACCAACACCGGGGGCGAGCCGCTCTCGAACGTCACCATCGCCGACAACAAGTGCGCCACCGTCGCCTTCGTCGGTGGAGACAGCAACGTTGACCAGAAGCTCGACGTCGCCGAAGCATGGAGCTATTCCTGCGCTCAGGCCCTCACGGCTGACACCACCAATGTGGTGACGGTGACCGGTGACGACGACGACGGCAACACCGCGACCGACGAGGACACCGAGTCGGTTGTGGTCATCAACCCGAAGATCGCGGTCGACAAGTCCGCCAACGTCGCCATTGCCAACCCCGGCCAGTCCGTCACGTACTCCTACAAGGTCACCAACCCCGGCAACGACCCGCTGTCGAGCGTGACGGTGGTGGATGACAAGTGCGCTCCCGTCACCTTGGTCGACGGTGACACCGACGCCGACGCCAAACTCGACTCCAGCGAGACGTGGAACTACACGTGCACGCAGGTCGTTACCGCCGTCGGCTCGCTCACCAACGTGGTCGTAGTCACGGGCACTCCGACGGTAGGCCCGAAGGTAAATGCCACCGACACGGTGACCATCCCGATCACCGCCGTCCTCGGTGAGGTGTTGTCCCGCACCGGCGCCAATAGCTCGATGCTCGCCAGCCAAGCCTTAGCAATCCTTGCCCTTGGCGCCGCCCTACTGCTTCTGGGGCGGCGCCGGGTCGGGGGACGCGTGATCTAACGGGGAGCGCCCGCTACAACCTTTCCGACCTTCGCTTGTAGGATTGGGCCTCCCATGGGTTGGTGTCACGAGTTCGGTCCACAAATCTCGGAGTCTTGCGAGCATCCAATGGCCGCAGGCGCAACGAGTTGTACCTGCACGGTCTGCGGCACGGTCTGTACAGGTCGTTTCGCGGGTTGCGCCGCAGTCTGGGCCCGCGGCCCGCGTGAGGTGGCAGTCAACGCGCCGCACTTCGCCACCGTGGACATGACGGTCAAGAGCGACATGTCTCTCGGCGACGACGCCGACGCGCGCTGGCGCCTTCCGCTTGAGCCGTTGTCGAAGGCGGCTCCCGCGACCAAGACGCCGATTGTGCCTATTACGCCTACTGCGACGACGCCCGTTGCAACTGACGACGCGCCGGCAAGCAACGCCAACGGGAACGGCAACAACCGCGGAGTGTGGGCCGAGGCCCCAAGCGACGAACCCAGCGAGATCGCGACGACCCTCGAATCGCCCGACATCACGGCCCGCTTCGCCGTCGCGCAGCTCACCGAGCTGAACGAGCGCGTCGAAGCGCTCACGCGCCTCGCGACCGAGACGACCGAAGCAAGCCTTGCGAAGCTGCACAGCGAGCTGCGCCGTATCACCTCGATGCGTGAGGTCGATCTGACTGAACAGGCCGCCGGAATCTTTGGCGCGGTCCAAGCCGGGACCAACGCGTTGGACGCATTTGCGCGCGTCGTCCGCGAGGTCACCGACGATCTGCGAGCAATCCTAAATGAGTCGCTCGCAGCACTCGGTGGCAGCGCCGGTCTCGCCGAAACCATCGCGGAAGCCCAAGCCGACGTGGCCAGTGTGCGAGAAGATTTCGGTGCCGCACTGGCGCGTATCGAACGCGACCTGTCGGTCATGCGCCAGCGTCTCCCAGCCAAAGCGACCGCGACATCGCCACAAATGACGAAGATTTCTGAGCAGCAGGTCTCCTACATCGTCGACGCCGTGACCGAGGCCGTAATCGGCACGCTCAACGCCGACAGTGCCCGGCGCCGCCGATAATTTTCGGGTCAGTTCTCGCGACGAACGCGCGTTAGCCGTCGAGCCAGACCGGTGCGTTGTCCAGCAAGTGATTCGATACCGCTAGGCACTTGTCCAGCACGGCGCAGAGCAATTCGTCGCCCGCAAAGATCTTTGACAGCGACACGTGCTGCTTGGCCACAACCGTGAGGCGTCGCTCGCCCGCATCAGTGGCTGACGGGATCGAGTCGATCGCCGACACCTCCACCGGCAGTTCGATGCCACCCACGCCCGCCAAGTCGATGGCGAGTCGCAACAGGTCGGGTCCGTGGGGGAGCGGCGGTAGCGACCACGTGAAGGTCAGGGCAAAGAAGAACTCGTCGGGGGGCTGCGCCTCCTCGTCGTCATCGTCGAGGGCCATGACTGCGTCCTCGAAGGCGAGCATCACGCGCGGGTCAAGCTCGAGCGCGAGGTGAAGGTCGAGGGGGCCGCCGCAGCCCGCCTCGGGGTGGAGTTCAACTTCCCAGGCCTGGCGAAGCGAGTACGTCTCGACGAAGTGCCGCTCGTCGTGCACGTGAAACCCATGGTCGACGGCGTGGTCTTTCAACTCGGCCACAAAGCCGGGAACATCGATAACTGCCACGCGCCGAATCGTAGGCGTAGCGTGGCTTCGGACATGAATGACAGCGACCTTCTCGGACTGCTGCACGAGACCGCCGACGCCGTGGCCGCCGCGCTGTCAACCCACCACGACTGGGGACTGGTCGGCGGTGAGCGCAGCGACGAGTACAAGCACGACGTTGTGGCTGACGCCGCGGCCCTCGCAGTTCTCCAGAAGGCACACGTCGGCATCCTCAGTGAAGAAAGCGGCCTCACCCACGTCGAGCGCGAGGTAATCGTGGTTGTCGATCCCGTCGACGGGTCGACCAATGCGTCGCACGGCCTGCCGTGGTTCGCCACCTCACTGTGCGCAGTCGATCGCGATGGGCCCCGCGCCGCAGTTGTGGTCAACCTTGCGACCAACGCGCGCTTTGCGGCCCTGCGCGGGGGAGGGGCCACGCGCAACGGTGCGCCGATGCGGCCTACTGCCACGACGGAATTGTCGAGCGCGATTGTTGCCCTTTCGGGGATGCCTACCCAGGGCCACTTGGGCTGGCGTCAGTACCGGGCGCTCGGCGCTTCGGCGCTCGACATGTGCGCGGTGGCCGCAGGCATGGTGGATGCGTTCATTGACTGCTACCACGCGCCGGCACACGGTCCGTGGGACTACATGGGCGGACTGCTGATCTGCCAGGAAGCCGGTGCGGTTGTTACCGACCGGTACGGCGACGAGCTCGTTGTGCTTGAACACACGGCCCGCCGCAACCCCATCGCGGCCGCTACACCGGCGCTCCTAAAAGAATGCATAGAAAAACTGAATAATTGATTGACGGGCCCTACGGGCCTGTGGTTGAGTCGGAGGACCCCAGAAACACCGGGGTCCGCCGCGCCTGCCAACCACCAACCATTACGAGGGAGTCCATTCAGATGCTCTTGACGACGCTCTGCGCTAACGCAAAGGCAATTCATGCCGATGCTGCCGCGCGCACGCGCGTCTCGGCACACGTGGTCTTCACGTTTGTCATGCCGTCCTACGGATCGCTCCTTGGCAAGGGCAATTCCACGGATGGTGACGGCCTCAGAGGAGTCCGAAGTTCTGGGTAACCAACCCAAACCTTCGCAAAGACCCTCAGAGGCCACCGGGAAATCCCGGTGGTCTCTTTGTTTTCCAACACACAAGTTTCAATGAGCATGGGGGAGTACAACGATGTACGCAGAAACAAGCGACTGGATAACAACCGACAACCGTGAGACCGGCGTTGCCCCGTCCGTGGCGAAGTGCCAGGACGGTTCCGCGACGATGGTCGGGTTGTTCTTCTCAGAACAGCTCGACGACATCGCCCGGGCCAAGGCCATCTGCAACACCTGCGCACTGCAGGAGTCCTGCCTCGACGGGGCCCTCGCACGACGAGAGCCTTGGGGCGTGTGGGGCGGGCAGCTGTTCTTCAACGGCAAAGTGTTGGCGTTCAAGCGCAAGCGGGGGCGACCTCGCAAAGACGAGCAGGTTCCTCTAACCGCCTAGGCGCATGAGAGCTTGCCCATTGACCTGCCGGCGGCGTTTCCCCATTTTCTTTTGAGGCGGGGGAGCGCCGCCGGTTTGGTTTATCCCGCTTTGCGGGCGCGGGCGTCGGCGAGGGCCTGCAGTTGACGCAAGTTCGACGGCGTCGCCGGGTGGCGCAGCTTGGTCATCGCCTTCGCTTCGATCTGACGGATGCGTTCACGCGTAACGCTGAACTGCTCGCCGAGTTCTTCGAGCGTCTTGGGGTCGTCGCCATCAAGGCCGAAGCGCAGCATCAGGACCGACCGTTCGCGCTCGTGCAACGTGGCGAGCGCGACAAGTAGATGGGCACGATCCTCGTCGTTTTCGGTTTCCATGAACCCGCGCTCGGAGTCAGGGTCGGCCACGGTGTCGAGCAACTCGCGATCCTCGTCTTGGGCAAGCGACAGCGAGAGCGGATCGGGGGTGACGCGTTCGGCCGCAGCAACTTGCATTTCCGTCATGCCGGTCGCGTCGGATAGTTCCGCACGCGTTGGTTCACGGCTGTTGGTCTCGCGGAACGCGTTGCGGGCTCGCTCGATCGCGGCGGCCGCATCTCCCACGCGGGTAGGCACGCGAATCGTGCGTCCCTTCTCGGCAATCGCACGGCCAATGGCCTGCCGGATCCACCACGTTGCGTACGTCGAAAACTTGTAGCCGCGTTCGTGGTCGAACTTCTCCACGGCGCGGATAAGACCGAGGTTGCCCTCTTGCACGAGGTCGAGCAGTGGCATCCCGGCTCGTTGGTAGCGCTTGGCGATATTCACCACGAGGCGCAGGTTCGAGACGATGAAGGTCTGCTTCGCGTCGTCGCCCGCACGCAGCGCCATCCGCAGTCGACGCTTGTCCGCGGGCGACAGACTTCTCGAGTCGCTTGGGTGCTCGAGTGCGGCGGACGCGATCTGGCCCGCAGCGATTACCTTGGCGAGGCGCACCTCGTCCTCGGCGCTGAGAAGGTCGTGTTGCGCGATCTCACGCAGATAGCGACCGACGAGATCGTCCGCCGCGTCACCGTCCCCTCGAGCCACGACCGAAACGGTACCGGTGCGTCTTCGCGGAAACGGGGATACGCGGGGTGCCCATTAGTCTGTTCGCTTCGGGCGCATAGCTCAGTTGGCTAGAGCGCTGCCCTTACAAGGCAGATGTCGGGGGTTCGAGTCCCTCTGCGCCCAC